>NZ_JARANW010000002.1:0-317006 GCF_029889825.1 Halomonas sp. 11-S5
ACCACCACCCGCGCACCCCATAATTACTCCCTATTGTGTTGCAGCTCCGTTTTGCGGGGGGGCGCCCGCGGCCGCCGCCGATTCCGCTTCCAATCAGTTGTTGACCAGCTTGCACTGGCTCTCGGAGAGCGGCCGGTAGGCCTCCTCGGCGGGAATGGTGGCGAGAATCTCGTAGACGTCCCACTCACCGGTGGACGCCTCCGGGGACTTCACCTGGGCCAGGTACATGTCGTGGACCATGCGGCCATCCTCGCGGATGCGGCCGTTGCGAGAGAAGAAGTCGTTGACCGGCGTCTCGGCCATCTTCGCCTTGACGGTCATGGGGTCGTCTGTGCCGACCTCGGCCATGGCATTCAGGTAGTGCATGGTGCTGGAGTAGATGCCGGCCTGGACCATGGTCGGCATCCTGCCCACCCGCTCGAAGTAGCGCTCGGACCACTCGCGGGCCTGCTCATCCATGTCCCAGTACCAACCGGTGGTGAGCAGCAGCCCCTGGGTCGCCTCGAGGCCCATGGCGTGGACGTCGTTGAGGAAGATCAGCAGGCCGGCGAGCTGCTGGCCGGACTGGGTCAGGCCGAACTGGCTGGCGGTGGTGATGGCGTTGACGGTGTCGGCACCGGCGTTGGCCAGGCCGACGATCTTGGCGCCGGAGCCCTGAGCCTGGAGGATATAGGACGAGAAGTCGTTGGTCGGGAACGGATGGCGGATGGTGTCGACGATGGTGCCGCCGTTGTCTTCCACCACCTTGGTCACGTCGCCCTCAAGGGCATGACCGAAGGCATAGTCGGCGGTGAGCATGAACCAGGTGTCGCCACCCTGCTCCACCACCGCCTTGGCGGTGCCGTTGGCCAGCGGGTAGGTATCGTAGACCCAGTGGATGTGATTGGGGGTGCAGTGCTCGTTGGTGATGCTGGAGGCCGCAGAGCCGGAGACGATGCCCAGGCCGTTGTTCTCCTCGAGCACCTTGGTCACGGCGATGGTCACCGAGGAAGCGACCAGGCCGGCGACCAGGTCGACGTTGCGTTGGTCGATCCAGCCGCGCACGGTATTGGCGCCCACGTCGGCGCTATTGCGGTCATCGGCGCTGAAGACCTCGATCGGGGCACCGTTCACCTCGCCACCGACGTCCTCCACGGCCATTTCCAGCGCGGCCAGGCCGCCCGGCCCCGCCAGGTCGCGGTAGGTGCCGGACATGTCAGCCAGGTAGCCGATGCGTACCTCGTTGTCGCTCATCTGTGCCTGAGCGCCACTGGCCATCAGGGTGGCGGCGGCGAGGGCGATGCTGCTGGCAAGCGTCTTTCGGTTGAAGGTCATGGTGTCATCTCCGTGGCCCCGGGAGGGGCTGCTTGTTGTTGTCGATGCGAGTTGCATTGCGGTGGATGAACTGCGGGAGGACGGCAAGCCGTCATACCCCCAGCAGGGAGTTGAGGTGTTCGCGCCGCGAGGGCAGCTCGGCGGCACTGATCTGTTCGATGATGCGGCCGTGCTCCATCACGAAGTGGCGGTCGGCCAGCGGCGCGGCGAAGCGGAAGTTCTGCTCCACCAGCACGATGGTCATGCCGCGCTCCTTGAGCTTGACCAGCACCTCGCCCAGCGCCTGGACGATGACCGGCGCCAGCCCCTCGGTGATCTCGTCGAGCAGCAACATGCGGGCGCCGGTGCGCAGGATGCGCGCCATGGCCAGCATCTGCTGCTCACCGCCGGAGAGCCGGGTGCCCTGGCTGCGCCGCCGCTCGTAGAGGTTGGGGAACATCGCGTATATCTCGTCGATCCCCATCCCACCGCTGCGCACCGTGGGCGGCAGCAGCAGGTTCTCCTCGACGTCGAGGCTCGAGAAGATGCCGCGCTCCTCGGGGCAGTAGCCGATGCCCAGCCGCGGGATGCGGTGCGGCTTCATGGCCAGGGTCTCGGTGCCGTTGATGACGATCGACCCGGTGCGGTGGCCGACCATGTTCATGATCGCCTTGAGGGTGGTGCTGCGCCCGGCGCCGTTGCGCCCCAGCAGCGTCACCAGCTCGCCGCGCCTCACGTCGAAGTCGACGCCGTGGAGGATGTGCGACTCGCCGTAGAAGGCGTGCAGGTCGCTGACCCGCAGCATCTCGGCGCCGTCCAGGTCGTGGTATTCGGTGACGTTCTCGGCTGCCTGGCTCATGCGCTGGCCTCCTCTTCCGCCGCGGCATCGCTGCCCATGTAGGCCTCGCGCACCTGGGGATCGCGGGAGACGGTCGGGTAGTCGCCCTCGGCCAGCACGCTGCCGCGGGCCAGCACGGTGATGCGGTCGCACAGCCGGCTGACCACGCTGAGGTTGTGCTCCACCATCAGCACGGTGCGGCCCGTCGAGACCCGGCGGATCAGCTCGACGATGCGGTCAACGTCCTCGGCGCCCATGCCCTGGGTGGGCTCGTCGAGCAGCATCACCGTGGGATCCAGCGCCAGGGTGGTCGCCACCTCCAGCGCCCGCTTGCGCCCGTAGGGCATCTCCACGGTGAGCACGTCGGCGTACTCCTTGAGGCCGACCTCGTCGAGCAGCTCGATGGCCCGCTCATTCAGGTGCTCGAGGCTCTTCTCGGACTTCCAGAAGTGAAAGGAGGTGCCGAGGCGGCGCTGCAGCGCCACGCGCACGTTCTCCATGGCGGTCATGTGGGCGAACACCGCCGAGATCTGGAAGGAGCGCACCAGGCCGAGCCGGGCGATCTCGTTGGCCCGCATGTTGGTGATCGGCTTGCCGCGATAGAGGATCTCGCCGCGGGTGGGCGGCAGGAACTTGGTGAGCAGGTTGAAGACGGTGGTCTTGCCGGCCCCGTTGGGGCCGATCAGGGCATGGATGTGCCCTTCCCGGACCTGCAGGTTGACGTCGTCCACGGCGGTGAAGCCGCGGAATTCCTTGGTCAACCCGCGAGTTTCCAGTATGAATTCCTGGGTCATGGTGGGTCCTCTCTGGATCGCTCGGGCGATCCGCCATGAATGCTATTGTCGTTATTGTCGGCCGTTATCATTGTCGTGACGGTTCCGGTATCGAGAGCCCGGATGACACTTTACGTTAACGTAAGCTAGAGGACTGGCCGCGGCACGGCAACAGGAGAAGCGTCGAACTCGACCAATGGTGTAGACGCCCGCGTGATCAATAGTTTGCAAACAATGTCAGGTAAAAAAAGCGCGATGCCCCTGGCGGGGCATCGCGCCTGCTCTGGCTCGAGGCCGATGCTGCCGGGCGGCCGTCAGCACTCGATGGCATTGACGGCCAGGCCGCCGCGGGAGGTCTCCTTGTACTTCTCCTGCATGTCGGCGCCGGTGTCGCGCATGGTGCGGATCACGTGGTCCAGGGAGACGAAGTGCTCGCCGTCACCGCGCAGGGCCATGCGTGCGGCATTGATGGCCTTGACCGAGGCGATGGCGTTGCGCTCGATGCAAGGCACCTGCACCAGGCCGCCTATCGGGTCGCAGGTCAGCCCCAGGTTGTGCTCCAGGCCGATCTCCGCGGCATTCTCGACTTGGCCCACGCTGCCGCCCATCACCTCGGCGAGGCCGGCGGCTGCCATGGCGCAGGCCGAGCCGACCTCGCCCTGGCAGCCAACCTCGGCGCCGGAGATGGAGGCATTCTTCTTGCACAGGATACCCACGGCCCCGGCGGTGAGGAGGAAGTCCACCACCTCCCGCTCGCAGGCCTCGGGCTGGAACTTCATGTAGTAGTGCAGCACCGCCGGGATGATCCCCGCCGCCCCGTTGGTGGGGGCGGTGACCATGCGCCCACCGGCGGCATTCTCCTCGTTCACCGCCAGGGCGAAGACGTTGACCCAGTCCATGGCCGAGAAGGTCGAAGCGATCAGGCTGTCATCGCCGTCCATGGCGAGCAGTCGCCGGTGCAGCGAGGCCGCCCGGCGCCGGACCTCGAGCCCGCCGGGCAGAACGCCCTCGGCGGCGAGCCCGGTCTGCACGCAGGCCTGCATGGCCTGCCAGATCTTCCACAGGCCGGTGCGCACCTCGGCCTCGCTGCGCCAGGCCTTCTCGTTCTCCAGCATCAGCTCGCTGATGCGTAGCTCGTGCATACGGCACAGCGCCATCAGCTCGGCGGCGGAATGGAAATCATAGGGCAGCGCCGTGGTGTCGCTGTCCAACTCACCGGAGCGCGCCTGGGCCTCGTCGACCACGAAGCCGCCCCCCACGGAGTAGTAGACGTTGCGATAGAGCGTGTCACCGTGCCCGTGGGCGACCAGGGTCAGGGCGTTGGGATGGTACGCCAGGCTCTCGTCATGCCACTGCAGGTCCTGGGTCCAGTGGAAGGGGATCGCCTGGTGGCCGTCGAGCTGCAGGGTCCGAGACGCGAGCAGTGCCTCGACGCGCGGGGCGACGATGGACGGGTCGATATGCGACGGATGCTCGCCCATCAGTCCCATCACCACCGCCCGATCGGTGCCATGGCCCTTGCCGGTGGCGGAGAGCGAGCCATGCAGGTGAATCTCGAGGCGCGTCACGCGCTCCAGCAGGTCGCGACGCTTCAGCACCTGGACGAACTCGTGAGACGCCGCCATCGGCCCCACGGTGTGGGAGCTCGAGGGCCCGATGCCGATCTTGAACAGGTCGAAGACGCTGATTGCCATGGAAGAACCTCACGTGACTGACGGGGTGGCCGGGGCGGAGCGTCGCAGCCTCCTGGTTCAGCACTACTGAACGTTGCTGGCCTTGGATTGACGTAGGCTCTATGCTGATGCGGCATTGCCCCGGCGGCAAACCAGAATATCTCGCCCACAGTATAGCCCAGCTAAACCATGAGCCGACTCCTGCACGCCCAGACCCACGCCTGGCTGAAGGTCTTCGCCATCAGCGCCCGCCACCTCTCCTTCACCCGGGCGGCGGAGGAGCTGCATGTCACCACCGGCGCGGTAAGCCAACAGATCAAGCAGCTGGAGGAACGGCTGGGTTTCAAGCTGTTCCGTCGCCTGCCCCGGCGACTGGAATTGACCGAGGAGGGGCGACGACTGGCCGCGGTGGTGGACGAGGCCTACCAGGCCGTGGGCCTGGAGGTGCGGCGGCTGCGCAGCGGGGTGATGAGCGGGGTGATCCGGCTGCGCTCGGTGCCCTCCTTCCTGCACAAGTGGCTGATGCCGCGCCTGCCGCGGCTGCAGGCGCGCTTTCCCGACATCGAACTGCATGTCAGGGCCGAGGACAGCAGCCTCTCGCTGCGCGATGGTGACTTCGACCTGGCCCTCGACCTCAATGACGGCCACGCCCCGGGACTCGCCATCACGCCACTGATGGAGGAGCACATCTTCCCGGTCTGCGCCCCTGCCCTGCTGCGGGGCCGCCCTTCCCTTCGCCACCCCACGGATCTGGCTTGGTATCCGCTGCTGCACGACGTCACCGCCTGGCGCGGCAGCCACGAGCATGCCGAGTGGGAGCACTACCTGGAGGCCATCGAGGCCCCGCCCCTCAACCTGCGCCGCGGCTACACCTTCAACCGCAACCACCTGACCATGGAGGCGGCCATCGCCGGCATGGGGGTCGCCATCGCCCGCCAGACCCTCATCCGCGGTGAACTGGAGAGCGGCGCCCTGATCGCCCCCTTCGCGCAGCGGGTGCCCACTGGCATGCACTACGGCATCGTGCATGCCCCGGGCGCGCTGGATGATCGCCGGGTGGCCGCCGTGCATGACTGGATCGTCGAGGAGGCGCGCCGTGCGGCAGGAACACACCCGGCGTGATGTCACGAGCGCCGTCGAGAAGGTAGCGCAACGCAACAAGCCCCGCAGGCGATACCTGCGGGGCTTGTCGTTCGGGAGGGGCACAATGCCCACCCCATCCTTATCTTTTCTTGCGGTTACTCGTCGAGGAAGGAACGCAACGGTTCGGAGCGACTGGGGTGGCGCAGCTTACGCAGCGCCTTGGCCTCGATCTGGCGGATCCGCTCGCGGGTGACATCGAATTGCTTGCCGACCTCCTCGAGGGTGTGGTCGGTGTTCATGTCGATGCCGAAACGCATGCGCAGCACCTTGGCCTCGCGGGCGGTAAGCCCACCGAGCACGTTGCGGGTGGCCTCGATCAGCCCCTCGCCGGTCGCCGAGTCGATGGGCAGCAGGATGGTGCCGTCCTCGATGAAGTCGCCCAGGTGCGAATCGTCATCGTCACCGATGGGCGTCTCCATGGAGATCGGTTCCTTGGCGATCTTGAGCACCTTGCGCACCTTGTCCTCGGGCATCTCGAGGCGCTCGCCAAGCTCTTCCGGGGTCGGCTCGCGACCCATCTCCTGCAGCATCTGGCGGGAGACGCGATTGAGCTTGTTGATGGTCTCGATCATGTGCACCGGGATGCGGATAGTGCGCGCCTGGTCGGCGATCGAGCGAGTGATCGCCTGGCGAATCCACCAAGTGGCGTAAGTCGAGAACTTGTAGCCGCGACGGTATTCGAACTTGTCCACCGCCTTCATCAGGCCGATATTACCTTCCTGGATCAGATCCAGGAACTGCAGGCCGCGGTTGGTGTACTTCTTGGCGATGGAGATCACCAGGCGCAGGTTGGCCTCGACCATCTCTTTCTTGGCCCGGCGCGCCTTGGCCTCACCGATGGAGAGCCGGCGGTTGACCTCCTTGATCTCGGACACCGGAAGCTGGATCATCTCCTCCTCGAAGGCAATCTTGCGCTGGGCACGCTGGATATCGCCGCGCAGCGGCGCCAAGCGTGCCGCGTACTTCGGGTTGGCGGCGCTGAACTCGTCGAGCCACTCGGGGCTCGACTCGCTGCCCGGGAAGGCCTTGATGAAGGTCTTGCGTGGCACCTTCGCCTTCTTCACGCACAGCTGCATGACCACCTTTTCCTGGGCGCGCACCTGCTCGACGCCGATGCGTACCTGCCCCACCAGGCGCTCGAAGTGCTTGGGCACCAGCTTGATCGGCGAGAACAACTGGGCGAGACGCGCCAGCTCCTCTTGGGCCTCCTTCGCTCTGCGTCCGTGGGCCTCGATGGCGGCCTGTGCCGCGGCGTTCTGCCCGCGGATCTGCTCGAAGCGCGCCCGGGCCTCCTCGGGGTCGGGGCCGCCAGTCGTCTCCTCCTCCTCGGCCTCGGCATCCTCGTCGTCGCCATCGGCCTCGTCACGGGGCTCTTCCTCTGGCACCTCCGCCTCGGCCACGCCGGGAATCCCCTCGTCGGGATCGATGAAGCCTGAGAAGAGATCCGAGAGGCGCCCGGGGACCTCCTCGTCCTGGGTGGCATCATAGGCATTGAGGATGGAATCCACGGCACCGGGCAGGTAGGCCAGCGCCGACATCACCTCGCGGGTGCCCTCCTCGATCCGCTTGGCGATCTCGATCTCGCCCTCGCGGGTCAGCAGCTCCACCGTCCCCATCTCGCGCATGTACATGCGCACGGGGTCGGTGGTGCGGCCAACGTCGCTCTCCACGGCCGCGAGAGCGGCGACGGCCTCTTCGGCGGCCGACTCGTCCGTGGAATGATCCGACATCATCAGGGTGTCTTCATCGGGGGCTTCCTCGACGACACTAATGCCCATGTCGTTGATCATGCCGATGATGTCTTCCACCTGATCCGGGTCGGCGATATCCTCGGGAAGGTGGTCGTTGACCTCGGCATAGGTCAGGAAGCCCTGTTCCTTGCCGCGCGCGATCAACTCCTTCAGACGTGACTGCTGCTGCGCATTTCCAGCCATAGAAACCCTATCTCGACGAAGAAGAATGAAGCACCTGAAGCACTTGAGGCGGTGAAAACTCGATAAGCCGAACAGTATAGCGGGTGAAACCACCTTTCTGCCAGTTCGGTGTATTTGCGCAGTCATTCAGGTGTGTTAGGTTGTCAGGTTGCGCCGTTCTCAGGCACTGCCTTCTATGTGGTGATCGTAGGAGAAAATTCAACCCCGCCGCCAACTTCCTGCCGCGGGGCGGGGCCTTACATCACCCCTGCATCACCCCTTGAGCTCGGAGAGCAGTCCCATCAGGCGCTGGCGCTCCTCCTGCGAAAGCCGCTCTCCCCGCTGCTGCTTTGACAGCAGGGCGTCGACTTCCTCCTGGTGCGACGGCCTGAGACGGTGTCGACGGAAGTGCTCGACCAGTCCGTCCAGCTCGGCGGCCCGCGCCCCCGGCGGGATGAGCAGCTCGCGGCGCGCCAGCTCGGCCAGCCGCTCGCCCTCCGCGGTGCCGTGGAAGTGGGCCAGCAGCACCTGGGCGCTGCGGTAGCGTCCCGCCCGCAGCAGCCGCTCCACCTCGTGGCACAGCCGGGCCTCCGGGTCCTCCCCGGGATACCAGTCGCTCTCCTCGGGCAGGCGTTCCACCAGCCGCGGCTCGTGGACCAGCAGCTGCAGCACCCGCCCCATCAGGCTCAGCGCCCCCCCTGCCGGGCCGCCCCCGCGCTGCGGACGGGGCCGAGGCGCCTCGTCGCGCCCCGGATCCGCCGCGCGGGACGGCTCGGCCTCCGGCACTTCCCGGGGCGTGACCAGCGCCTCGAAGCGTGACTGGTCGACGCCGGTGCGCCGCGAGAGCTCCGTCAGCAGCAGCGACTTGAGCACCCCCTCTGGCAGCTTGCCGATTGCCGACAGCACCTGGCTGGCGAAGCGCTCGCGCGCCTCGATCGTCGCCAGGTCGCGCCCCTCGGCAGCGTGATCGAAGAGGAACTCCGACAGCGGGCTGGCACAGGTGATGCGATCCTTGAAGGCCTCCGGGCCCTCCCGACGCACCAGGGTATCCGGGTCCTCCCCCTCGGGCAGGAACATGAAGCGCGCCTGGCGACCGTCGATCATCTGCGGCAATACCGTCTCCAGCGCTCGGGCCGCGGCCTGGCGACCGGCCCGGTCGCCGTCGAAGCAGAACACCACCTCGCCGACCATCCGGAACAGCCGGCTCAGGTGCTCTTCGCTGGTCGAGGTGCCAAGCGTCGCCACGGCATTGCGGATCCCGAACTGGGCCAACGCCACCACGTCCATGTAGCCCTCGACGATCACCACCCGCTCGAGCCGCGAATTGGCCTGGCGCGCCTCATAGAGGCCGTAGAGCTCACGCCCCTTGTGGAACACCGGCGTCTCGGGCGAGTTGAGGTACTTGGGCTTGGCGTCGCCCAGCACGCGCCCGCCGAAGGCAATAGTCCGGCCGCGGATATCGCGGATCGGGAACATCACCCGGTCGCGGAAGCGGTCATAGGTCCGCCCGCTGTCCTCGCGATGCACCAGCAGGCCATACTCGATCTGCACCGCCTCACTGATGCCGCGCTCCGAGAGGTGGCGCTTGAGCGCCTCCCAGCCGGCCGGGGCATAGCCGATGGCGAAGGCCTGCTGCACCTCCGGCGACAGCCCACGCTCGGCCAGGTACCGGCGGGCGGCCTCCCCTTCCGGCATCTTCAGCCGCTCGCGATAGTAGCTGGCCGAGAGCTCCAGCAGGTTGACCCCTTCCTTTCGCTTGCGCTCCCGGGCCTGGGCGCGCGGGTCGTCGGCCCCTTCACGCGGCACCTCCATGCCCAGTCGCGCGGCGAGCTGTTCTACCGCCTCGGGAAAGCGCAGGTTTTCGTACTCCATCAGGAAGCGCAGGGCATTGCCGTGGGCGCCGCAGCCGAAGCAGTGATAGAACTGCTTGTCGGCGCTGACGGTGAACGACGGCGACTTCTCCTGATGGAAGGGACAGAGGCCCGAATGGTTACGCCCGGCCTTCTTCAGCTTCACGCGCTCGCCAACCACCTCGACCACGTCGACACGGGCCAGGAGGTCATCGATGAAGCGCTGGGGAATCTGACCGGACATTCGGACATCCTGCGAGACCTGCGAGAGAGAGGAGTGGAGACGAAAACAAGCGGCCACCGTTAGGCGGCCGCTTGGCGTCCCTCTTGAGACGACAGGGGCTGGATGCCCCTACCGACTCCAGTACGGATCAATAGAGCCGTTCGAAACGCTTGCGCTCACGCTGAAGCTTCTTGGCATGGCGCTTGACGGCCGCGGCCGCCTTGCGCTTGCGCTCTGCGGTCGGCTTCTCGTACTGCTCGCGACGACGCACTTCCGAGAGAACACCGGCTTTTTCACAGGAACGCTTGAAGCGACGCAGCGCGACGTCAAACGGCTCGTTATCACGTACTTTGACAGAAGGCATTAAGCACTCACCTACCTTGGGTAACTTGAGTTCGGTTTGTACGCACACCTTGCGAGGACCACTCGCCATCACGCAACGGTCACCGGAATCGCCAGGCGAACCGGAACGATGCATGAAAGCGGAAAGCCACTCCTGGGTGCACGACCCAGTCTTGCAGCGGTCAATATTCTAGTCGCCACATCGATGGTGTGCAAATCGTTTCCGCCCTGCGCACTGCGCCTGCGGGGCAAAAGGCGTAGAATGCCGCCTTTCCACGCACCACCGAGCCATCATCATGCGCGTACTGGGCATCGAGACCTCCTGCGACGAGACCGGCGTCGCCCTCTTCGACACCGGGCGCGGCCTCGTGGCCGACGCCCTCTACAGCCAGATCGCCATGCACGCCGAGTACGGGGGCGTGGTCCCGGAGCTCGCCTCTCGGGACCACACGCGCCGATTGCTGCCGCTGATCCAGCAGGTGCTCGACGAGGCCGGCCTGGCACGCAACGAGCTCGACGCCATCGCCTACACCGCCGGCCCCGGGCTGGTCGGCGCGCTGATGGTGGGGGCCAGCACCGCCCATGGCATGGCCCGGGCGCTGGAGATCCCGGTGCTCGGCGTCCACCACATGGAGGGCCACCTGCTGGCCCCCATGCTGGAGGACGCCCCCCCCGGCTTTCCCTTCGTCGCCCTGCTGATCTCCGGCGGCCATACCCAGCTGGTCGAGGTGCACGGCCTGGGCCAGTATCGCCTGCTCGGCGAATCGGTGGACGATGCCGCGGGCGAGGCCTTCGACAAGGCGGCCAAGATGCTGGGGCTCGACTATCCCGGCGGCCCCCAGGTGGCGAAGCTGGCCGAGGCCGGCGACCCTGGCCGCTTCCGCTTCCCGCGGCCGATGACCGACCGCCCGGGGCTGGACTTCAGCTTCTCGGGACTCAAGACCCACACCCTGACCGCCATACGCCGGCTCGAGCAGGACGGCGAGCTCGACGACCAGGCACGGGCCGACGTGGCCCGCGCCTTCGAGGAGGCGGTGGTCGATACCCTGGTGATCAAATGCCGCCGCGCGCTGGATACGACCGGCCTCAAGCGCCTGGTGGTGGCCGGCGGCGTGAGTGCCAACGTACGGCTGCGCGAGCGGCTGGAGCGGGAGTGCGCCAAGCGCAACGCCCGGGCCTACTACCCCCGCGGGCGCTTCTGCACCGACAACGGCGCGATGATTGCCTACGTCGGCGCCCAGCGCCTGATGGCCGGCGAACACGACGAAACCGGCATCATGAAGGCGGTACCACGCTGGCCGATGGATACCCTTCGGGAGCCGTAAGCTGGAAGCTGGAAGCTGGAAGCTGGAAGCTGGAAGCTGGAAGCTGGAAGCTGGAAGCTGGAAGGCAGCATGATCCCGCTAAATTGGGGTCAAGGGTTTTCTTCCAGCTTCCAGGAGCGAAGCGACGCACTTCAAGCTTTCAGCTTAAAGAGGTGGCTCGTCCCCCCTGCCAAGACGCCGGATATTGAGCACGTGGCGCGCCAGCACCAGCAGGGTGAAGACGATCACCACGCCGGCGAACTCCGGCGCCAACCACAGGCTGGCCAGTGGCGCCATGGTGGCGCTGGCCAACGACGCCACCGCGGCGGTGCGCACCCGCCAGGCCAACAGCATCCACAGCGCGGCGCAGCAGAGCGCTACCCATGGCGTGAGCACCAGCATCACGCCGAAGGCACTGGCCACGCCCTTGCCGCCCCGGAAGCGATGCCAGGCCGGGTAGCTGTGGCCCAGCAGTACGCCGAACCCCACCAGTCCCAGCCCCCAGTGCGGCAGGCCCAGCCGCATGGCCAGCCACAGCACCGGCATGCCCTTGACTACGTCCACCACCAGGGTGGCCAGGGCGAGCCGATAGCCGTGAAGGCGCAGCACGTTGGAGAATCCCGGATTGCAGGAGCCGGCCAGCCGCGGGTCCCCCACGCCGGCCAGGCGGCACACCATCAGTGCGCCGAGCCAGGTGCCGCTCAGGTAGCCGATCGCCATCAGCGGCAGGATGAGGTCGAGTGGCGCCTCCACGGGCGGCCTCCTGTGGGGTGAAACCGTGATTCTGCCAGTCATGGGTGACGCGGGACAGGCCCGCCCCGCCGGTGTCGCCCGCGGCCTGGCTGGCGTACAATCGGGCGCCTGCAGGCGGACCCGGCGCATCGCCCGGTCCACGACTACCCATGGCCCGGGGAGCCCCGATGGATCTTGTGCTGATCGAAGCGCTCGAGGTGGACACCGTGATCGGCGTCTATGACTGGGAGCGCACCATCACCCAGACGCTGCGGCTCGACCTGACGCTGGGCACCGATATCCGCCCCGCGGCGGCGGGTGACGATATCGCCCTGACCCTGAACTATGCCGCCATCAGCGAGCGCATCGCCGCCTTCGCCGGCGAGCATGACGTCGTCCTGGTGGAGACCTTCGCCGAGCGCCTGGCCGAAACCCTACGCGACGAATTCGGCATTCCCTGGCTGCGCCTCACCGTGCGCAAGCCCGGCGCCGTGCCCGCCGCCGCCGCGGTGGGCGTCGCCATCGAGCGCGGCCAACGGACAGGGAGCGCCTGATGGCCCGGATCACCGTCAGTCTCGGCAGCAACATCGAGCGCGACCGCCATGTGCGGACCTGCCTGGATGCCCTGGCCGCGACCTTCGGCTCGCTTGCCATCTCGCGGGTCTTCGAGAGCGAACCGGTGGGCTTCGAGGATGGTCGCAACTTCTACAACCTGGTGGTGGCCTTCGACAGCGACCGTCCGGTGGGCGAGCTGCAGGCCTGGTGCAAGCGGCTGGAGTTCGCCAACGGCCGCCGCACGGGCGTTCCCAAGTTCAGCCCCCGGACCCTGGATATCGACCTGCTCACCGTGGGTGACCTGACCGGCCGCCACGATGACGTCGAGCTGCCCCGCGACGAGATCCTCCACCACGCCTTCGTGCTGAAGCCACTGGCGGAGCTGCTGCCCGAGACCCGCCACCCGCTCACCGGCAGGCCCTACCGCGCCCACTGGGGCGACTTCGAGGCCGGTGGTCAACGCCTCTGGCCGGTGGCGTTCGTCTGGCAGGGCCGGTGCATTTCCTCGCCGGACTGAGCCTCAGGACCGTATATCAGGGCTCGCGAGCGCGCCGTCAATGGCCTCCCAGCGCCGCCGGGCGAGCTCCTCGCCCAGCTCACGCCCCTTATAGCCCTCCGCCACCAGCGCCTTCGGCAGGATCTGGCAGGCCAGCCTCCAGGCCAGGGCCAGGTCCTCGGCCAGTCCCGGGTCGTCCAGGCTCACCAGGCTGATCAGCGGCGCCACCCGGTCGCCACGGCGCCAGGCGTCGATGCCGTCGAGCCAGGCCATCACCCGCGCGCCGTCCAGGCCGTGCCGCGCCACCCGAGCCAGCAGGGCGCGGGTTCGGGCCGCCTGGCTGGCCAGCTCGCGATGGGCGCGGGGCAGGCGCAGCCGCTCGGCCAGGACGTCGCGGTCCTCGTCATCCAGATGCTCCACCAGCCGCGCCCAGCGCCAGCGGGCCTGTGACTCGGCCTCGATGTCCTCCGGCAAGCGGTGCAGGCGCCCCAGCGCCTCGTCGAGGGCCTTTGGATCGGCCGCCAGCTCCGGCACCAGCACCGCCAGGGCGCCGCAGTCGTCCAGCACCTGAAAGTAGACCTCCGGCCAGGGCTCGCCCAGCGCCTTCTCGGTCTCGGTCCAGACGCGCTCGGCCACCAGGTGGGCCAGCTCGCCGCTCTCCACCAGCTCGCGCATCAGCCGGCGGGTCTCCTCGGCGATGACGAACCCCAGGCCGGCGTAGCGGGCCAGGAAACGCGCCGTGCGCAGCACCCTGAGCGGGTCCTCGACGAAGGCCGACGAGACGTGGCGCAGCTGCCGCGCGTCCAGGTCGGCTAGGCCGCCGTGGGGGTCGACTAGGGTGCCCTCGGGGGTCTCGGCCATGGCATTGATGGTCAGGTCCCGGCGTGCCAGGTCCTCTTCCAGCGTCACCTCGGGACTGGCATGAACCACGAAACCGGTGTAGCCGTGGCCGGACTTGCGCTCGGTGCGCGCCAGGGCGAACTCCTCATGGCTCTCGGGATGCAGGAAGACCGGGAAGTCGCGCCCCACCGGCTTGAAGCCCCGTCGGCGCATTTCCTCCGGTGTAGCCCCTACCACCACCCAGTCGGTGTCCTTGACCGGCCAGCCGAGCCGGGCGTCGCGCACTGCTCCACCGACCCGGTAGACCTCGAGCCCCTGCAGGTGCGGATCCTCGTTCATGGCTCAGGGCTCCACGCGGGCGGGGTGGCGAAGCTGCCAGTCAATGAAGCCGCCATCGAGGCTGTAGACCTCGGCGAAGCCCTGACCGGCCAGCCAGTCCGCCGCCTGCTGGCTGGAGTGACCGTGGTAGCAGACCACCACCAAGGCCGACTCACGCGAGGCCTCCTCGATGAAGGCGCCCACCGTGTCGTTGTCTAGTCGGCGGCTGCCGGGGATATGGCCCTGGGCGAAACTCTGCGGGTCGCGGATGTCGACCAGCGCCAGCTCGCGTCGCTCGTCAAGCCAGCCGGCTAGGGTCGGGATATCGAGATGCTGGAAGGTCGTCATGGCAGCCTCGTGGTCGGGAAGGGGTGGGACTCAGCGCCGGCGACTCGGCACGCTGATGTGCCTGCCGCTCTCCAGATCCAGGGCGGTCAAGCGATTGCCCCAGACGCAGCCGGTGTCCAGCGCCTCGGCACGCACCCGGCTCGCCGGCGTCTCGCCCTGCAGCGCGGCCCAGTGGCCGAAAAGCAGCCAGGGGTCGTCGTCGCGGGGAAACTGGAACCAGGGGGCGAAGCCCGCCGGCGCGCTGTCGAGCCCCTCCTTGGCGGCGAAGTCGAGACACCCGGCGGCATCGATGAAGCGCATGCGAGTGAAGACATTGATGATCATCCGCAGGCGGTCGAGGCCGTCGAGATCGCCTCGCCAGCAGGCCGGGGCGTTGCCGTACATCGCCTCGAGGAAAGCCCCGGCTCTTTCGCCGGCGAGGCGCGACTCGGCCTCGCCGGCCAGCCCCGCGGCCTGCTCGACCGACCACTGCGGCAGCAGGCCGGCGTGGGTCATGACGGTATCGCCCCGCTCCTCCGAGCACCGGCGCACCAGCAGCGGGCGCGACTGCAACCAGTCGAGCAGGCGTTCGCGATCCGGAGCGCCGAGGACCGGCGCCAGGGTGTCCTTGCGGTTCTCCCGGGCACCGCCCCTGGCCACCGCCAGCAGGTGAAGGTCGTGATTGCCGAGCACGGTGGTGGCGGCCTCGCCCAGCGCCATCACCTCGCGCAGGCAGGCCAGCGAGCCGGGGCCGCGATTGACCAGGTCGCCGGCCAGCCACAGGCGGTCGCGGTGCGGGTCGAAGTCGAGCTTTTCGAGCAGGGCGACGAACTCGTCGTGACAGCCCTGCAGATCGCCGATGGCATAGGTGGTCATCGCGGCTCCCTGGGTCAAGTAGATAGGGTCGATTCGATAGGGTCGGCTCGCTGGGATCAGTGCACCTGGTTGGGCCCGGCCAGCCGGAAGGGGGCGACGGACACCTCGAAGGGACGCTGGCTGGCGGTATCGACGCAGGTATAGGCGCCCTCCATCACCCCCACCGGGCCGTCGAGGATCGCCCGGCTGGTGTAGCGGAAGGTCTGGCCGGGGCCGATCATCGGCTGCTGGCCCACCACTCCCTTGCCGCGCACCTCCTGTACCTTGCCGCTGCCCTGGGTGATCCTCCAGTAGCGGGCGAGCAACTGCACGCTGTGCCGGGAGGTGTTGTGCACCGTGACGGTATAGCTGAAGACGAAGCGCTGCTCGTCGGGCGAGGACTCCTCGGTGCGGAAGTCCGGCGCCACATCGACACGGATGGCATGGTCGAGCCCTTCCGGGGTGGTCAGGGTCATGAGGCCTCTCCTTGCCCGGCCGCGGCCAGGTGGTTGGCGATACGCACGAACTCCTCGACGCTGAGCGTCTGAGGGCGTCGCCCCGGATCGATGTCCAGTGACTCGAGGGTCACCGCGTCGATACGGCCCTTGAGGTTGTTGCGCAGGGTCTTGCGCCGCTGGCCGAAGGCCTCGCGCACCAGGGTGAAGAGTAGCCCCTCGTCTTGCGCAGGGTGCGGCAGGGCCGGGTGGGGGGTAAAGCGGACGATGGCCGATTCCACCTTGGGCCGCGGCACGAAGGCCTCGGGCGGCACCGTGAACAGCGCGTCGACCCGGCAGTGGTACTGGGCCATCACCGAGAGCCGCCCCCAGTCGGGGCCGCCCGGGACGGCGGCCAGGCGCTCGACCACCTCCTTCTGCAACATGAAGTGCATGTCGGCCACGGCATCGCCAGCCGCGAGGAGGTGGACGATCAGCGGCGTGGAGATATTGTAGGGCAGGTTGCCCACCACCCGCAGCGCCGCTCCGTCGCCTCTCAGGGCCCGGAAGTCCACCTTCAGGGCATCGCCCTCGTGGATGACGAAGCCGGGCTTGTCGAAGAACTGCACGCGCAAGCCGGGAATCAGGTCCCGGTCAAGCTCGATCACCTCGAGATGGCCACCAGCGGCGTCGAGCAGCGGTTCGGTCAGGGCGCCCTGACCGGGGCCGATCTCCACCAGCCGGTCGCCGGGACGAGGCCCGATGGCACGGACAATGCGCGAAATGACGCCGGGGTCGCGCAGGAAGTTCTGGCCGAAGCGCTTGCGGGCCCGGTGAACCGGGGAGCGGGATGCCATTCAGGGGTGTCCTTCTGTCACTAGGGTCTTGAGCTATTTCCGTGCACGGAGCTTTTCCGGCGACAGGCTTACGAGCAGGCGCTGTGAATACATCCCTGTACGCTACCGACGCCATCCATGGCGTAGGACCTCCTCTTCGGCTTGCCCCCAGCGTCCCTCACGCAGGTGTCGTAGTGGAACGTCCAGCCATCTCGGCGGCCAGGGCCACGGCGACCCGCAGGCTGCCGAGGTCGGCGTGGCCCGTGCCGGCCAGGTCGAGGGCCGTGCCATGGTCTACCGAGGTGCGCACCAATGGCAGCCCCAGGGTGATGTTGGCGGCGCGGCCGAAGCCGGCATACTTCAGCACCGGCAGGCCCTGATCATGGTACATGGCCAGCACCGCATCGACGCCCTCGAGGTGGCGCGGGGTGAACAGGGTATCGGCGGGCAGGGGGCCGTCGAGGGCCAGCCCCTCGGCGCGCAGGCCCTCCAGGGCCGGAATGATCACGTCCAGCTCCTCGCGGCCCAGGTGGCCGCCCTCCCCCGCATGGGGGTTGAGCCCGCAGACGGCGATACGCGGCGCCGTGATGCCGAACCAGCGCTGCAGATCGGCATGAAGGATGCGCAGCAGGCGTTCGAGCCGGGGCGCGGTGATGGCGTCGGCCACCTCGCGCAGCGGCAGGTGCGTGGTGGCCAGTGCCACCCTCAGGACCGCCTCGCCCCGCCAGTCCGCCTCGCGGGCATGCAGGGCGCTGTCGGTGGCGAGCATCATCACCACCTCCTCTACCCCGCAGGCATCGCGCAGGTACTCGGTGTGGCCGGTGAAGCCGGCATGGCCGGCATCGAGGATCACGCCCTTGTGCAGCGGGGCCGTGACCATGCCGTCGGCCCGGCCAGCGCGGCAGGCGCCGATCGCCACGTCCAGGGTCTCGAGGACATGGCCGGCATTGGCGGTGTCGAGCACGCCGGGACGCGAGGGGACCCGCAGCGCCACGGGCCACACCGGTAGCACCCCGCGGCGTGGCGCCGGCGGGGGCTCGCCGGGGGTGAGCACCTGGATCACCACCTGGCAGCCGAGCAGGGCGGCGCGCTCGGCCAGCAGGTCCGGGTCGCTCACCGCCACCACTCGGGCGGCGGGCGCCTCGTCGGCGGCCAGCATCACCGCAAGTTCCGGCCCGATGCCCGCTGGCTCGCCGCAGGTGAGGGCCAGCACCGGCGCGCCGCCCGAGACCCTCATCAGGGCTGCGCGAGGCGGTTGTCGACGAAGGCGCGGCTGCGGATCTCCTGGATCCACTCCTCCATCTCGGCATTGACCTTGCGCTGGAACAGGGCCTGGCGGGCCTGCTCGCGGCTCGCGCTCTGCTGCTCCACGAAGCGGTCCACCTCTCGCTCGGAGATGTTGACGCGGCTGGCGACCCGGCGCTGCTGCAGCTGGCGCATCATCAGTTCGCGACGAACCTGGTCGCGAACCACACCGAGTGAGAGGCCATCGGCCTCGAGGGCGTCGGCGAACTGGTCCAGCGTCATGCCATTGTTCTCGGCGATGGCCCGCACCTGGCCGTTGAGCTCGGTGTCGTCGACGCTCAGGTTGGCGTCACGGGCCATCTGCAGCTGGATCTCCTCGACGATCATGCGGTCCAGGACCTGCCGGCGCAGGACTTCGTCGGGCGGCACCCCCTGCTCCTGGCGGGCGATCTGGCTGCGCGTCTGGGCGACACGCTCCTCGAGCTCGCTGTGCATGATGGCGCCATCGTTGACCACCGCCACGATGCGATCCAGCGCCTGGCGACCCAGCGGCGGGGCGTCCATGGGGTCGGCATCCTGTGCCTGCCCCGCCAGGGGCAGGCACAGGGCCAGCGCCAGGGTGGCGATACGTCGACTGCGCATGTCTCTCTTTCCTCTCGTCATTGTCGAATGTCAGGGGTCGAATGCCAGGGGCGAATGTCAGCGCCGGCCGAGGGCGGTGGCCCGATACCCCGGGATCGCCGTCTCAAAGTAGCTGTCGGCCTCGCCGCCGACGCCGCCCAGCCCCTTGAACACGAAGCGCAGGAAGACCCCCCGGTCGGTGAGGTCGTCCTCGGTGGTGTTCGCGGTGTCACTGTCGTCGATCCACTCGCGCCAGACCAGCTGCAGACCATAGCAGCAGTCGTTCCACTGGACACCCGCCAGCTGCTCCAGGGCACGCTCGTTGGTGTTGTCGTAGAGCAGCCGCCCGATCAGGTCCAGGCGGCGGCTGGCCTTCCAGGCGAACGAGACGTCGTATTCCTCGCGGTTGTAGTTGACCACGTCCTCGTCCTCCTGGGACGGGTCGAAGCCTTCGAGTTGCCAGCGATAGCCGAAGTTCACCACGTGGCCGGCATCGGCGCGATACTGCAGCGCCAGCGAGGTGCTCTCGGTCTGATCGAGGTGGTCGTCGTAGAGCCACTGCCAGCGCGAGCGCCACTGGTCGGTGATCTGCCAGTCCGCCCGGGTGACCAGCGGCGAGCGCTCGCGCGTCGCCCGATAGTAGCTCTGGAAGTTCGACTCCGGCGGCAGCGTATCCGGGTCACCCGCCATGTCGATGGCGCGATCCTCCAGGTAGTAGGCCTGCCCGACCCCCACCGAGAGCCTCTCGCGCCCGCTGGCATCGGCCAGCAGCCGCGACTCGAGGCCCAGTGAGACGCGATTGAGGTCGCCCACCCGGTCGCTCCCGGAGAAGCGGTAGGGCGACCAGAGCTGGTTCCAGGAGAAGGCCTGTTCGGCGGTGTCGAACTCCGGGAACTCGGTCTGGTCGCGGGCCGGCACATAGGCATAGTTGACGCGCGGCTCCAGGGTCTGGCGGTAGCCGCGGCCGCCGAGGTCCAGCTCCCGCTCGAACACCAGGCCAGCGTCGAGGGTGGCGACCGGCACGCTACGGGTGAGGCCTTCGTCGCGTGCGGTCTCGCGCTCGCCGTAGTCGAGCTGGTAGGCGGTGGCGAGCCACTCGAGGCGCGGCTCGAGATGGCCCCAGCTCTCGTCGAGGCGCCAGCCGATGGCCGGCGAGAGGTGCAGCCGGGTCCCGTTGGCCGCCTCGCGAATGGGGACCTTCGTCTCGTCCACGTCACGCCAGAAGTGGGTGGCATTGGAGCGCCACTGCTGGTAGAAGCCGCCGCCCTGGGACCAGCGGGCGTTGGCGGTCAGGCTAGGCAGCCGGTAGAAGGGCTTGTCGCGCTCGAGCAGCGGGTCGTCGAGCTTCTGGTAGCCCTGGGCCCTGGCCTGCAGCTGCCAGACATCGCCACGGTGGTCGAGCTGGGCGAGCCGCGGCATGCTGCCGATATCGCCCTCGCCGAAGCCGCGCCCGAAGTCGTCGAAGTAGCGTCCGTCGCTGGCCGCGCCGTAGCGCAGCCGGTAGCGGGTGCGGGCATCGAAGCGGCCCGCATGGCGATAGTCGAGGTACCAGCGGTCATCGCCATTCTCCAGCGCGGAGGCGTCGGAGGATTCGTCTCCCGCCGCGCGGTCATCGGCGATATAGGCGCCCTCGATCTGCCCCGCATCCTGCTCGAACAGGTAGCGGTACTCGCCGCCCAGCAGCAGGCCGCGGTCACTGATCCAGCGCGGCGTGAGTGTGGCGTCATGGTGGGGGGCGATGTTCCAGTAATAGGGCTGAGCATAGTCCAGCGAATCGGTGGAGAGCCCAATCGTCGGCCACAGGAAACCGCTCTGGCGGCGCTCGTCGAGGGGGAAGCGCAGCCAGGGCCAGTAGAAAACCGGCACCTTGCCCATCTCCAGCCGGGCATGGGTCGCGGTGCCGACGCCACGCTCACGGTCGAGCAGGATGTCATTGCCCACCAGGCGCCAGAGCTCGCTGCCCGGCTCGCAGGTGGTGAAGCTCGCCTCGGTGAGGCGATAGCGGCCATCTTCGAGGCGCGCCAGGCGCACCGCATCGCCGCGCAGGCGCTGCTCATGGGCCACGTAGTGGGCACTGTCGATGCTGGCGGCATCGCTGTTCAGCGACAGTTCCGCGGCCTTGCCGCGCACCAGCAGGCCGCTGTCGCGCAGTGCCAGGGGCCCCTCGGCATAGGCGGTCTCGCGACTGCCGGGCACGCGCACCCGTGGCGCCTCGAGCTGGGCACTGCCGCGACGCAGCAGCACCTCGCCACCGAGGATCGTCTCGCCCCCCTCCCCGTAGTCGGCGCGGTCGGACTCGCTGGCGACCTTCTCGCCGGCCGGCGGCGGCAGCCGGTAATCCGGCATCACGTAGCGGCCGCGACACAGCGCGCCAGCAGGGCGCGCGTCGCCCCAGGGCTGCCAGTCCAGCTGGTCGGCCGGCAACGGCTCGGGCGGCGCCGCCACCAGGGGCCCGCTCGCCAGGCCGGTACAGGCCAGGCCTGCCAGGGCCGTCCATGTCCACGAGAGTCGCTTGCCCATGCTCCACGATGTCCTTGGCGGGTTGAATCGGTATTATACAGGCCGCACCCGGCCTGTCCTGCCGGCATGGGCCCTGCCATCGCCGACGCTGTCGGGAACTCAGCATGCGGGGCCCCCGGGGGGCCGTCAACCGCCCCCGCCTTCTCACACAAGGAGCCAGACGACGATGCCAGAGGCCACCGACCCCACGAGACCGGAACGCCTGCGCCAGTGGGCTGCCCGCCGCCATGAGCTCCCGGCGTCCGCCATCGTGGTGCGACTCGCGGCCGGAGACGCCAGCTTCCGGCGCTATTTCCGCCTGCAGCTGCCCGACGGCACCACCCGCATGCTGATGGATGCCCCACCCGACCGGGAGGACAGCCGCCCCTTCGTGGCCATCGCCGAGCAGTGGCGCTCGGCCGGCCTGCCAGTGCCGGCCCTGCATGGCGTGGACCTGGCACAGGGCTTCATCGAGCTCGACGACCTGGGCGACACCCCGCTGCAGGACTGCTTCCAGGACGACGACGCCCCCGCCACCCTGGCCTGGCACGAGCGCGCCCTCGAGCTGATCCACGCACTGCAGAATTGCGCCCCCGTCGCGGGGCTGCCCACCTATGACGCCGCCCTGCTCGGCCGCGAGCTCGACCTCTTCCCCGACTGGTGCCTCGGGGAGTGGCTGGGCATGACCGCCCCACCGGGCTGGGTGGCCCTGCGCGAGGCCCTGATCGCCGAGGCCCTGGCCCAGCCGGTGGTCGCGGTGCATCGCGACTTCGATGCCATGAACCTGATGGTGCAGGACGAGGCCCTGCAGCTGATCGACTTCCAGGACGCCGTGGCCGGCCCGCTCAGCTACGACCTGATCTCGCTGCTGCGCGGCCGCTACTGCCGTTTTCCCCCGGCCCGCTTCGCCGCCTGGGTGGAGGCCTTCCGGGTGCGTGCCGTCGCCGACGGGCGGCTTCCCGGCGATGTCGATGCCGCCACCTTCCATCGCCAGGCACAGGCCATGGCCGCCCAGCGCGCGCTCAAGGTGCTGGGCATCTTCTGCCGGCTGACCCTGCGCGACGCCCGCGAAGGCTACCTCGAGCGGCTGCCGCACTTCCTTGGCCACCTGGAGGACAGCCTCGCCGACCTGCCCGGCCATGCGAGCCTGACGACCTGGCTCGTCGACACCTTCCGCCCGGCGCTGGCGGCGCGCCTGGAGGCCGGCGCATGAGGGCGATGATCCTGGCCGCGGGACTCGGCACCCGCATGCGTCCGCTCACCGACTACTGCCCCAAGCCGCTGCTCGAGGTGGGCGGCAAGCCGCTGATCGTCCACCACTTGGAGCGCCTGCGGGCAGGCGGCATCACCGAGGTGGTCATCAATGTCAGCTACCGCGCAGAGCAGATCGTCGCGGCGCTGGGTGACGGCGGTGCCTTCGGGGTGCACATCGCCTGGAGCCGGGAAACGAGACCACTGGAGACCGGTGGCGGCATCCGCCAGGCGCTGCCGCTGCTCGGCGAGGCGCCCTTCCTGCTGGTCAACGGCGACGTCTGGTGCGACCTCGACCCGGCCAGCCTGCCCGCCCTGAACGACGACCTGGCCCGGCTGGTGCTGGTGGACAACCCCGACCACCACCCACAGGGCGACTTCCGCCTGGACGCCGATGGCCGGGTGCACCCCGAAGGCGAGCCACGGCTCACCTTCGCCGGCATCAGCCTGCTCGACCCGGCGCTGGTGGCCCACGAGCCCCCCGGCGCCTTCGCCCTGGCGCCGCTGCTGAGGCGCGCCATGGACGAGGGGCGCGTCGGCGGCCACCACCACCGTGGCGCCTGGGTCGATGTGGGCACGCCCGAGCGTCTGGCCGACCTGGACCGGCACCTGCGGGGATGAACTGTAGGCTGTTCGCAGGTGGCAGGATCGCTCGAGGCTATTCCGGCGACAGGTCCCGGAGCGCCGGACCGCCGAGGGGGCGCTGTGAATACGTCCGTGTACGCTACCTCGGCCATCCCTGGTCCTCGGACCCCCTCTACGTCCTGTCCCCGGCGCCTCTCGCTATGGACAGCCACGATACCCCTGTATGCTGGCGCCCTTTGGCCGACAATTGAAAAGGAACCCTTATCATGAAAGCCAGCGTGAAATGGACCGATGGTCGTCAATTCGTTGCCGAGAGCGGCAGCGGCCACAGCGTGGTGATCGACGGCCCGCCCGACCACGGCGGCCGCAACACCGGCCCGCGGCCCATGGAGATGTTGCTGATGGGCATGGGCGCCTGCACCTCCTTCGATGTCCTCAATATCCTCGACAAGGCCCGCGCCAACGTCACCGACTGCGTCGCCAGCCTCGAAGCCGAGCGCACCGACGAGGTCCCCAGCGTCTTCACGAAGATCCACGTGCACTTCACCGTCAGTGGCAAGGGACTGAAGGAGAAGCAGGTGGCGCGAGCCGTGGAGCTCTCGGCCGAGAAGTACTGCAGCGCCTCCATCATGCTGGTCAAGGGCGGCGTCGAGATCACCCACTCCTTCACCATCGTCGAGGAGTAGGCACTTTACTGGGGTATCCTGCACCAGCGGCTATTCTGGCGACAGGTCTCCGAGGGGGCGCTGTGAACCCCTCCCTGGGCGCTACCGACGCCATCCATGGCGTAGGACCCCCTCTACGACCTGTCCCCAGCGCCGCTTCCTTCAGGAGCAAATGACCAAGCTGGTTCAGATGCGATAGACGCTCTTGGTCATCACCTTCGACATCAGCTTCATGCCCAGCTTGACCGGTGCAGGGAAGCGGGCGCCACCGGCTTCCAGCGCCAGCTGGGCGTGGTGGGCCTCGTCGATGGCCATCTGGCGCAACACCGCGCGCGAGCGCCGGTCACCCGGCGGCAGCTTGACCAGGTGCTCCTCCAGGTGGTGGCCAACCTGTTCCTCGGTGGCGGCCACGAAGCCCAGGCTGATCCGGTCGCCCACCGCGCCGGCCGTGGCGCCGAGACCAAAGGAGATCGCGTAGAACAGCGGGTTGATCAGGCTGGGTCGGTCATGAAGTTCCTGCAGCCGGGCGTCGCACCAGGCCAGGTGGTCGATCTCCTCCTGGGCGGCCTGCTCCATCTGGCCGCGCACCTCCGGCAGCTTGGCGGTGAACCCCTGGCCCTGGTAGAGGGCCTGGGCACACACCTCGCCGGTGTGGTTGATGCGCATCAGCCCGGCGGCGTGCCGCCGCTCCTCGTCGCTCAGCGGCTCGTCGCGGAGCTCCACGGTCGCAGGCGATGGGCGCGAAGGCGCGGCCGCGTGGGGCACCAGGGTCCTCAACACGGTATCGAACTGGTGGATCAGGTTGTCGGTGCGGGAAAGGGATGGGGTCATGGCGGGTCTCTCGAGAATGCACCTGATGCATCGTACGCCTGTCGCGCGCGGCGCGAGCCGCAGAGCGCCAGCTAGCCAGCCGGCCAAGTGAAGCGACGACCGCCCATCAGGTGCATGTGGATATGATAGACGGTCTGGCCACCCTGGTCATTGCAGTTCATCACCACCCGGTAGCCCGCCTCGGCGAAGCCCTTCTCCGCCGCCAGCCTGGCGGCGGTGTACTGCAGCCGGCCGACCAGCGCCAGGTCGCCCTCCTCGATGTCGTTGAGGGTGGCGATATGCAGCTTGGGCACGATCAGCAGGTGGCTGGGGGCCTGGGGATTGATGTCGTTGAAGGCCAGCACCGCATCGTCCTCGTAGACGATGTCGGCGGGAATCTCGCGATCGATGATCTTGCAGAACAGGCAATCCATGGGGGTCGTTCCTCTCGGTCGGGTCTCGGGTCAGCGGAAGCGCCGCTGGGCGAGCAGGTGACGGACCAGCGGCCCCAGGATCAGCTCCATGGCCAGCGACAGCCGCGACCCCGGCACCACCAGGGTGTGCGGCCGGCTCATGAAGGCATCCTGGATCATCGCCAGTAGGTAGGGGAAGTCCACCGTGGCCGGGTCGCGGAAGCGGATCACCACGAAGGACTCGGCGTCGGTGGGGATGTCCTGCACCTCGAAGGGGTTGGAGGTATCCACCGTGGGCACCCGCTGGAAGTTGATATGGGTGCGCGAGAACTGTGGCTGGATGTAGCGCACGTAGTCGTCCATGCGCCCCAGAATGGTATCGATCACCGCCTCCTGGGCGTAACCGCGGTGACGCATGTCGCGATCGATCTTCTGGATCCACTCGAGGTTCATGGTCGGCGCCACCCCCACCAGCAGGTCCACGTGACGGGCGATGTCGAGCTCGGCGGTGACCAGTCCCCCGTGCAGCCCCTCGTAGAACAGCAGGTCCGTGCCGCAGGGCAGCGGCTGCCATTCGGTGAAGGTGCCCACTTGGTAGCCAGCCTCGATCATCTGCTTGTCTTCGGCATGGATATAGTGGCGGTAGGTGCCATTGCCGTGTTCGCCATACTCCTGAAACAGCGCCTCGAGTCGGTCGAGCAGGTTGGCCTCCACAGCAAAATGGGAGAGCTCGTCCTTGCGCTCGGGCTCGTCGAGGATGAGCTGCGCCAGCTCCTGACGGGTGTAGCGGTGGAAGGCATCGCCGTCGACGAAGGCGGCATGCACGGCCTCCCGGGCGAACATCCGCTCGAAGGTGCGCTTCACCGTGGTGGTGCCGGCACCGGAGGAGCCGGTCAGGGCGATGATCGGATACTCCCGGGACATCAGTTCGCTCCTGCCAGGGCTTCCCGCACGTCGGCCGGGATGGCCACCGGTCGGCCGCTTTGCGGATCGACCAGCATCAGGTTGATGCGCGCTGTGGCCACCGTCACGCCGTCGGCCTCGCGCAGGATGCGATGGTAGACACCGATCGCCTTGCGTCCCGGCGCGGGGATGGCCGTCTCCACCACCAGGGCATCGGGCCAGCGCGTCTCGGCCTGGTACTGCACGGCGAGATCCGCCGCCACGCAGGGATAGCCGCCCAGGTCCCACTCGCGAAGGTCCCGCGACGCGAGGGCCGCCACACGGGCCTCGTGCAGCAGCGACACCAGCGCATCGTGGCCCAGGTGACGACCGTAGTTCATGTCGGTGATGCGCACCGTCAGCGGGTGACGGTGCACCACGTCCTCCGCGGGAAAGCTCAGTCTGACACGCTCCATCCTCGCTCCTGATCTCGTTGTTGCGGGGCCGCACGCCGTCAGGCGTCACCGCGCTCCCGGGCGATGGCTCGGTAGGCGATGTCGCGACGGTAGAGCACGTCGGGCCAGGCGATCTCGGCCACGCCCCGGTAGGCCAGGTCGCGGGCCGCCCCGACGCCGTCGCCCAGGGCGGTGACGCAGAGCACCCGCCCCCCGGCGGTGATCACTTGACCCTGCGCATCCTCGGCGGTGCCGGCATGAAAGACCTTGCAACCAGCGGCCTCGGCGGCCTCCAGCCCCTCGATGGCATCCCCCTTGCGGTAGTGGCCCGGGTAGCCCCCGGCGGCCAGCACCACGCCCACCGCGGCACGCGGGTCCCAGTCACAGGCAAGGCCGGCCAGCTCGCCACGGGCCCCGGCCAGGCACAGCTCGGCGAGGTCTGACGCCAAGCGCAGCAGGATCGGCTGGGTCTCGGGGTCGCCGAAGCGGCAGTTGTACTCGATGACCTTGGGATTGCCGTCGGCGTCGATCATCAGGCCGGCGTAGAGAAAGCCGGTGTAGGGGTGCCCTTCCTCGGCCATGCCGCGCACCGTGGGCCGGATGACCCGCGCCATGATGCGCTCGAAGACCTCGTCGGTGACCACCGGCGCCGGGGAGTAGGCGCCCATGCCGCCGGTGTTGGGGCCGCTGTCGCCGTCGCCGACCCGCTTGTGATCCTGGCTGGTGGCCATGGGCAGGATCGTCTCACCGTCGACCATGACGATGAAGCTCGCCTCCTCGCCCTCGAGGAATTCCTCGATCACCACCCGGGCCCCGGCATCGCCGAAGGCATTGGCCTCGAGCATGTCGCGGATCGCCGTCTCGGCCTCATCATGGGTCATGGCCACGATGACACCCTTGCCGGCGGCCAGGCCATCGGCCTTGATGACGATGGGCGCGCCCTTTTCGGCCAGGTACTCGAGGGCCGGCGCGACCGCGGTGAAGGTGCGGTAGTCGGCGGTGGGGATGGCATGGCGGGCCAGGAAATCCTTGGAGAAGGCCTTGGACCCCTCGAGCCGGGCCGCACCGGCCGTCGGCCCGAAGATCGCCAGGCCGGCCTCGCGGAAGCGGTCGACCACGCCCTCGACAAGCGGCGCCTCGGGCCCGACGATGGTCAGCGCCACGTCCTGCGCCTGGGCGAAGGCCACCAGGCCCGCCAGGTCGGAGACGCCGATGGCGACATTCTCGAGGCCCGGCTCGCGGGCCGTGCCGGCATTGCCGGGGGCCACGTAGACGGTCGCCACCCGCGGGGACTGGGCGACCTTCCAGGCCAGGGCGTGTTCGCGGCCACCGCCGCCGATGATCAGGACCTTCATCCGCTGTGCTACCTCACAACCTGCAAGAAACATCGCAGCATTATGTCAGAAACTCGCCCAGGACGCCGCTCAGGGCTTGCCGCTGCCCTTGTCTTCCTCGTCCGGGGGGCCGGCCTGGTTGATGGTCTTCTGCCAGAACTTCATGTTCTCTTCCGCCAGCTCGCGCATCAGCTCGATGGGCGAGTGCCGCATGGCGTTCTGCCACTGGTCCTGCATGCGCTGCTGCTGCTCGAGCATCAGCTTGGTGCCCTGCTCCAGGTAACGGGACAGGGGCAAGGGCTGGGCCATGTCATAGACGCGGATGAACTGGGCGAGCAGGTCGTTGGAGAACACCTGCGCATCGCCGTCGGCCTGCTCCTGCTCGATAATGATCGACAGCAGGATGGTGCGGGTCAGGTCCTCGCCGCTCTTGGCGTCCTCCACGCGGAAGGGCACCTCGTCGAGGATCAGGCCGCGCAGGTCCTCGAGGGTCACATAGCGGCTCTGTTCGGTATCATAGAGCCTGCGGTTGGCATACTTGCGAATCACGCGCACGGCGCTGCTCCTTGTTATACGAAGGGGCGGCTGCCCCTGTACGGCTATTGTGCACCGCGACACCCACCATGCAAGGCATAGCCACCATTCAGTCTCCAACGCGGCAAGGCCCCATGAACCTGATCCTGCTCTCTCCCGACGACATCGAGAACGACCGCCTGGCCCGGGTCCGCGACCCGCGGCGCCTGGCCCACCTGCGCGAGGTGCACCGGGCGAGCCCCGGCGACGTCCTGACGCTAGGCATCGAGGGGGGACGCCTGGGGCGTGGGGAACTGCTGGCCCTGGACGACGACGAGGCACTTTTCGACGTCGCCGCCCTGGACCAGGCACCGCCGCCGGCGCTGCCGGTACATCTGGTGCTCGCCCTGCCCCGCCCGCGGATGCTGGCCCGCACCCTGGAGCACGTCACCACGCTGGGCGTGAAGCGGATCACCCTGCTAAACACGCGCCGCGTGGAGAAGAGCTACTGGCAGTCGCCGGAACTCGGCAAGGAGAAGATCCACCGCCATCTGGTGCTCGGCCTTGAGCAGGCCCGCGACACCCGGCTGCCGGAGGTGGCCCTGGCCAAGGGCTTTCGCCCCTTCGTCGAGGAGCGGCTGGCGGGCCTGCTGGCGGACCGCCGGGGCCTGGTGGCCCACCCCGGCATGCCGGGCGACTGCCCCCGCGGCCTCGACGAGCCCGTGCTGCTGCTGGTGGGGCCGGAAGGGGGCTTCATCCCCTGGGAAGTGGACCAGCTGCTCGCGGCGGGCTGCGAGGGCATCCACCTGGGCCCGCGCATCCTGCGGGTGGAGACCGCGGTGACCGCCCTGCTCGCCCGGCTCTTCTGACCCGCGCTAGTCGTCCTCGTCGGGGTCGTGGGCGACGAAGGGCGCATCGTCGTCGCAGTCGGGTTCGTTGAGGAAGGTCGCGCGCACGTCGAGCAGCCCCAGGTGGCCGATGGAGCGGCGCCCGAGCAGCAGCGGATAGTTCATTTCCTCGCGATCGCGCAGGCTGAACTGCTCCTCATAGACGGTGTCGTCCAGGCACACCTTCATCAGCACCACAGGACGTCGGTCGGTGCCACCAGCGCCGCGCAGGCGAATGCTGCGATAGATCGGCAGTTCCATGCGTTCGGTGAAGGTCTCGCCGCTGGCCTCGTTCTCGAGCCTGAGGCGAAAGCGGACCCACGCCTCGCCCTCCTTGTCGAAGCGCTCGATGTCGCGGGCGTCCAGTGACGAGGTCAAGGCACCGCTGTCGAGCTTGGCCTTCACCTCGACCCCCCAGGGCTCCAGGGTCGCCTTCTCCACCCAGCCGAAGACCTTGTCCTCATCGGCGATGGCGGGAGACGAGGCGCTCAACAGCAGGGCGGCCAGCAGGGCCAGGCGGTAACGTGTCAGGGTCATGGTCTCCTCCGGGTCGAGGGTTCAGCGCTTCAGGCGCTCGAGCAGGTTGAGGGTGGCGAAACCATCCGGGGTGGTGCCGATGGCGGCCTGAAACTCACGCAGGCCCCGGCGGGTGTTGGGGCCCATGATCCCGTCCGGCGTGCTCACCTCGAAGCCACGCTGGTTGAGCAGGCGCTGCATCTCGCGCACCTGGCTTCGGCTCAGCGGCTGCTCTTCCCGGGGCCAGCCCTGCACTATACCCTCGCGACCGGCAATCTCATCGGCCAGGGTGCCCACCGCCAGGGCGTAGCTGGTGGCGTTGTTGTAGCGCAGGATGGCACGGAAGTTGGGGCCCACCAGGAAGGCCGGGCCCTTGGCGCCGCCGGGCACGACCACCGAGGCCGCCTCGAACTCGGGCAGCGGCTCCCCGTCCAGCGTGCGCACACCGCGTTCGGCCCAGTCGCGGCTGGGGCGACGGGTGGCAAGCTCGGTCTCGGCGTAGTCGAAGTCGTCGGGGAGACGGACCTCCACGCCCCAGGGTTGCCCCGCCTGCCAGCCGGCCCGGTCGAGGTAGTGGGCGGTAGAGGCCATCACGTCCGGGATGCTGCCCCAGATGTCACGCCGCCCGTCGCCGTTGCCATCCACGGCATAGGCCTCGAAGCTCGAGGGAATGAACTGGGTGTGCCCCATGGCCCCGGCCCAGGAGCCGAGCATGCGCTCGGGCGAGATGTCCCCGGCCTCCAGGATGCGCAGCGCCGCGAGCAGCTCGCCGCGGGCGAAGTCGCGGCGGCGGCCGTCGTAGGCCAGGGTGGCCAGGGCCTCCAGGGTCGAGAAGTCGCCGAAATTGCCGCCGTAGTTGCTCTCGATGCCCCAGATGGCGACGATCACCTCGGCCGGCACCCCGTAGCGCCGCTCCATCTCCCGGGCCGTGGCGCGATGCGCGTCCAGGCGCTCCCGCCCGGTGGTCACCCGGGTCGCCGAGACGGCGCTGTCCAGGTACTGCCAGATCGGCCGCACGAACTCGGGCTGGGAGCGGTCGAGCTCGATCACCCGCGGGCGATAGCGCAGGCCGTCCAGGGCCCGTGCCAGGGTCGCCTCGCCGATGCCCTCGGCCCGCGCCTCGCGCCGGAAGTCGGTCAGCCAGCTCACGAAGCCCGCCGGGGCCGCCGGCTCGCCGGCCTCGACCTCGGCCACGGCGTCGGTCGCCGCGTCGCGATCCGCCTCGCGGGCCACGCTGGCTTCGCTGGGGGGCGCGGCCTGACAGCCGGCCAGCACGGCCAGCAGCAGGGGGGTGGTCAGCATCCGTCTCATCATCGCTCCTGCAGGACGTTTCCATGATCCGCCCGATCATCGCCCAGAACCGCCCGCCAGGCCAGTCCGTTCAGGCGTTGGCGAGCGGATCGAAACAGTGCCGATACGACACCGATCTACTGTCGACTTGCGCACCGGCGCCCTTGAGAGCCGTTGCGGAAACGGCTCGGCCAAGGCACGAATAAGATGTACAAGATATATTATCATGTATAACTACTGTACATTTAAAGGCGCCTGGTCGCCCATCACCGATGACAACACATTGAATGCGCAAGGTGCGCGAGGGTTGCCCCTTTGCGTTAGAGTGTGGAGAAAACGCGATGGCGTCCGCGCGTGAGGCGCACGCGAAGGAGCCCCATTCCCCGAGATCCCGCAGGACGACTGCCCGATGATACTACTGTGGATAGCCCTGCTTCCCTTGCTAGGGATGCTGGTACCGGTATTCACCCAGAGACGAGGCCGACGCTACTGCACGCAGTCGACCGCGCTGCTACCTGCCTTGGCACTGCTGCTGACCCTGAGTCAAGTGCCCGCCCTGCAGGCCGGCGAGGCGCTGCGCTTTACCGCCGAGTGGGTGCCGATGCTGGGGCTGGACCTGGCCTTTCGCCTCGATGGGCTGTCGCTGCTCTTCAATGTCCTGATCCTTGGCATCGGCCTGTTGATCCTGCTCTATGCGCATTACTACCTCTCTCCCGAGGAGCCCTTCGGGCGCTTCTATGCCTACCTGATCCTGTTCATGGCCTCGATGGTCGGCATCGTCATGTCCGACAACCTGCTGCTGCTGTGGCTGTTCTGGGAGCTGACCAGCATTTCCTCCTTCCTGCTGATCGGCTTCTGGTCACATCGCAGCGATGCCCGCAAGGGGGCGCGCATGGCGCTGGCGGTGACCGGCGCCGGGGGGCTGGCGCTGCTGGCGGGTCTGCTGTTGCTGGGCGACATGGTCGGCAGCCACGACATGGACACGGTGCTCGACAGCGGCGAGATCATCCTCGCCGACCCGCGCTATCCCATGATGCTGATACTGGTGCTGCTGGGCGCCTTCGCCAAGTCTGCCCAGTTCCCCTTCCAGTTCTGGTTGCCCCATGCCATGGCCGCCCCGACACCGGTCTCGGCCTACCTGCATTCGGCGACCATGGTCAAGGCGGGCATCTTCCTGATGGCCCGCCTGCATCCGGCTATCGCCGGCAGCGAGATGTGGACAGTGATCGTCTCCCTGATCGGCATGACGACGATGCTCTATGGCGCCTGGTTCGCGCTGATGAAAACCGACCTCAAAGGGATCCTGGCCTTCTCCACGGTCAGCCACCTGGGGCTGATCACGGTGCTGCTGGGCATTGGCAGCCCCATGGCGGTGCTGGCTGCGCTCTTCCATATCCTCAACCACGCCACCTTCAAGGCGGCATTGTTCATGAGCTCGGGCATCATCGACCACGAGGCCGGCACCCGCGAGCTCAAGCGCCTGGGAGGGCTCAGACACGCCATGCCGATCACTGCCCTGCTGACCACCCTGGCGGGTGCCGCCATGGCCGGGGTGCCACTGCTCAACGGCTTCCTCTCCAAGGAGATGTTCTTCACCGAGACACTGGCCACCCCGGTGCTCGGTGGGCTGAGCGGGTTGTTGCCGGTATTCGCCACGCTCGGCGGCATCCTCTCGGTGGCTTACTCGCTGCGCCTGGTGTATGCGGTCTTCTTCGCACCTGCGCGGGAAAAGCCCCCGAAAACGCCCCACGAACCGCCACGCATGATGCGAGCCCCGATGGAACTGCTGGTAACACTGTGCGTGCTGGTCGGTCTGTTTCCCTCGCTGATGGCCGGTGGACTGATGGACCTCGCGACACGGGCGGTGGTGGGCAAGCCGCTCGAGTTCCACCTGGCGATCTGGCATGGCTTCAACCTGCCACTGGCCATGAGCGGGGTGGCCATCGTTGCCGGCATCGCCACCTACTGGCGACACCCCGACCTGCGTCGCTTCCTGAAGGGCTTTCGCCCGGTGGACGCGCGGATCATCTTCGAGTGCGCCATGCAGGGTCTGGCGCAATGGGCCGAGGTCATGCTGAAGAGGATCGACAATGGCTCACTGCAGCGCTATGTGGGGCTGCTGCTGCTGGCCTCCCTGCTGCTCGGCGGCCTGGGCCTGTCGATGATGCCGAGCCTGACCGGCGACGAGGCACAGCGTCCGGTAGATGGTGTCCTGCTGGTGGGCGCGGCCCTGCTGATCTTCGGTGGACTGGGCACGGTATTGACCCACCGCCACCGTCTGATTTCACTGCTGATGCTGTCCGTGGTGGGTTTGATGGTGTCGCTGACCTTCGCCCGCTTCTCCGCTCCGGACCTGGCGCTGACTCAACTGTCGGTGGAGGTGGTGACCATGATCCTGCTCATGCTCGCGCTGTTCTTCCTGCCGCAGAAGACCTACCGGGAATCTTCGCCGCCTCGCAGCCTGTACGACGCGATAGTGGCGGGTGCCCTGGGCATGGTGGTCGCCAGTCTCAACTACGCGGTACTGACCCGTGACAACGCCAGCATCTCGAGCTTCTTCCTCGACAACAGCGTACCTGGCGGCGGGGGCCACAACGTCGTCAACGTCATCCTCGTCGACTTCCGGGGTTTCGATACTCTGGGCGAGATCACCGTGTTGGCGCTGGCCGGGCTGGCCATCTTCAAGCTGCTGCGGCGCCTGCGCCTGTTCATGCCCCACAGCGACGCCGAGGGCCGCCTGTGGTCCCCGGACCGCTACCCGATGATCCTGACCTCCATTTCCATGGCGCTGCTGCCGCTGGCTCTGCTGGTCTCGGTGTTCATCTTCCTGCGCGGACACAACTTTCCCGGTGGCGGCTTCATCGCCGGGCTGATCACCGCCGTGGCGCTGATCCTCCTCTACATGGCCCGCGGCGTGGACTGGGCCCAGGAACGGCTGCAGTTCGAATATCAGCCGGTCGCCATCGCGGGGGTCGGGATCGCCGCCCTGACGGGGGTTGGCAGCTGGCTGTTCGGCAAACCCTTCCTGACGTCGGCCTTCGGGCACTTCCACCTGCCACTGATCGGCGACTTCGAGCTGGCCACCGCCATCCTCTTCGACCTCGGCGTCTACCTGGCGGTGGTCGGCGCCACCCTGATGATCCTGGCCAACCTCGGCAAGGTCACCACGGCCTACAGCCCGGCCAAGGGCGCACCGGCCAATGACGAGAACCTCTCGCAGTCCAGCAAGGAGAAACACTGATGGAAAGCCTCTATGCCATCACCACCGGCGTATTGACCGCCTGCGGGCTCTTCTTGACCCTGCGCGGGCGGACCTTCCCGGTCGTGGTCGGGCTGACCCTGCTCTCCTATGCGGTCAACCTCTTCCTGTTCTCCATGGGCGGACTGACCACCGGGGCGGCCGCCATCATCGATGGCCAGGCGCATTTTGCCGACCCATTGCCCCAGGCACTGGTACTCACTGCCATCGTGATCGGCTTCGCGATGACCGCCTTCGTGGTGATCCTGGCGATGCGCGCGCGCAGCGAGATGGGCAATGACCATGTCGACGGTCGCAAGCAAGAGGAGCCCCACCGGTGATGCAGCACTTGATCGTTCTTCCCGTCGTGCTGCCGCTGCTGGTAGGACTCTTTCTGCTGCGCAGCCGGCATGGCACCATGCGCACGCACCGCATGGTGGGGGTCACGGCCACTGCCCTGCTGGTGGTCATCGCGATGGTCATGCTGGCGCGAGCCGCCGGTGGCGAGGTCACGTACTACGCACTGGGTGGCTGGCAACCGCCTTTCGGCATCGTGCTGGTGCTCGACCGCCTCTCGGCCCTGATGGTACTGCTCACCGCGGTGCTCGCCCTGGGCGCGGTGGTATTCGCCTGTGCCGGCGACGACGAGCGCGGCAGCAACTTCCACGGCCTCTTCCAGCTGCAGCTGATGGGCATCAACGGGGCCTTCCTCACCGGCGACCTCTTCAACCTCTTCGTGTTCTTCGAGGTGCTGCTGCTGGCCTCCTATGCGTTGTTGATCCATGGCGGCGGCAAGTCGCGAATCCAGTCGGCGGTACACTATGTGGTCCTCAACCTGGTAGGTTCGTCCCTGTTCTTGATCAGCGTCGGCGTGCTCTATGGTGCCACCGGCACCCTCAACATGGCCGACATGGCGGTTCGCCTGTCGGACCTGCCAGCCGACAGAGTGGGACTGGTCACCGCCGGCGGCCTGATGCTGCTGGTGGTGTTCGGCCTCAAGGCAGCAATCCTGCCACTCTACTTCTGGCTGCCACGGGCCTATGCTGCCGCCCCGGCGCCGGTGGCGGCACTGTTCGCGATCATGACCAAGGTCGGCATCTACGCCATCCTGCGGGTCTATAGCCTGGTGTTCGGCGAGCATGCCGGGGTCCTCGAGGCCCTCGAGCGCCAGTGGGTGTGGTGGCTGTCACTGGCGACCATGGTGGTGGCCGGCATCGGCGTGCTTGCCGCCCGCGACCTGCGCCTGCTGGTGGCCTATCTGGTCGTGGTCTCGGTGGGCACCCTGCTGGCCGGCATCGGCATGGGCTCACCTGCGGCCACCGCCGCCCTGCTCTACTACCTGGTCCACAGCACCCTGGTGACCGGCGGGCTCTTCCTGCTGGCCGAGATGATCGGCCTTCAGCGGGGCAAGGCCGGGACGCGGCTGGTCAAGGGGCGCCCGATGCATCACGGGAGCTGGCTGGCCGGGCTATTCTTTGTCGGTGCAGTGGCGGTGGCGGGCATGCCTCCGCTGTCCGGGGCCATCGGCAAGGCCCTGCTGCTGAACGCCGCCGAGCCCTGGCAGCAGCCGTGGCTGTGGCCGATCCTGCTGGCCACCGGCCTGTCCGCCCTCATCGCCCTCTCAAGGGCAGGCTCGACGCTGTTCTGGCGCAGCCACGAGGGCGAGGCCGTCGGCGTGCCACTCTCGCGATCGCGCTGGCTGGGCGTGGGCTGGCTGCTCGGTGCCTCACCGCTGCTGGTCGTCCTCGCGGGACCGGTCAGCGACTATACCCGCGCCACCGCCGAACAGCTGGCCGACCCCGATATTCTGGTGCGTGCGGTCCTGTCAAATGCCGGAGAGTCGCCATGATCAAGCCCCGTCCCTGGCTACCCCTGCCCCTGCTATCGATCCTGCTGCTGGCGGTATGGTTGTTGATGGCCCGCAGCATGGCGCCGGGCCATATCCTGCTGGGAAGCGTCCTCGCCCTGGTCATCCCGCTGTTGACCCATCGCTTCTGGGACGCACAGCCCCATGTCAAGAAGCCGGGCAAGCTGCTGCGCTATGTACTGCGCGTGCTGGGCGACATCATCGTCGCCAACCTGCATGTGGCCTGGCTGATCATCAATCCCCGGCAGCACATGCAGCCAGCCTTCGTGGAATATCCGCTGATGCTCGAGGAGCGCTTCACCATCACGCTACTGGCCAGCACCATCAGCCTGACGCCGGGGACGGTATCCGCCAATGTGCGCCTGGATGGCAAGACGCTGTTGATCCATACCTTGGACATGGAGGATGAGGAGGCGCTGATCACGACGATACGTGAACGCTACGAGCAGCCGCTGAAGGAGATCTACGAATGCTAGACATCGCCCTGAAGATCAGCCTGGCGCTGGTGCTGATGGCCGTTCTCTTGAATGCCTTTCGCCTGACCGTCGGCCCGAGCCTGCCGGATCGTGTCCTGGCACTGGACACCATGTACGTGAACTCCATCGCGCTGATCGTGCTGATGGGTCTGTGGCTGAACACCAAGCTGTATTTCGAGGCGGCCCTGCTGATCGCCATGCTCGGCTTCATCAGCACGGTGGCAATCTGCAAGTACATCCTGCGTGGCGACATCATCGAATAGGTCAGCACCGACGGAGCGACCATGAACTTCTATGTGCTTCTCGAAGGCGTCATTTCCTTCTTCCTGATCGCCGGGGGCATCTTCGCCTTCATCGGTTCGCTGGGCATGACGCTCCTGCGGGACTTCTACATGCGCCTGCATGGCCCCACCAAGGCCACCACCCTGGGCATCGGCTGCATCCTGATCGGCTCGATGTTCTACTTCTCGACGACCCAGGGGCAGCCGATCATCCAGGAACTGCTGATCACGCTGTTCCTGTTCATCACTGCACCGGTGAGCGCCCACCTGCTGGCCAAGACGGGTCTGCACCTCAAGCTCAAGCACGTGCCGAAGACCGGCGGAAAACCCCTGGAACTGCGCCACGATGAGGTGGGTGAGAAGCCCGTGCTGCACCCGGACCGTGGCCACTGATTGCGGCTAGACCCAGCCACCCAGCTCGTTGTCGATGATCGAGCACAACGCGGCGATGTGGTCATCGCGGTCATTCAGGCAGGGGATGTAGGTGAAGGTCTCGCCGCCGGCGGCGAGGAAGCTCTCACGGATCTCCTCCTCGATCTCCTCGAGGGTCTCCACGCAATCCGAGGAGAAGGCCGGCGACACCACCGCGATGTGCTTGTTGCCCTGGCGGGCCAGCGCGGCGACGTGCTCCACGGTCGCCGGCCCCACCCACTCCTCGGGGCCAAACTTGGACTGGAAGGCGGTCTGGACCGCCTCCTCCTCCCAGCCCAGCCGCTCGCGCAGCAGGCGCGTGGTCTTCTGGCACTGGCAGTGGTAGGGGTCGCCCTCCAGCAGGTAGCGCTTGGGCACCCCATGGTAGGAGGCCACCAGCACCTCGGGCGGCGTCTCGGCGGCGTCAAAGGCCTCACGCACCGAACTCTCCAGGGCATCCAGATAGGCGGGGTGCTCGAAGTAGGCGGGCACGGTGCGAATCGCTGGCTGCCACTTGAGCCTCATCAGGGTGCGGAAGGCCTGGTCGTTGGCCGTGGCGGTGGTCGGCGAGGCGTATTGCGGATAGAGCGGGAAGAACAGGATTCGCTCGCAGCCCGCGGCCTGCATGCGCTTCAGCACACTGTCGGTGGAGGGATTGCCGTAGCGCATGCAGAAGTCGACCATCACGTTCTCGCCGTACTGCGCATGGAGCCCTGCCGCGACCTTGCGGGTCTGCTCGCGGGTGATGGTCAGCAGCGGGCTCTCGTCCTTCTCGGTGTTCCAGATGCCGCGGTAGGCCTCACCGGACTTTAAGGGGCGGCGGGAGAGGATGATCAGTTGCAACAGCGGCTGCCACTTCCAGTCCGGATAATCCACCACGCGTTTGTCGGAGAGGAACTCACTCAGGTAGCGGCGCATCGACCAGTAATCGGTGGCGTCCGGGGTGCCCAGGTTGGCCAGCACCACGCCGACCTTCGGGCGGGGCACTGGCGGGTGGTCGGGCGGCGCATGGGCCAGCCGGCCGCTACCGTGGGCATCAAGGTCGTTCGGGGCCTGGCCGGTGTTGGCTGATGTCATGCCTTGCATAGCTCGCACTCGGTGTCTTGTTGGGATTGCCCCAGTCTATCAGTCAATCGCCGGGCACCGAATAAAGTTATACTATGGATGTTATCTGTACGGCTTTTGGCCAGCTCTTGTCGATTCCGGCTTGTCGTGACGGTGAGGAGAAGATGATACGACCACAGGCAAGGAATCCAATCAGAAGACCAGCGGCATGCGCGACGTCAGCGGGTCCTGATAGTGGGTCTCACGTCCGATGACCTCATCGTGGGGCACCTGCTGGACCAGGTAGGCGCGGTGGATGCCGGCGCGCTTGAGTTCCAGATAGACGTCATCCAGAGAACGGAAGAGGATCGGCTTGCCGGCACGGGTCAGCATGTGGCGCTGCCCCTCCACGTCCTCCAGTTCGACCTGGTAGAACCGGCTGCCGGCATGGCCGATCACGCGGATCTCGAAGTTGTCGTGGCGCGCCACGAAGGCTTTCAGCTGCTGGAATTCCATGGGTCCTTCCTCCTGATGTCCGGATCGATGATGTCGAGATACAAGATCGGGCACAGCCTGACTGCACCCGATGACGGTATCGTGTCGTCGACATTATCCTGCTGTGACCCTGACCACCTCGTCAGGTTCCGGACTTACTGATATTCGGAGGGGTCGATCGCCTTGCCCAGGGAGTTGCGATCCACCCAGTTGCCGGCCTTGGTCTCCTTGTAGCGGAACACCACCCGGTCGCCGACCCGCACCGGCAGCTCGGCGTCCTCGGTCTGATAGCTGTAGGCCTCCCCCTCCACCACCAGGTGGTAGCGGTAAAGGTCGGGCATCCCCAGCCACTCCTTGAAGGGGCCTTCACGCTCCATCGACTGGAGCTCGCCGCGCCCCTCGAGCTTCGGGGTACGCGCACGATTGCCGCGTCGGAATCCGCCTGCCATGCTGCCTCCTTCCTGTGTGATTCGAGGGCTGGGCATTATACGGGGCCGGTCACGGGACTCAAGGGCGCCCTCACTCGCCGAAGGCCTCGCGGTAGCTGTCCGGGGCCAGGTCCTCGAAGCGGGTGTACTTGCCGATGAACGCCATGTGCACGGTGCCGATGGGGCCGTTACGTTGCTTGCCGATGATCACCTCGGCCAGCCCCTGGTTGTCGGGGTTATCCTGATTGTAGACCTCGTCGCGATAGACGAAGCCGATGATATCGGCATCCTGCTCGATGGCGCCGGACTCGCGCAGGTCCGACATCACCGGGCGCTTGTTGGGGCGCTGCTCCAGCGAGCGGTTGAGCTGCGAGAGCGCCACCACCGGGCAGCCGAACTCCTTGGCCAGCCCCTTGAGTGAGCGGGAAATCTCGGAGATCTCGCCGGTGCGGTTCTCGGAGTAGCCGGGGATCTGCATCAGCTGCAGGTAGTCGATCATGATCAGCGCGAGGTTGCCCTGCTCGCGCACCACCCGGCGGATCCGCGAGCGCATCTCGTTGGGGGACAGCGCGGCGGTGTCGTCGATGAACAGCTGCTTGTCCTTGAGTAGGTTGACCGCCGAGGTCAGGCGCGGCCAGTCCTCGTCTTCCAGCTGGCCGGTGCGCACCCGGGTCTGGTCGATGCGCCCCAGCGAGGAGAGCATGCGCAGCATCAGCGAGTCCGCGGGCATCTCCATGGAGAACACCATCACCGGCTTGTCGCTGGCGATCACCGCATGCTCGACCAGGTTCATGGCGAAAGTGGTCTTGCCCATGGAGGGCCGGCCGGCAACGATCACCAGGTCCGAGGGCTGCAGCCCCGAGGTCATCTCGTCCAAGTCGCGGAAGCCGGTGGAGAGCCCGGTCATCTCGCCCTGCAGGTTGAACAGCTCGTCGATGCGATCCACCGCCTTGGTCAGCAGCTCGCTCATGCCGATCGGCCCCCCCGACTTGGGGCGCTCCTCGCTGATCTGGAACACCAGCCGCTCGGCCTCGTCGACCAGCTCGTCGGCGGGGCGCCCTTGGGGACTGAAGGCGCCGTCGGCGATCTGGCTGGCCGCACGGATCAGCTTGCGCAGGGTGGCGCGCTCGCGGACGATGTCGGCATAGGCGCGGATATTGCTCGCCGAGGGCGTGCTCCTGGCCAGCTCCGCCAGGTAGGCCAGGCCACCCACGGTATCGAGCTGGTCTCGCCTCTCCAGCGCCTCGGAGAGGGTCACCACGTCCAGCGGCCGGCTCGTCTCGGCCAGGCCGGCCATGACGTTGAAGATCAGGCGGTGCTCATAGCGATAGAAGTCATCCGCCACCAGGCGGTCGGCCACGTTGTCCCATGCCTGGTTGTCGAGCATCAGGCCACCGAGCACGGACTGTTCGGCCTCCAGCGAATGCGGCGGCACCTTGAGAGCGGCGGTTTCCCGGTCGAGGGTGAGGGGTTCGTTCATGGTGCGCGGACCTTCAGGGAGAAAGGGGCTAACTCATTCTACGCGATGGCATGCCCCGACCCCATGCCCAGGCAGGACGACGGCGCCTATTCGTGACACGACACATGACAAGAAAAGGGGGCGAGGATTCACTCCTCGCCCCCTTTTCGAGGCACGCCCACCTGGGGCGTGCCGTCGCGCTGGCCTTATTCGGCCACCACCACCACCCGGACGGTAGCAGCGACTTCGGCATGCAGGTGCAGGTCGATGTCGTACTCGCCGGTCGCACGGATCGGGCCCTGCGGCATGCGCACTTCGCTCTTGGCGACCTCGATCCCGGCGCTGGAGATGGCTTCGGCCAAGTCACGCGGACCGATCGACCCGAACAGCTTGCCCTCGTCACCGGCCTTGGAGACCAGCGACAGTTCGATGTCGTTGAGCTGTTCGGCACGCGCCTCGGCCACGGCCTTGCGCTCGGCGGCCTGGGCCTCGAGCTCGGCACGCTGGGCCTGGAAGGCCCCGATGTTCTCCTTGGTAGCCGGCACGGCCAGGCCGTAGGGCACCAGGTAGTTGCGACCATAACCGGGCTTGACGGTGACCTGGTCACCCAGACCGCCCAGCTTGCCAATCTTGTCGAGCAGAATGACGTCCATTCTCGTAAACCTCTTGTCAGTGGCTGCGGGCCAGGCGTCCGCGGAAGTCCGCGAACGTGTCGATGAAGGCCACGAACAGCACGATGAGAATCATGGGCCAGGTGGTGATCAGCAGCACATAGAAGGCGACCAGCCACAGCCCGTTCATTCCCTTCAATCCGATAAAACCATGTACCAGCGCGATGCCGGCCACCAGCAGTGGCACCCAGGCCAGCATGCCCAGGGCCGGGAGCTCCAGCGCCGCCCCCAGCACCCCGAGCACCACCAGCACGGCGAGCTCTCGGGGGGCCAGGCGCAGGCCGTGAAACTCCGCGCGGAACCCGCCGGGGTTGTAGAGCCCGGCCTGCCAGCCGCGCGCCAGGGCCAGGCAGGCGACGGCGGCGAGCAGCACGATCAGCGCGGTCACGCCACTGATCAACAGGCCGGCCAGCTGCTCGGTGTCCATGCCCTGACGGGAGAGCTCAGTGAGCATCGCCGCGATGTCCGGCGACCCCTGGCGCAGCTGCTCCAGCACGGGGCCGGCCCCGCCCGGCGGCAGGAAGATGTCCAGCTGGATCATCGCCGCCCCGGCCAGAGTGCCGGCGAGGAGCGCCTCGCTCCAGCGCAACCGCGAGCGCAGCACCACCGCCATCAGCACGACCAACAGGACGCTGGCCAGCGGGATGACGTCCCCCTGGGTCCACCACCAGCCGGCCGGCAGGGCCGCGGCGATGATCACCGGCAGCGAAGCGGCCAGGCCATGTCGCAGCGTGACCAGGGCCACCACGGCGGCCCCCAACCAGAACAGCCAGGGAATCGCGGTGGCCACGGCCGCCCCGCCAGCGGCGTGGGGCGTACCGCGCATCATCCAGCGGGCAACGGGCAACATCACGCGCGGTGCATTACTGGTGGCTGTCGGAGTAGGGCAGCAGCGCCAGGTAGCGTGCCCGCTTGATCGCGGTGGACAGCTGGCGCTGGTAACGGGCCTTGGTCCCGGTGATGCGGCTGGGAACGATCTTGCCGGTCTCGGTGATGTAGGCCTTGAGCGTGTCCAGATCCTTGTAGTCGATCTGCTTCACGCCTTCAGCGGTGAAACGGCAGAACTTACGGCGACGGAAAAAGCGTGCCATGGGAAGACTCCTTCAGCGGTGCGATGGGGTGGCTCAGGCGGATTCGGTGCTACGCGGCTTCTCGTCGCGACGCACACGCTTCTCTTCCACCGGCTTCATCATCGGTGAGGCCTCGGTGATGACTTCCTTGGCGCGAACCACCAGGCTGCGGATGATGGCGTCATTGAAGCGGAAGATGTTCTCGATCTCGTCGAGGGTCTCGCCGCTGCACTCGACGTTCATCAGCACGTAGTGAGCCTTGTGGATCTTGTTGATCGGGTAGGCCAGATGGCGACGGCCCCAATCCTCGAGGCGATGCACGGTGCCGCCGTTCTCGGTGACGAGGCCGGTATAGCGCTCGACCATGGCCGGGACCTGCTCGCTCTGGTCCGGGTGGACCATGAAGACGATCTCGTAGTGACGCATGAAATCTCCTTGCGGTTTGGCAGCTTCCTCAATGGCGATCTCGAATCGCTCAGGGGAAGCAAGGAGTGATTGTCAAAAGACGGGTTGTCAGAAGACAGAAAGGCCCGCTCGCAGGACGAGCGGGCGCAAGCATTCTAAAGAATGGGGGCGGGCTACGCAAGCTGGAAGGTACTACCAACCCTGACACCAAGAGCTTTTCTTCAAGCTTCCAGCTTAAGACTTCAAGCTCTGGGCGAGGCCTGGCTCTTCCAGCCGAGAAGCGGCACTCGTACAGCTTAAGGCTTATGGCTTCAAGCTCCAGGCGAAGCCTGGCGTCGCTGGCGCACCGCCTCGAACAGGCAAATGCCGGTGGCCACCGAGACGTTGAGGCTGGAAACGCTGCCGGCCATGGGCAGCTTGACCAGGGTATCGCAGGCCTCGCGGGTGAGGCGCCGCATTCCCTTGCCTTCGGCTCCCATCACCAGCGCTGTCGGCCCAGCGAAATCGGCCTCGAAGAGGCCCGCCTCGGCCTCGCCGGCGGTACCGGTGATCCAGACACCGAGCGCCTTGAGCCTGGCCATGGCCCGGGCCAGGTTGGTGACCTGGTAGACCGGCATGCTCTCGGCGGCGCCGCAGGCCACCTTGCGCACCATGGCATTGAGCGGTGCTGCCTTGTCCTTGGGCACGATCACCCCGTGCACACCCGCGGCATCGGCGCTACGCAAACACGCGCCGAAGTTGTGCACGTCCGTGACGCCGTCGAGCACGAGCAGCAGCGGCGGCGCCTCATGGGGCCAGCCTTCCAGCCGCAGCCACAGGGAGGTCTCACCCTCGAAGGCAAGTGGTGTGGCGAAGGCGATGATGCCCTGGTGGGAGGCCCCCTGGGCCAAGCGCTCGAGCTCGTCCCGGGGACGGGACTGGAGACGCGCGCCCCCCTGGCGAGCCACCTCGACCAGCTCGGCCAGGCGAGTACCGGCACTGCCCTCCTGCACCCAGACCTCGCGGGGCACCTCACCGCGGTCGAGCAGCGCCCGCACCGCATGCACGCCGTACACTGCCTCGAGCCCCCCCGGGGGAGCTGGCGCGCGAGGCGCCTTGCTGCCGGGGTGTTTCTGGGGCTTGCTTGCTTGCCCCGGCTTATTGACGTGCCGAGGCTTGCGACCTGCCGCCATCAGCCGTGCTTCCTCGAGCGACGCGGACCGCGACGGCGCCGGCCGCTCTTGCCCGACTTGTCACCGGGCTTGCCGGCGCCTGCCTCGGTCGGCTTGTTGCCACCGCGGCCCTTACGCGGTTGGCGCTTGGGGCGCGGCTTGTCGTCGGCCAGTGCGAAGTCGATCTTGCGGTCGTCCAGATCGACGCGAGCCACCTGCACGGTGACGCCGTCGCCCAGGCGGTAGCTCATGCCGCTGCGCTCGCCCTTGAGGCGATGCTTCTCGGGCTCGTAGTGGTAGTAGTCGGAGGGCAGCGAGGTGACATGCACCAGGCCCTCCACGAACACCTCGTCGAGGCGTACGAAGATGCCGAACTGGGTCACCGAGGCGATGCTGCCGTCATAGACCTCGCCGAGCTTGTCGGACATGAACTCGCACTTGAGCCAGTCCTCCACGTCGCGGGTGGCGTCGTCGGCACGCCGCTCGGTCATCGAGCAGTGCTCACCGAGCTCGAGCATCTGCTCGAAGGTGTAGGGGGCCCACTTGCTGGGTGGCTCCACGCCGGCCCCGTCGGCGCGCAGCACGGTGTTGGTCTGGCGCGGGCCACGGATCACCGAGCGGATCGCGCGGTGGACCAGCAGGTCCGGGTAGCGCCGGATCGGCGAGGTGAAGTGCGCATAGGCCGGATAGGCCAGGCCGAAGTGGCCGTCATTCTGCGGCGAATAGACCGCCCGGCTCATGGAGCGCAGCATCACCGTCTGGATGACGTCGGCATCGTCACGCCCCTTGACCACCTCGGCCAGGTCCCGGTAGTCCTGGGGGCTCGGGTCGTCGCCTCCGCCGAGCGACAGGCCCAGCTCATTGAGGAACAGGCGCAGCTTGTCGAGACGTTCCGGCGAGGGCTTCTCGTGGATGCGATAGAGGGCCGGCAGATCATGCTTGTCGAGGAAGCGCGCGGTGGCCACGTTGGCCGCCAGCATGCACTCCTCGATGATCTTGTGGGCGTCGTTGCGCGAGCGTGGGACGATCTTCTCGATCTTGCGCTCGTCGTTGAAGACGATGGCCGTCTCGGTGGTCTCGAAGTCGATGGCGCCCCGTTCCACCCGGGCCTCGCGCAGCAGCGTATAAAGCGAGTGCAGGTTCTTCAGCGACGGCACCAGCTCGCGGTATTCCTCGCGCAGGGCCTCGCCCTCTTGCCCCTCGTCGTCGAGGATGGCGGCCACCTTGTTGTAGGTGAGACGTGCATGAGACTGGAACACCGCCTCGTAGAACCGGTAGCGGCTGATCGCCCCGCTCTGGGAGATGTTCATCTCGCAGACCAGCGCCAGGCGGTCGACGGCCGGGTTCAGCGAGCAGAGCCCGTTGGAGAGTAGCTCCGGCAGCATCGGCACCACCTGGCCCGGGAAGTACACCGAGTTGCCACGGGTGATCGCCTCTTGGTCCAGAGCACTGCCGGGACGCACGTAGTGGGAGACGTCGGCGATGGCTACCAGCAGCTTCCAGCTGCCCGACTTGGTCTTCCAGGCACAGACGGCGTCGTCGAAGTCCTTGGCGCTCTCGTCGTCGATGGTCACCAGCGGCACGTCGCGCAGGTCGATGCGCTGATGCTTGTCCTGTTCGGCCACCTCGGCCGACATGCCGGCGATCTGGTCGTGGACATCCGGCGGGAACTCGGCGGGGATCTCGTAGCTGCGGATGGCGATGTCGATCTCCATCCCGGGATCCATGCGCTCGCCGAGCACCTCGACCACCTCGCCCACCGGCTGCACCCGGGTCTCGGGCTGCTGAGTGATCCTCGCCGAGATCACCTGGCCGTCCTGGGCTCCGCCAGAGGCGCTGTGGGGGATGATGACCTCCTGAGTGACGCGGGAATTCTCGGGGATCAACACCCCGAATTCCGGCGTGTTGGCGCGGTAGACGCCGACGATGGTCTGGGTGTTGCGCGCGAGCATCTCGACGATGGTGGCCTCGTCACGGCCCCGGCGGTCGCGCCCGCTGACCCGAACCAGCACATGGTCGCCGTGGAAGACGCGGCGCATCTGCCGCGGCGGCATCACCAGGTCGGGCTTCTTGCCGTCGTCGCGGAGCAGGAAGCCGAAGCCGTCGCGGTGCCCCAGTACCTTGCCCTTGATCAGGTCGAGCTTGTCGATCAGCGCATAGGCGGCGCGGCGGTTGCGCAGCACCTGGCCATCGCGCTCCATCGCCGCCAGGCGCCGGCGCACCGCCTCCTGGAGCTCCTCGTCCTCGAGGCCCAGCTGCTGGCTCATCGCCTCATGGGTGAGCGGCTTGCCGGCCTCCTCCAGGTAGGCGAGGAGGTACTCACGGCTGGGAGCGGGCTTGTCATACTTGTGGGCTTCGCGTTTGGCGTGCGGATCGTCGCTGAGCGTCCAGTGGGTCATGCGGTGGGCATCCTTGGCGGCATCGGGAGCAGCGTGATCGAAAGAGCGCGGGGACGACGTCCGGCGCGTGGCATTTGGCATTTCGGGTCGATTGTCATGGGCGCAGTATAGCGCCGGTGCCCCCATCACCCAACCATGGCGGCGCCGGCGACGCGTGACAGGCGACAAAAAATCCCGCATGAAAACGCCAGATCCGCTTGCAACAGCGAACGAATCCGGTAACATGCGCCTCGCCTGCCCAGATGGCGGAATTGGTAGACGCGCTAGCTTCAGGTGCTAGTGTCCTAACGGACGTGGAGGTTCAAGTCCTCTTCTGGGCACCATCGGCCTCCCATCGACTTTCGACCGGAGACCAGGGAGTTTACTCCCACGCTCTTTGTCAGCTCGGATCGCTCGTGTTCGCCCAGGTGGCGGAATTGGTAGACGCGCTAGCTTCAGGTGCTAGTGTCCTTATGGACGTGGAGGTTCAAGTCCTCTCCTGGGCACCATCGCACACGCGATGCTCGCGAACACGACGACAACATGATGCGCCCAGGTGGCGGAATTGGTAGACGCGCTAGCTTCAGGTGCTAGTATCCTTACGGATGTGGAGGTTCAAGTCCTCTCCTGGGCACCACTTCTTCTCGCGTCATGCAGACGAGTCGACATTGCAGCCCCACAGGAAACCGCGACGCCATGTTCGCGGTTTTTTTGTGCCCGCCATTCAGAAGCGGCCGGGCAGCCTGGCCACGGCCTCGAGCCCCCAGCCCGCGGCCTCCACCTCGGCCTCCAGTGCCACGGCGGCAGCCTCGGGCAGCTGCGGGAAGAAGTCCAGGCCGGTACGCGCCTCCACCTCATCGATGCTGACCAGGAAGTCGTCCAGCGGCTCGTCGCCGGAGACCCGCTGCGGCATGATGAAGGCCAGCGCCCGGGGCTCATCCCCCGGCACCACCAGGATCTTGTAGAAGGCCTCGGGCACCTCGACCAGGCCGACCCGGTTGAGCGCGTTGTCGCGAAACGGCACCGGGAAGACCGGGCCGGTGATCACCTGAAGGGTACCGAAGCGTGGCACGAAGCGATCCATCACCACTTCTTCCAGGCGCTGCCAGAGGCGCCGGTTGAGCTCCGGCCGCTGGGGTGACATGTTGCTCATCAGGAAGGTGTCGCGCTGCGCCGCCCGGCCATGGACCGCGGCGATGGCATAGTTGGGGGCGAGATGCCCCCGGTCATAGCCGCTCCCGAAGTAGCTGTCCGGCGAGATCGGCCACAGGGCCCGCCAGTCGCGCCGGAAGCCCGGGCGCGGCCCGATACCCGGGTCGTCGATCTCACGCAGCAGGTAGCTGACCCACAGCGGATTGACCCGCACGTCGGACCAGCCCACCAGGAAACCGTCGTTGCGCAGCACGCGATGGAAGCTCAGCGGAGTAAGCTCTTGCCAGGTGGTGACACCCTGCCAGCTGAGCCCGTCGCGCAGCTCGCGCTCCTGGAAGTGCCAGAGCCCGGTGGCCACCGCCACGAACAGCGCCGTGATGCCGATACGACGCACCTGACGGCGCCAGCGGTTGGCGACGCGCCTTCGTCTTGCTGCCATGCCTGACCCTTCCCTGTCCGATCATCTGGCGGGCGCGGGGCCCGACGTCCCCTCACCAGCCCAGCGAGAACATGGTCTCCAGGTCGTGCCGGGAGTGGACCTGCATGGCATTGAGGGTCTCGGTGTCGCGAATGCCCTCGACGGCGTTGAGGCGTCCGGTCACCAGATCCGCGAGGCTCTCGAAGTCAGGGGTGCGCGCGATGGCCACCAGGTCATAGCGACCACAGGTGGAATAGACTTCGCTGATTCCCTCGACATCGGCCAACCGCTCGGCCACGGCCTTCACCTGGCCCTTCTCGGCATTGATCAGAATCACCGCGTTCTGCATCGGACTTCTCCCTGCTCTGGGCGCTTGCGCGCGTCTCGTTCTGCGGTCGACCGGGTGGCCACCGCAGCTGGCGCGAGTATAGCAGCGCCGCCGAGGTCGCTGAACCGAGGGGACTCCCGCGAGCACCGGGGGTTCTCCTCCCTGGCGGGGGCCTGCGCGGCGGATTGCCGCACAGGCCCCGGCCGGTTCGCGATCCACCCATCAGTTTACTATCATTGAGCGAACGAACTGTGCAGAGACGCGCCTGTCGGATCAAGAGGTGGCTCGACCACCCGCCCAGAAGAAACGGGCACCCCGAGTGCCCCACCGTGACCCCAAGACCGTGATGAGAAGGAGAGACCATGGCCGACCATAGCCGTCGTGACTTCATGCGCAATAGCCTGCTGGGCCTGGCCGCCCTGCCCCTCGGCGCTGGCATCCTGTCGAAGAGCGCCTTCGCCCAGGACCTGCCGCGGCTCGACCCGAGCTCCGACCAGGCCCAGGCCCTTAACTACGTCGAGAACGCCAGCGACGCCAGCGACCATCCGGCCTACGAGGAGGGCGAGCAGTGCAGCGGCTGCATGTTCTTCCAGGCCGACAGCCAGGGCTGCCAACTGTTCCCGCAGAACAGCGTCAACCCTCAAGGCTGGTGTCAGTCCTGGACCGCCAAGGCCTGAGCCGAGGCCCGAGGCAGCAACGAACGACCCGCGCCATGGCGCGGGTCGCGTCGTTAGAACGCTTCAATCACGGCGCTCCTCCTCGGGCAGCGGCCAGTGGTAGCGGCGCACCACCTCCTCGTTCTGCACCGACTCCAGCCGCACCGGGAAGCCCCACAGCTGGTGGAGGTGGCGGATGACCGGATAGACGCTGCGCGCCAGCGGACGCCGACTGTCCTGAACGTGGCGCAGGGTCAGCGAGCGGTCGCCGCGGATGTCCGCCGAGTAGACCTGGACATTGGGTTCACGCACCGCCAGCGCGTACTGGGTGGCGAGGGACTCGCGAATGCGCCGATAGCCGCGCTCGTCATGGATCGCCGCCACCTCCAGCATCTCCTCCTGGTCGTCGTCGACCACCATGAACAGCTTGAGGTCGCGGATCACCTTGGGCGACAGGAACTGCTGGATGAAGGATTCGTCCTTGAAGTTCTTCATGGCAAAATGCACCGCCTCCAGCCAATCGCTTCCGGCAGTGTCGGGGAACCATTCGCGATCCTCCTCGGTGGGGTCCTGGCAGATGCGCCTGATGTCGCCGAACATAGCGAAGCCCAGCGCGTAGGGGTTGATGCCGCTGAAGTAGGGACTGTCGAAGGCCGGCTGGTTGACCACCGCGGTATGCGACTGCAGGAACTCCAGCATCAACCCTTCATCCACCAGGCCTTCATCAAAGAGCCGGTTCATCAGGGTGTAGTGCCAGAAGGTCGCCCAGCCCTCGTTCATCACCTGGGTCTGGCGTTGGGGATAGAAGTACTGGGCCAGCTTGCGCACGATGCGCACCACCTCGCGCTGCCAGGGGGCCAGCAGCGGGGCGTTCTTCTCGATGAAATAGAGCAGGTTCTCCTGAGGCTCCGGGGGATAGCGACCGCCCCCGTGCAGGCCCAGCGGGTCCTCCTCGTCGGCCATGCCGGGCAGGGCATCGCCGTGCGGGCGGCCCGGGATGGTGCGCCACAGGGTGTTGACCTGGGCCTGGAGGTGCAGCTCGCGCTCCTTCTGGCGCCGCGCCTCCTCGGCGGCGGAGACCGGCGAGGGGCGTTTGTAGCGGTCGACGCCATAGTTCTGCAGGGCGTGGCAGGCATCCAGCAGCTGTTCCACCGCGGCCACGCCGTGGCGCTCCTCGCACTCGCTAATGTATTTCCGGGCGAACACCAGGTAGTCGACGATGGAGGAGGCGTCCGTCCAGGTGCGGAACAGGTAGTTGCCCTTGAAGAAGGAGTTGTGGCCATAACAGGCATGGGCCATGACCAGCACCTGCATCATCAGGGTGTTCTCCTCCATCAGGTAGGCGATGCAGGGGTCGGAGTTGATCACCAGCTCGTAGGCGAGCCCCATCTGGCCACGGCGATAGGCCTGCTCCACGGCCAGGAACTGCTTGCCGAAGGACCAGTGGTGATAGCCCACCGGCATGCCCACGCTGGCATAGGCGTCCATCATCTGCTCGGTGGTGATGACCTCGATCTGGTTGGGATAGGTATCCAGGCGATACTCGTCCGCCAGGCGTGCAATCTCCTCCTCGAAGGCATCGAGAATCTCGAAGTTCCAGTCGGAGCCGGTCGCGATGGGCTTGCGTCGGGTCATGCTGCCTCCTCGGGCCGCCTGCTCTGGTGGTCAAGTGCTGGCAATGCGGCGCTTGAACAGCTCGCGAAAGACCGGATAGATGTCCCCGGCCTCGACGATCTGGCGCATGGCGAAGCGCTCGGCATACTCGGCCTCCACCCTCTCGTACTCCTCCCACAGCGCCTGGTGGGCATGGGGGGTGATTTCCACGTAGGTGAAGTACTGCAGCCGCGGCATCAGGCGTTCGACAAGCAGCTCGCGACAGGTGATGGAGTCGTCGTCCCAGTTGTCGCCGTCCGAGGCCTGCGCCACATAGAGGTTCCACTGCCCGGGCGGGTAGCGCGCCTCGATAATCTGGTCGACCAGCGTCAGGGCGCTGGAGACGATGGTGCCGCCGGTCTCGCGGGAATAGAAGAACTCCTCCTCGTCGACCTCCTTGGCCGCGGTATGGTGGCGGACGAAGACCAGCTCGACCTTCTGATAATTGCGCTCGAGGAAGAGATAGAGCAGCAGGAAGAAGCGCTTGGCGATGTCCTTGTGGGCCTGGGTCATGGACCCCGAGACGTCCATCACGCAGAACATCACCGCCTTGCTCGAGGGCTGAGGTTGGTCGACCAGGTTGTTGTAGCGCAGGTCGTAGGTATCGATGAAGGGCACCGCCTCCAGGCGCTTCTCGAGGCGCTCGATCTCCGCTTTGAGCTCGGCGATACGGGCGGGGTGGCGCAGCACCGGATCCTTACCCTCCTCTTCGGCCAGTGCCTCCGTGGCCTCGCGCAGGGCCCGGCGGATCGGCGCGCGCATGGCGATGCGCCGGGCCTGGGCCTCGCGCATGGAGCGCACGATGTTGATGCGCGCCGGCACCCCGTGACGGGAGACCCCCGCGCGCACCGGGCGCACTTCATCGAGGTCCACCAGGTTCTTGCGCTCCAGGTGGGGCAGCTCCAAGCCTTCGAAGACGAAGTCGAGGAACTCCTCGCGGCTGAGGGTGAAGGCGAACTCGTCCATGCCCTCGCCCTGGTTGGAGGCACCGCCCTCCCCGGCACCGTCGCCGCCGCCCCCGCCGACGGGGCGGCGCAGCCGGTCCCCCTCGACGAACTCCTTGTTGCCCGGCGCGATGATGGCGCGCTTGCCCCCCGGTCCGTGCTGGAAGACCGGCTCGGAGATGTCCCGGGCGGGAATCGAGACCTTCTCGCCGCGCTCCATGTCGGTGATCGAGCGACGGTTCACCGCCTCCTCGACCGAGCGCTTGATATGGGTGCGATAGCGGTCGAGAAAGCGCTGGCGATTGACCGCGCTCTTGTGCTTGGCATTGGCTCGACGATCGATGAAATAGGTCATGACGACCTCCTCGGCCTACTGCGACTTGCGTACCCGCAGGTACCACTCGGAGAGCAGGCGAACCTGCTTCTCGGTGTAGCCGCGGTCGACCATGCGTGCCACGAAGTCCTCGTGCTTCTTCTGATCCGCCGTCGAAGCCTTGGCGTTGAAGGAGATCACCGGCAGCAGCTCCTCGGTGTTGGCGAACATCTTGTGCTCGATCACCCCCCGCAGCTTCTCGTAGGACTGCCAACTGGGGTTCATGCCGTTGTTCTGGGCACGCGCCCGCAGCACGAAGTTGACCACCTCGTGGCGAAAATCCTTGGGATTGGAGATGCCCGCCGGCTTCTCGATCTTCTCCAGCTCCTCGTTGAGGGCCTGGCGGTCGAGGAACTCGCCGGTCTCGGGGTCGCGGTACTCCTGGTCCTGAATCCAGAAGTCGGCGTAGGTGACGTAGCGGTCGAAGATGTTCTGGCCGTACTCGGAATAGGACTCGAGATAGGCCGTCTGGATCTCCTTGCCGATGAAGTCGACATAGCGCGGGGCCAGGAACTCCTTGATGAAGCGCAGGTAGCGCTCGAAGGTCTCCCGGGGGAGCTGCTCCTGTTCCAGGCGCTGCTCGAGCACGTAGAGCAGGTGCACCGGGTTCGCCGCCACCTCATGGTTGTCGAAGTTGAACACCTTGGAGAGGATCTTGAAGGCGAAGCGCGTCGATAGCCCCTCCATGCCCTCGTCGACCCCGGCCGCATCGCGGTACTCCTGGATCGACTTGGCCTTGGGATCGGTGTCCTTGAGGTTCTCGCCGTCGTAGACCCGCATCTTGGAATAGATGCTCGAATTCTCCGGCTCCTTGAGCCGCGAGAGCACCGAGAACTGGGCCAGCATGCGCAGGGTATCCGGCGCACAGGGCGCCTCGGCCAGCGAGGAGTGCTCGAGCAGTTTCTTGTAGATGTTGATCTCTTCGGAAACGCGCAGACAGTAGGGGACCTTGACCATGTAGACCCGGTCGAGGAAGGCCTCGTTGTTGCGGTTGTTGCGGAAGGTCTGCCACTCGCTCTCGTTGGAGTGGGCCAGCACCACGCCGTCGAAGGGGATCGCTCCCATGCCCTCGGTGGGGTTGTAGTTGCCCTCCTGGGTCGCCGTCAGCAGCGGATGCAGCACCTTGATCGGCGCCTTGAACATCTCGACGAACTCCATCAGCCCCTGGTTGGCACGGCACAGCCCGCCGGAGAAGCTGTAGGCGTCCGGGTCATCCTGGGAGTAAAGCTCGAGCTGGCGGATATCCACCTTGCCCACCAGCGAAGAGATGTCCTGGTTGTTCTCGTCGCCGGGTTCGGTCTTGGAGATGGCAATCTGGTTGAGCCGCGAAGGATAGAGGCGCACCACCCGGAACTGGGAGATGTCGCCCCCGTACTCCTTGAGACGCTTGGCGGCCCAGGGCGACATCACGCTCTTGAGGTAGCGCTGGGGGATGCCGTACTCCTTCTCCAGCAGTTCGCCATCCTCCTCCGGGGAGAACAGGCCCAGCGGCGACTCGTAGACCGGCGAGTCCTTGATGGCATAGAAGGGCACCTTCTCCATCAGCAGCTTGAGCCGCTCGGCCAGGGATGACTTGCCACCCCCCACCGGCCCCAGCAGATAGAGGATCTGCTTGCGCTCCTCGAGCCCCTGAGCGGCATGGCGGAAGTAGGCGACGATCTGTTCGATGGCCTCCTCCATGCCGTAGAACTCGGCGAAGGCCGGATAGCGGCGGATCACCTTGTTGGAGAAGATGCGGGACAGCCGCGAATCCTTCGCGGTATCGATCACCTCTGGCTCGCCGATGGCCTCCAGCATCCGCTCGGCCGCCGTGGCATAGGCCACGGGCTCCCGGTGGCAGAGCTCTAGATACTCCTGCAGGCTCATCTCTTCCTGCTTGACGCGAGCGAAGCGGTTCTGCACATGATCGAAGATGCTCATCGATGCCTCCTGTATGCCCGGTTCCCCAGCCACTCGACATGGTGGTGACAAGCCAGGGTGGGGTCTCATCAGCGTAGACAGCATCAGCGGATAACGGTTTGCCTCACCAATCAACGCACCCGATCCCTCACCCCTGAGAGCCCGGCGAGTGCCACTCGGTTCATGAGGCATCGCGAAAGATTGAACGCTGAAACGACGCCGCCCGCCGGAGGAGGCCGGCGGGGGGGTCAACGGCGGGCCGTCGCAGGCGGACGGTGTGGTGTCAGAGCCGTGCGGCCAGCCGGGTGCCCTGCTCGATGGCGCGACGGGCATCGAGCTCCGCTGCCGCGTCGGCACCGCCGATGACATGCACGGCCATGCCGGCCGCCTGGAGCGGCGCGAGCAGCTCCCTCACCGGCTCCTGGCCGGCACAGACGACGATGGTATCGACCTCGAGACAGCGTGGTCGTGGTTCGCCATCGATACGGACATGCAGCCCCTCGTCGTCGATGCCGAGATACTCGCAACCGACCAGCGTCTCGACCCCGCGATGCTTGAGCGAGGCCCGGTGTACCCAGCCGGTGGTCTTGCCGAGCCCCTTGCCCGGCTTGCTGGTCTTGCGCTGCAGCAGGACGACCTGCCGAGGCGTCACAGGCCGCTCTGCCGCCTTGAGACCGCCACGATGCGCCACACCGAGATCCACCCCCCACTCGTCGCACCAGGCCGCGACCGACGGCGCGGCGCCGCCGGCGTGGGTCAAGAGCTCCGCCACGTCGAAGCCGATGCCCCCGGCGCCGATGATCGCCACGCGCCGGCCGACCCGCTCGGGATGGGTGATCGCCGTCGGATAGCCGATGACCTTCGGGTGGTCGATACCCGGCAGCGCGAGTCGGCGCGGCCGCACGCCGGTGGCCAGCACTACCGCATCGAAGTCGCGCAGGGCCTGGACATCCGCCTCGATACCCAGCCGAACCGTGACGCCCAGCCTGTCGAGCCTTACCCGGTAGTAGCGCAGGGTCTCATCGAACTCCTCCTTGCCGGGAATCCGCCGCGCATGGTTAAACTGGCCGCCCAGCTCGGTGCCGCGCTCGAACAGGGTCACGGCATGGCCGCGCTCGGCGGCGGTGACCGCGGTGGCAAGCCCGGCGGGGCCGCCGCCCACCACGGCGATGGCCTTCAGCGCAGCGGCCGGGGCGACCACCAGCTCCGTCTCGTGGCAGGCACGCGGATTGACCAGGCAGGAACTCACCCGCCCCAGGAAGACCTGGTCCAGGCAGGCCTGGTTGCAGGCGATGCAGGTATTGATCTCCTCGTGGCGTCCTGCGGCAGCCTTGCTCACCCAGGCCGGGTCGGCCAGGAAGGGGCGCGCCATGGAAACCATGTCGGCGTGCCCCTCGGCGAGCACCCGCTCCGCGACCTCCGGCATGTTGATGCGGTTGGTGGTGATCAGCGGCACCGAGAGCTCGGCCTTCATGCGCCGGGTCACCTCGGTGAAGGCGGCCCGCGGCACGCTGGTGACGATGGTGGGAACACGCGCCTCGTGCCAGCCGATGCCGGTGTTGATCAGGTCGACGCCGGCGGCCTCGAGGGCGCGCCCCAGGGCGACGACTTCCTCGAAGGTGCTGCCCTCTTCCACCAGGTCGATCATCGACAGCCGGAAGATCAGCAGGAAGTCACTGCCCACCGCCCCGCGGATGCGTTTCACGATCTCCACCGGGAAGCGGAGGCGATTCTCGAGGCTGCCTCCCCAGGCATCGTCGCGCTGGTTGGTGCGCGGACAGATGAACTGGTTGATCAGATAGCCCTCCGACCCCATCACCTCGACGCCGTCGTAGCCGGCCTGCCGGGCCAGTGTCGCGCAGCGCACGTAGGCCTCGATGCGCGCCTCGACCTCGTCACTGGCGAGTGCCCGGGGCGTGAAGGGGTTGATGGGGGCCTGGAGCGCCGAGGGCGCCACCAGCTCCGGCGTATAGGCGTAGCGCCCGGCGTGCAGGATCTGCAGGCAGATATGCCCGCCGGCGGCGTGCACGGCCTCGACCACGCCACGGTGCTCCGCCACCTGCTCGGGTCGCTCGAGGGTCGCCGCCCCCTCGAAGACGGCACCCTCGGGATGGGGCGCGATGCCGCCGGTGACGATCAGCCCGACGCCCTCCCGGGCCCGCTCGGCATAGAAGGCCGCCAGCCGCGCGAAGCCGCCTGGCGCCTCCTCGAGGTTGGTGTGCATCGAACCCATCAGCACCCGGTTGGGCAGTGTCAGGTGGCCGACCCTCAGGGGTCGGAACAGCTGGGGATAAGCACTCACGGCAGGATCCTCACGGTCGGAACGACGGTCGATTAAAACAACTGTATGATAATCGAGTCGGATGACGCAAAGGATCATCGACCCACGCTGCCGGGGCAAGGATAAACGCCTGGAACCAACGAGACAGCCCCGAGACCTGAAAGGCCTCGGGGCTGAAGAATTCGTATGCAGATGGCGGACCGGACGGGACTCGAACCCGCGACCTCCGGCGTGACAGGCCGGCATTCTAACCAACTGAACTACCGGTCCGCGTGGTGGGTGATACCGGACTCGAACCAGTGACCCCCAGCATGTGAGGCTGGTGCTCTAACCAACTGAGCTAATCACCCACGCGTTACTGCAAACTTGCTGCTGTCGTGATGCCATCATGGCGGACCGGACGGGACTCGAACCCGCGACCTCCGGCGTGACAGGCCGGCATTCTAACCAACTGAACTACCGGTCCGCAAGATGACTTGCGACAGGGAAGACGATGGCGGACCGGACGGGACTCGAACCCGCGACCTCCGGCGTGACAGGCCGGCATTCTAACCAACTGAACTACCGGTCCGCTGCTATCTTCCTGCGACATGATCGGGCATCGCCAAAGCGATGGTGGGTGGTACAGGGTTCGAACCTGTGACCCCCAGCTTGTAAGGCTGGTGCTCTCCCAGCTGAGCTAACCACCCCCGGTCACGTGGCGCTGAATACTACAGGAGCTCCGACCAATGTCAACGCTTTTCGCGTCGCCGCCAGGGCACACCCGTGAACGAAGAACCACAGACCTTTCATCGACTTGCCCGCACCGTCCGCGACACGGAGTTTCAGGCGTGGGCGGTCATGAAGGCGGCGATCGCCGCCGCCCCCTCGTCGATCAGTGCCGTCTGGGTCCTGCCCGAGGCGCGACGCGGCTTCCAGTCATGGTCGCCGTCCTCGAGCCAGTGCAGCCGTGTCGTAGCGGGGAGCTCATAGCCCGCCACCTCGTCACGGGTCCCGAAGGGATCTCGACTGCCCTGCACCACGAGGGTCGGACAGCCCAGCAGCGGCCAGTGAGCGAGCCGCAGGCGCTCGGGCTTGCCGGGCGGATGGAAGGGGTAGCCGCACAGCACCAGGCCGGGGGCACCATCACGGGCCGCCAGCAGACTGGCGACACGCCCGCCCATCGACTTGCCACCCAGCCAGGGTGGCGGAAGGTCGTGGTGCGACACACTGTCGCACCAGTGGACCAGCTCATCGACCAGGCGATCGACCCTCGGCGGCGGTCGCCGCCGACCTTCGCGGCGCATCTGCTGCAGGTAGGCGAACTCGATGGCCAATGTCTGGACCCCCACTCCGGCCAGTGCATCACGCAACCGTTGCAGAAAGGTTGAATCCTGCCCAGAACCGGCGCCATGGGCCATCAGCAGCCGGCCCACCCGGCACTCCCCACGCACTTCCAGGGGGCCGAGCCCCTGGATATTCCAGCCACCGGACTCACCATCCCGCAGCAATCGATGCAGGGTCTCGCGGTCGATGGGCGGCAAATCCCGACAAAAATAGTCTGACAATTTCAGCCTCTTCGCGTTCATGAATCAATACATTGGCGTGTTCAGCTTGCTGTAAGCCTGCGCTAGAATCAGCATTGGTTATAGACCTGCATCATCCTGCGGAGGTCACCCCGAGGCAGAATGCCGCGGGACACCCCCAAACCGCGTTCGATGGGAACCTGACATGAGCACAGCATTTGAACACCCGACCTACAATTACAAGGTAGTTCGGCAGTTCGCGATCATGACGGTGGTGTGGGGCATCGTGGGCATGGCCCTCGGCGTCATCATCGCCTCGCAACTGGTATGGCCGGAACTGAACCTGGGACTACCGTGGACGAGCTTCGGCCGCCTGCGCCCGCTCCACACCAACGCCGTGATCTTCGCCTTCGGCGGCTCGGCACTCTTTGCGACCTCGTACTACGTCGTGCAGCGAACCTGCCAGGTGCGTCTGTTCTCGGACAAGCTGGCGGCCTTCACCTTCTGGGGCTGGCAGGCGGTAATCCTCTCCGCGGTGGTCACCCTGCCGCTGGGTTACACCAGCACCAAGGAGTACGCTGAGCTCGAATGGCCGATCGACATCCTGCTGGCCGTGGTCTGGATAAGCTACGCCATCGTCTTCCTGGGGACCATCAAGCTGCGCAAGACCTCCCACATCTACGTGGCCAACTGGTTCTTCGCGGCCTTCATCATCACCGTGGCCGTGCTGCACATCGTCAACAGCGCCTCCATTCCGGTGAGTTCGACCTTCTCCGTCTCCATCTACGCCGGCGCCATCGACGCCATGGTGCAATGGTGGTATGGCCACAATGCGGTGGGCTTCTTCCTGACCGCGGGCTTCCTGGGGATGATGTACTATTTCGTGCCCAAGCAGGCCGAGCGTCCGGTCTACTCCTACCGCCTGTCCATCGTCCACTTCTGGGCGCTGATCATGGTCTACATGTGGGCCGGCCCGCACCACCTGCACTATACCGCCCTGCCCAACTGGACGCAGTCACTCGGCATGGTCCTGTCGATCATCCTGCTCGCCCCCTCCTGGGGTGGCATGATCAACGGCATGATGACCCTCTCCGGCGCCTGGCATAAGCTGCGCACCGACCCGACCCTGCGCTTCATGGTGGTGGCCCTCTCCTTCTACGGCATGTCCACCTTCGAGGGTCCGATGATGGCGGTGAAGACCGTCAACGCCCTCTCCCACTACACCGACTGGACCATCGGTCACGTGCACGCCGGCGCCCTGGGCTGGGTGGCGATGATCACCATCGGCTCCATGTACCACCTGATCCCGCGCCTCTTCGGCCGCACCGAGATGCACTCGGTCAACCTGATCGCCGTGCACTTCTGGCTGGCCACCATCGGCACCGTGCTCTACATCGCCGCCATGTGGGTCAACGGCATCCTGCAGGGGCTGATGTGGCGCGCCGTGAATCCCGACGGCACCCTGATGTACACCTTCGTCGAGTCCGTGGAGGCCAGCGGCCCGGGTTACATCGTGCGCCTGATCGGCGGCCTGTGCTGGGTGACCGGTATGCTGATCATGGCCTTCAACGTCTTCATGACCGTCCGGCGCGGTGAAGGCGCCCGTCAGCCGCTTCCGCAGACTGCCTGAGCCAACCAGGGAACGAGACACCAATGAGACACGAGATCGTCGAAAAGAATGTCGGCCTGCTCGCCATACTGATTCTGGTGGTGATCAGTTTCGCGGGACTGGCCGAGATCGTCCCACTGTTCTTCCAGAAGCAGACGACCGAACCGGTCGAGGGCCTCGAGCCCCTCTCCCCCCTGGAGCTCGCGGGCCGCGGCGTCTTCCGCCGCGAGGGCTGTGTCGGCTGCCATTCGCAGATGGTTCGCCCCTTCCGGGCCGAAACCGAGCGCTACGGCCATTACAGCGTGGCCGGCGAGTCGGTCTACGACCACAACTTCCTGTGGGGCTCCAAGCGCACCGGCCCGGACCTGGCCCGCGTGGGTGGCCGCTACAGCGATGACTGGCACCGCGCCCACCTCTACAACCCCCGCGACGTGGTACCGGAGTCGATCATGCCCGCCTATCCCTGGCTGTTCGAGAACACCCTGAGCGGGGAGCGTATCGCCGGCGAGATGCGCGCCATGCAGATGCTGGGCGTGCCCTACACCGACGAGCAGATTGCCGGCGCCAGCGAGGCCGTGCGCGGCGAGCGCGAGATCACCGCGCTGGTCGCCTTTCTGCAGCAGCTGGGCACCGTGCTCAAGGATTCGCGCTGACCATGGATAACGGGACCGTCAACGGTGTGATCATCATCCTGCTGATCATCGCCTTCGTGGGGCTCACGCTGTGGGCCTACTCGAAGCGACGCAAGCCGGACTTCGACGAAGCAGCCAACCTGCCCTTCGCCGACGAGGATGAGCCGCCGAACCGTGACCAGAGCGCCTCCCGCGAGGCCGATTCCCGACACGACAAGGGAGAGAAGAACACATGAACAATTTTTGGGGTGACTCCCTTTCCAGCTTCTGGAGTGCCTGGATCATCGTCATCACGCTGGGCACCATCGGGATTGCCTTCTGGCTGCTCTTCGCCAACCGCCAGACCGACAAGACCCCGGATGCCGAGGGCAACGTGGGCACCACCGGCCACGCCGCCGACGGGATCGAGGAGTACGACAACCCGCTGCCGCGCTGGTGGTTCCAGCTCTACGTGGGCACCGTGATCTTCTCGCTGGGCTACCTGGTGCTCTACCCGGGCCTTGGCAACTTCACCGGCCTGCTGGGCTGGAGCCAGGAGGGCCAGTGGGAAGAGGAGGTCACCCGCGCCGAGGAGCGCTTCGGACCGATCTTTGCCCAGTACCAGGAGGTGCCGATCCCGGAACTTTCCCAGGACAACGAGGCCATGCGAGTCGCCGAACGCATCTTCCTCAACAACTGCGCGATCTGCCACGGCTCCAACGCCAAGGGCGGCTACGGCTTCCCCAACCTGACGGACGACGCCTGGCTGTATGGCGGCGCGCCGGAGAACATCGTCCAGACCCTCACCAACGGGCGTAACGGCCTGATGCCCTCCTGGCAGCAGCTGGGCAGCGAGAACATCGAGAACGTCGCCCAGCACGTCCTCTCGCTCTCCGGCAATGCCGAGGACCCGCAGCGCGCCGAGAAAGGGGCCAGCGTGTTCGCCTCGGTGTGCGCCGCCTGCCACACCCCCGACGGCACCGGCAACCAGGCCCTGGGCGCACCCAACCTGACCGACGATGCCTGGCTCTACCAGGCCCCCGGCCAGTCGCTTGGCGACTCGGTGCGCCAGACCCTGCGCAATGGCCGCAATGGCCACATGCCGGCCCAGGCCGCCTACATCGGCGAGGACAAGGTCCACCTCGTCGCTGCCTACGTCTACAGCCTGAGTCGGGAAGACTGAAGCGACGACCTGCGGCAAGAAAGGGTGCGGCCTCCGGTCGCACCCTTTCTCGTTGTGCGGCCACCCCGATACACTATGCGCATCCGCAGCGGTCCCTGCCCGGCCCTGCCCTTCCTTGCCAGCCGTGAGCCTGCCATGAGCGAGAAGATCCCGACCCGCGATGTCACCCCGGATCCCGTGGAGCATCACACGCCGCGGGAAGCGGTCACCCAGCAGATGTACGCCAGCCGGAGCCACATCTACGTGCGCGAGATCAAGGGCGTCTTCCAGCGCCTGCGCCGCGCATCCAACTGGGCCCTGATGCTGGCCTTCTTCCTGCTGCCCTGGGTGCCCTGGGGCGACCGTCCGGCGATCTGGTTCGACCTGCCGGGACGCGAGTTCCATATCTTCTCGGCGACCTTCTATCCCCAGGAATTCATGCTGCTCTCCTGGCTGCTGATCATCTGTGCCTTCGGCCTGTTCTTCATCACGGTGTTCGCTGGCCGCGTCTGGTGCGGCTACACCTGTCCGCAGAGCGTCTGGACCTTCCTGTTCATCTGGGTCGAGCACCGCCTGGAGGGGTCGCGCAACCGTCGCATCAAGCTCGACAGACAGCCGATGACCCCCGACAAGCTGTGGCGCAAGTCCGCCAAGCATGCCATCTGGCTTACGATCGCCCTGGCCACGGGGGTCACCTTCGTCGGTTACTTCACCCCCATCCGCGACCTGGTGGTGGAGCTGCCCACCCTCCAGGCCCACGGCTGGTCGTACTTCTGGGTCGGCTTCTTCCTGGTCTTCACCTACCTCAATGCCGGCTGGCTGCGCGAGCAGGTGTGTATCTACATGTGCCCCTATGCGCGCTTCCAGGGGGTGATGTTCGATGCCGATACCTTGATCGTCTCCTACGACACCGCTCGCGGCGAGCCTCGCGGCCCGCGCAAGAAGAGCCTCGGCCATGAGCAGGCCCGGGCCGCCGGCCACGGCGACTGCATCGACTGCGACCTCTGCGTGCAGGTCTGCCCCACCGGCATCGATATCCGTGACGGCCTGCAGTACGAGTGCATCAGCTGCGCGGCCTGCATCGACGCCTGCGACAGCGTGATGGACAAGATGGGCTATCCCCGCGGGCTGATCCGCTACACCACCGAGAACGCCCTGGAGAGCAAGCCCACCCACATCCTGCGGCCGCGCCTGATGGGCTACCTGGCGGCTCTGTTGGTGATGGTCGGCGTCTTCGCCTGGGCGGTGGCCGACCGCACGCCCCTGGGCTTCGACGTGGAACGCGAACGCAACCAGCTGTACCAGATGACCCGCGACGGACGCATCAGCAACGTCTATACCCTGACCGTGCGCAACCTCGACAATCGGGCGCATGTCTACCGGCTGGAGGCCTCCGGCCTGCCCGGCCTGACCCTGGATACCCACGAGGTCAGCGTGCCGGCCAGCGACTCGCGCCAGCTGGTGGTCCAGGCCAGCGTGCCGCCCGAGGCCATCGACCGGCCCAGCGTCGAGATCATGCTACGACTTGAAGCACAAGATGCCGATATCGCCGTCGAGCGCGACAGCCGCTTCATAGGAGAGACCCGTTGATGAGTGCGGAGCACGAGAGCATCCCGCCCTGGTACAAGCAGTTCTGGCCCTGGTTCCTGATCGGCCTGCTGGCCTCATCGGTGACCTTCAGCATCGTCTACCTGGCGCTGTCGATCCACTTCTACGACGGCACGGTGGAGCAGGACTACTACAAGCAGGGCCTGGCCATCAACAAGCAGCTGGCCAAGCAGGAGCATGCGCGCGACCTGGGTCTCGAGGCGGTGATGCGCGCCGACCCTCGCACCGGGGACATCGTCATTGATCTGCAGGGCGAGCGCCGGCCGGCGCGGCTGTTCCTGGAGCTGATCTTTCCGACCGAGAGCAGCCGAGACCGCTCGCTGATCCTGGAACATATCCGCGACGGGCGCTATGTGACCATGATCGACGAACCGCTGAACTATCGCTGGTACCTGCACCTGCAGCCCGCAAAGGGACAGGATGCCGAATGGCGTCTGACCGGCGAGGCTCACTTCCCCAGCGACGACGAGATCGCCCTGGTTCCCGGCCTCTAGGGCCGGCCGACGAGACACCATGACCCAGAGTCCCCAGACGCCTGACGCGGCCCCCGACTGCTACCACTGCGGCAACCGGGTGCCGGCGGGTGCGCCCTGGTCGATCACCCTGGACGAGGCGCGCCACCCACTCTGCTGCCCCGGCTGCGAGGCCGTGGCCCACGCCATCGTCGATGGCGGCCTGGCGAGCTACTACCGCTTTCGCACCGAGCTGCCCGAGCGACCGGACGACCGCCAGGCGGCCAGCGCCGAGACCTGGACGGTCTTCGATGACCCGGGGCTACAGACACGCTTCGTGCATCCCGAGGGAGACGACGGGGCGGTGCATGCCACCCTGGCCGTGGACGGTATCACCTGTGCGGCCTGTGCCTGGCTGATCGAGCACCGCCTCAATGCCCTGGAGGGGATCACCACCAGCGCCGTCAACCTCACCCATCACCGCCTGCGGGTCAGCTGGGACCCCGAGCGGGTCACCCTGTCGCGGATCCTCGCCGAGATGGCTGCCATCGGCTACCCGGCCCAGCCCTGGGAACCCGATGCGGCGCAGCAGCGCCTGCAGCACGAGGAGCGCATGAACGTGCGCCGACTGATCGTCGCCGCCGTGGGCATGATGCAGGTGATGATGTTCTCGATCCCCATCTACGTGTCCGATCCCGGCGAGATCAGCGCCGACTTCCTCACCCTCTTCCACTGGCTCTCCTTTGCCCTGGCCACCCCGGTGGTGCTGTTCTCGGCCCAGCCCTTCTTCCGCAACGCGCTGCGTGATCTGCGGACCCGGGTACTGGGCATGGACGTGACGGTATCGCTGGCCATCGGCGGCGCCTACCTGGCCAGCGGCTATGCGGTGATCAAAGGCCACGGCGACGTCTATTTCGACTCGGCGACCATGTTCACCTTCTTCCTGCTCTTCGGCCGCTACGTGGAGGGTCGCGCCCGACGCCGCAGTGGGCACAGCGGCAACGCCCTTTCCGGTGCCCTGCCGCTCTCGGCGACCCGCCTCACCGAGGCGGGCGAGGAGCGCATCCTGCCCGCCAGCGAGCTCGCCGCTGGCGACCGGGTGCTGGTCAAGCCCGGCCATGGCGTGCCGGCCGACGGAGTGATCGAGTCCGGCGAGTCGAGCCTCGACGAGTCGATGCTCACCGGCGAGTACCTGCCGGTGAGCCGCGGGATCGGCGATCGCGTGACCGGCGGCAGCCAGAACATCGAGAGCCCGTTGACGGTGCGCGTCACCCACGCCGGCGCCGATGCCCGGGTCGCCAGCATCGTCGATCTCACCGACCGCGCCTTCGCCAGCCGGCCGCGCATCGCCCAATTGGCGGCGCGCATGGCCCACCACTTCGTGCTGCAGGTGCTGCTGATCTCCCTCGGGGTGGCCATCGCCTGGTGGTTCATCGACCCCTCGAGAACCCTCTGGGTGACGCTATCGGTGCTGGTGGTCACCTGTCCCTGCGCCCTGGCGCTGGCCACGCCCACGGCCCTCACCGCCGGCCATGGCCGCCTGCATCGCCGCGGCGTGCTGATCACCCGTGCCGATGCCCTGGAGACGCTGTCGCAGCTCGACCGGGTGATCTTCGACAAGACCGGCACCCTGACCAGCGGCGAGATGAGCCTGGTCGAGACCCGCCCGATCGGCGACCCGGGCAGCGCGCTCGACGCGGGCCGTGCACGCAGTGTGGCGGCCGCCCTGGAGGCCCAGTCGGAACATCCCATCGCGCGCGCCTGGCGGCCCTTCCGCGAGGCCGACGTCACGGCCGACGAGGTGCTCAGCCGACCCGGCCAGGGCCTGGAGGGCAGGATCGACGATCGCCGCTGGCGGCTCGGCAGGCCCGAGTTCGCCGCCCCCGAGGCCCCCCCGGCGCTGCCCGGCGAGGGGCAGTGGCTGCTGCTGGCCGAGGAGGGCCAGCCGCGGGCCTGGTTCGCCCTCCATGACCGCCTCCGGGAGGATGCCCGGGAGACGGTCGTGGCCCTGCAGAGGCGAGGCCTGGCCGTGGAACTGCTCTCCGGCGACACCCCCTCGGCGGTGGCGGACATGGCCCGGCGCCTGGGCATCGATACCTGGCAGGCGGCGGCCACCCCCGAGGACAAGCTGGCCCGCCTCCAGGCCCTGCAGGCCAGCGGCGAACGCGTGGCCATGGTCGGGGACGGCATCAACGACGTGCCGGTACTGGCCGGCGCCGACGTGGCCATCGCCATGAACGGTGCCACCGACCTGGCACGCACCCGCGCCGACGCCGTCTTGCTCGGCCCGCGCCTGGGGCGTATCGTCGAGGCCATCGAGACCGGCCGGGCCACCCGGCGGATCATCCGCCAGAACCTGGCCTGGTCGCTGGTCTACAACATCTCGGCGCTGCCCCTGGCGGCCATGGGGTTCGTGCCTCCCTGGCTGGCGGCCATCGGCATGTCGGCCAGCTCCCTGGTGGTCGTCGGCAATGCCCTGCGCCTGACTCGGGACGCCCCCTCACGCCAGGTCGGCAGCGACGCCACCAGGCTGGTGAACGCATGAACATCCTCTACCTGCTGATCCCCCTCTCACTGATCCTGCTGGGGCTGGCCGTCTGGGCCTTCTTCTGGGCCGTCAAGCACGACCAGTTCGAGGACCTGGAGGGACCCGCCTACCGCATCCTCTTCGACGAGGACGACAACGACCGCCCGAAGGACGACCGGCGACCCCCTGAGCGTGACGCCCCCTGCGACGACGAGGAAGGCCGCGACTGATGAACCCCACCGGCCTCGACCTGCCCCCGCTGGCCGCCGCCTTCGTCTTCGGCCTGCTCGGTGGTGCCCACTGCATCGGCATGTGCGGCGGCATCATGAGCGCCCTGACCTTCGCCGTCCCGCCCAGCATGCGCAGCCCGGCACGCCTCTCCGGGCTGCTGCTGGGCTACAACCTGGGCCGGATCGCCAGCTACATGGTGGCCGGCGCCCTGGTGGCGGGGCTCGGCACCCTGGTCGCCCTCGCCCCCCAGGCGCGCCTGGTTCTCCAGGCCCTGGCCGCGGTGATGCTGATCCTGATGGCCCTCTACATCGCCGACTGGTGGAAGGGGCTGCTGCGAGTCGAGGCCCTGGGGCGCCGGCTCTGGACGCATCTCGAGCCGCTGGGTCGGCGCCTGATGCCGGTGGTACAGGTGCCCCAGGCGGTGGCCCTGGGGGCGGTGTGGGGCTGGCTGCCCTGCGGGCTGGTCTACTCCATGCTCGCCTGGAGCCTGGCCATCGCCGAACCCTGGCGCGGCGCCGCCCTGATGGGTGCCTTCGGCCTCGGCACCCTGCCGGCCCTGCTGGCCACCGGGCTGGCCGCCCGCCAGCTCGGCACCCTGATCCGCCACCCGGCCACCCGGACGCTGGCCGCGCTGTCGATCATCGCCTTCGCCCTCTGGCAGCTGTGGACGCTGCTGCGCGCCTCGGTGGGCCACTGACCCCCGACGCGATTCCCGCTTCGCTTGACGCAGCTCAACGCGGTCCCCGGCGCTCGGCGCTAGCATGAAGGCACGTTCAACCTCCGGAGTGCCCTCAATGTCCGCTCGAGCCGTCGTCGGTGACCGTCCCAGCGGCTCCACCCTGATCCGCGACGCGGGCGTGCTGCGCCGTCATGGCGCCGGTGGGCCGCGCTACACCAGCTACCCCAGCGCCGACAGCTTCACGACGGACTTCTCCGGCGACGACCTGACGGCGGCCCTGGCGCGCAGCAACGCCAGCGGGCAGGACCTATCACTCTACGTGCACGTACCCTTCTGCCGCCACAGCTGCCACCACTGCGCCTGTACCCGGGTGACCGAACAGAGCACCCGGCGCGCCGAGCCCTACCTCTCGCGGCTCGACCGGGAAATGGTGCTGACCGCGCGCCACCTGGAGGGCTCACGGGAGGTGTCGCAGCTCCACTGGGGCGGCGGAACCCCGACCTTCCTGACCCTCGACCAGATGAGCGATCTGATCGACCGGCTCGACGCGCGCTTCGGGCTGTCGGGCTCGCGTCACCGGGACTACAGCATCAAGGTCGACCCCCGGGACGCCGATGTCTTCACCCTGCGCCATCTCCAGGCCCTGGGCTTCAACCGCCTGAGCCTGTCGGTGCTGGACCTGGACCCGCGGGTCCAGCGCGCCATCAACCGCCACCAGCCCCGGGTGCTCACCGAACAGCTGATCGACGAGGCTCATCGGCTGGGCTTCCGCTCCCTGGGGCTGGAACTGATGTATGGCCTGCCCGGCCAGACTCGAGAGCGCTTCGCCGAGACCCTCGAGCAGGTGATCGCCATGGCCCCGGCCCGCCTGTCGCTGTTCCCCTACGACCACCGGCCCGAGCATTTCACCGCCCAGCGCCGGATCCGGGCCGAGGAACTGCCGCCACCGGGGGAGCAGCTGGCCATCCTCGACACCGCCCTCGCGATGCTTGCCGGTGCCGGCTACGTGCACATCGGCATGGAACTCTTCGCCCGCCCCGAGGATCCGCTGGCCACGGCCCAGGCCCGGGGCCTGATGTCGCGCAGCCTGAGTGGCTACAGCGCGCTTCCCGCCGGCGACCACCTGGGCCTGGGCGTGAGTGCGCTCAGCCGGCTGGGCGGCATCGCCGCCCGCAACCCCATGGCCCTGGGCGACTACGAGGCGCGACTCGATGCCGGTCGCCTGCCGGTGGAGCGGGGCCTGCGACTGACCGATGACGACCGCCTGCGAGCCCGCGCCATCGAGCGCCTGATGTGCGACATGCGCCTGGACCTGGCCGTGCTCGGGCAGGCGTTCGACCTGGATGCCGGAGCACACCTGAACGAGGCCCTGGCCCGGCTGGCGCCGGCCGAACGGGACGGCCTGGTGAGGCGGCGCGGTCAGTGTCTCGAGGTCACGCCGGCGGGGCGGCTGCTGGTCCACCGCCTGGCCGCGGCCTTCGATGCCCGTGCCGCCTGACCGGCACGGCGCATGGCATCTCGCGCTCACGCGGGGGAGTACCTCCTAAGGGAGGCTTTGCCGGTGGACGACAATCCTCCATACTGTGACGAGAGTCATCATTCATGGAGGAGAGCATGCCCGACACCGCGACCGGTAGGTGCCGTTCATTGCTGAACGAGACCCGCTGCCAGACGTGCAGCCTGAGCTCGCTCTGCCTGCCCCTGGCGCTCGAGGTTCAGGACATGGACCAGTTCGACGCCATCATCCGGCGTCGGGCGCCGCTCAAGAAGGGCGAGTCGCTGTTCCGCCAAGGCAGCTCCTTCACCAGCGTCTTCGCGGTGCGCTCCGGCAGCCTCAAGCAGGTGACCACCGAGGGCAGCGGCGAGGACCAACTCACCAACTTCTACCTGCCCAGCGAACTGGTGGGACTCGACGGCATCGCCGAGGAACGCTACCCCGGCACGGTCGTGGCCCTGGAGACCACCACGGTGTGCGAGATTCCCTTCGACCGTCTCGACGCCCTCTCCGAGTCGCTGCCCGAGCTTCGGGGCCAGCTCTACCGCAGCATGAGCAAGGAGATGCGCGACGATCGCCGCATGATGCGGCTGCTCTCACGCAAGACCGCCGACCAGCGCCTGGCCAGCTTCTTCACCAGCCTCTCCGACCGCTTCCGCCGTCGCGGCTACTCCCCCTACAGCTTCCGGCTCTCCATGTCCCGAGCCGACATCGGCAATTACCTGGGACTGGCCGTGGAGACCGTCAGCCGCATCCTGGGCCGTTTCCAGTCACAAGGACTGGTGGCCGTTTCCGGCCGCGAGGTCAACATCCTCGACCTGGCGGCGCTGATCGAAGTGGCCGAGGAGGAGGGCGCGCACTAAAGCTCGAAGCTCGAAGCTCGAAGCTCGAAGCTCGAAGCTCGAAGCTCGAAGCTCGAAGCTCGAAGCTCGAAGCTCGAAGCTCGAAGCTCGAAGGCAGCCTGAATCGAATCGCCCCCGTGACCTTGTCACGGGGGCGATTCGATTGTCTTGCCGCTTACGGCTTAAAGCTTACAGCTCCTGATGGATATCGATGCGGTCGGCCTGCCTCTGCGCCTGCTTCTCCTCGAGGCCGGCGAAGTCGAAGAGCTCGCGGTCGGCCAGCTGCGAGGGCGCTACGTTGGTGACCGCCTTGAACATGCTCTCGAGACGGCCGGGATGCGTCGTCTCCCACTCGGCCAGCATCTCCTTGACCACCTGGCGCTGCAGGTTGGGCTGAGAGCCGCAGAGGTTGCAGGGAATGATCGGGAAGTCCATCAGCCGAGCGAACTCGGCGATGTCCGCCTCGCGGCAGTAGGCGAGCGGGCGGATGACCATGTTGCGGCCATCGTCGGAGAGCAGCTTGGGCGGCATCGCCTTGAGGCTGCCGCCGAAGAACATATTGAGAAACAGCGTCTCGAGGATGTCCTCGCGGTGGTGGCCCAGCGCCACCTTGGTGGCACCGATCTCCTCCGCGAAGCCGTAGAGCGAGCCCCGCCGCAGCCGCGAGCAGAGCGCGCAGGTGGTCTTGCCCTCGGGGGTCTTCTCCTTGACCACCGAGTAGGTGTCACGCTCGAGGATATGGTACTCGACGCCGATGCCCTCCAGGTAGGCCGGCAGCACGTGTTCCGGAAAACCGGGCTGCTTCTGGTCGAGGTTCACCGCCACCAGCGAGAAGTTGACCGGGGCGTTGCGCTGCAGGTTGCGCAGGATCTCCAGCAGGGTGTAGCTGTCCTTGCCCCCGCTGAGGCAGACCATCACCCGGTCACCCTCATGGATCATGCCGTAGTCGATGATCGCATTGCCCACCTGGCGACGCAGGCGCTTGTGCAGCTTGTTGAACTCGCGCTTGCCTCGGGCATCGAGGCCCTCGAGGGTCGACGCAGGCTCTGTGGGGGACGGGCCATCGGGCGCGGCGGTGTCACGGGGGTCGAACATCAGGGCGTCTTGCATGGTCTCGGGCGCTGCCTGGGCGGCTGGAAATGACGGGCGCTATCCTATCACCCTCGCCACGGCCAGGCGAAGCGCACCCCGGGCACGAGGATCAGCAGAGCCGTTTCGCCAGCATGGGACCTCGCGCCAGGCGCAGATGGATGAGTGCCGTGGTGACGGCATCGCCCAAGGCGGTGTGCCGCCCCATGACCGGCACCCCCAGGCGCTCGGCCACCTGCTCGAAGCGCGGCCGGACATCCAGCTCGGGATGGCTGCGACGCAGCTGGCGCTGGTAGGTCTGGGCCACGTCGATGCCGGCATTGGGCAGGTCGAAGCCGAAGAGGGGGCGCAGGTAGCGGTTGAGCATCGCCAGGTCGAAGTCCAGGCACCAGCCGACCAGCGGGCGGTTGCCGACGAAGTCCAGGAACTGCGCCAGGGCCTCCTCGACACCCGCGCCATCGGCCAGGTCGATGCCGCGCAGGCCGTGGATGCGGATCGAGTCGCCAGAGAGGCTCGCCGGCCTCGCCAGGCGCAGGTCGAGCGAATCGCTGGTCAGGACGCGGTCACCGCGGATGCGCACCGCGGCCAGCGACACCAGCTCGGCGTGGCGGGTATCGAGCCCGGTGGTCTCGCAGTCGATGGCGACCATCTCGTCCCCGGTGTAAGGGGAGAAGAGCCAGCCGTAGTCGCCGTGGGCCTGTCGTCGACGATCGGCGGCGCGCCTGAGTGCCTTGAGCATGGATGAACCTCCTGTTGTCGTTGTCGTTCCCTGAGTGAGTGCCCGTGGCTCACGAGTACTCGAGGTGGAAGCGGTGCGACAGCCGCTGCTTGAAGTCCTTGACGATATGCAGTGCCTCGCGCAGCAGGTCCCGCTCCAGCGAGGAGAGTTCCTGGACCACCACCCGATCGGGCTGCTCGCCTCGGCCTTGCGAGCCGTCGAGGCGGTCGAGCTGCTGGCGCAGTCGCAGCTCGGTGAACAGCGACAGGGCCTCCCCCAGGTCCTCGGCGAAGCGCTCCTCCAGGCGACCGTCGGCGACCAGCGCCGCGAGCCGGTCCAGGGTGGAGGTCGCGGTGATGCGACGCTCCAGCGCCAGGGTGCGCACCCCGTGGACGATCGGGAAGATGCCGCCCTTCTTGATGTCGACGCCGTGCTGCGGCTTCTTCAGGGAGCCGAACAGCGTCAGCGGCGTGGAGAAGCGCAGTGCCGTGCGCGCGAAGTAGGAGAGCAGGATCTCGTCGCGGCTGCAGTGCTCGAAGAGTTCCTCGCGCAGCCGGTCGAGCAGAGCCGGGTTGCCCGCCACGGCGTGGGAATCGAGCATGATGGCCAGCCGCATCAGGCTCTCACCGTCGCGGGTCGCCGCCCACTGTGCGATGCGTCCGCGCCACTGGGTCTCGGTGCCGACCCATTCCGGGTTGGAGACCATGATGTTGCCCGGGCAGGGCGGATAGCCCAGCTCGATCAGCGTCTCGGTGAGGCGCTGCATCTGCTCATGGCAGTCGGGCCACTCCAGGTCGTCGGCGAGTATCAGGCCATTGTCCTGATCGGTCTTGAGGATCTGCTCGCCACGCCCTTCGCTGCCCATCACGATCAGGCAGCTGTCGGCGTGGTAGCGCTCGTCGATCAGAAAGCCCCAGGCCTTGTTCATGATACGTCCGTTGAGGGCCGCCAGCAGCCCCATGGCGAAGCGCAGCTTGACGCCCTGGGCCATCAGGGCACGCACCAGTTCCGGGGTGCGGCGACTGGCAGCGGCCAGCGCCTCGAGGCTGTTGGCCTGCTCCACCTGCAGGCTGACCACGTAGCTGCGGCTGGAGAAGTAGCTGAGCACGTCGGTGAGCTCCACCACCCCCAACGGCGCAACGTCCTCCATCACCACCACCCGCTCCACCTTGAAGCGGGTCATCTGGACCAGCACCTCGAACAGGTACTGGCCCGGCGTCGCCGTGATCAGCTGGTAGTGGGCCACCGCCTGCACCGGGCTCTCATGGGCCAGCCCCTTGAGCACCAGGGCATTGAGCAGGTCGGTCTTGGTGACCATCCCGGGCCCGTCCTCGCCCTGCACCAGCAGGCTGTCGGCATGGCTGTCGTTCAGGGTGTGGACCGCCTCGGCGATGCTGGTCGTACCCTCGACGAGCAGCGGGTCGCGCATGCATTCACCAACCCGGGCGAGCATGAAACCGGCCATGGTCACCCCGCCCTCGGCGCGGCGTTCGGTGAGCAGCCGGGTCTTCTGGGCCAGGCGCTGGCGGAAGAACTCGGAGAAGGCCGGATAGGCCTCGCAGAGCTGCTTGAACAAGCCCTTGGGCAGCAGGTAGCAGAGACACTCCTGCTCGGCCCGGAAGCGATAACGGCTATTGCCGTTGAGGATACTGATGGCCCCGAACAGGTCACCGGCGGTGTAGTGGCCGATGCGTGACTGGGCGCCGGGCAGGGTCGGGTCGAGCTCGGCGACCTCGCCCTTGTGGATCAGGAACACATACTCCCCGGGCTGGCCGGCATCGAGGATGATCTCATCACGGTCGAAGTAGGCCAGGTCGATGCCGCTGCGTACGCGCTCCCGGCCCTCCTCGTCGAGGAAGGTGAATGGCGGCTGTGTGAGTTCTACATCGACCATGGGGCCGTCCTCGTTGCGCGGTGATCACCACCCCGCTGGCTAGGTTGTGCGTCAATTCCCGCGAGGTTCCAAGATAGCAAAGTCGGGTTTCAGTAAATAACCTAGACAATCGTCCTATCCGGGTGGCCTTATACCATCGTCAAAGACCACTCCGGGGCGCGCATTAACCGCCCCGGATTTCGGGGCTATACCATCGTCCTATGCACGCCCCTCCCGCGCCGCCATCTCGCCTGCAGCACAATTTTAACCTACTGATAAAAAAGCTTTTATTGGATACGCCTTCCATCGGTATCTTTTCATGATACGAAAGTCTGGGATTTATTTTAGGCGTTTGCTGCCCACTATTGGCCAGGAGCCATGCAGGACAATCCCGCGTCGACGATGCACCTCGACATGGAGCGGGCAACCTGATGACAGGCTGATCCAGCCTGCGCGGGCCAGGCTGGCTCCGTCGACACGACTGTCCTGATGAGTGACATCAACAACGCTCTGGGCAACTTCCCAACCTGAACAACACGTGGAGAGCAACACTATGGCAGACGACAAAGCCAATGCCGCTGCTTACTGGAAGGCGAACGTACGCCTGATCACGGGGTGCCTGATCGTCTGGGCTCTGGTGTCCTACGGCTGCGCCATCCTTCTTCGCCCGCTGCTGGCTGGCATTCCCGTCGGCGGGACGGACCTGGGCTTCTGGTTCGCCCAGCAGGGTTCGATCCTGACCTTCATCGGCATCATCTTCTTCTACGCGTGGAAGATGAACCGTCTCGATAAACAGTTCGGACTCGGGGAGTAAGTCAGCATGAGTCAGTTTGCAATCAACCTGCTGTTCGTAGGGGCCTCCTTCGCCCTCTACATCGGCATCGCGATCTGGGCCCGAGCGGGCTCCACCAAGGACTTCTACGTCGCCGGCGGCGGGGTACATCCGATCACCAACGGCATGGCCACGGCCGCCGACTGGATGTCGGCGGCATCCTTCATCTCAATGGCCGGCCTGCTGGCATCTGGCGGCTACGCCAACTCCACCTTCCTGATGGGCTGGACCGGCGGCTACGTCATCCTGGCCATGCTGCTGGCACCCTACCTGCGCAAGTTCGGCAAGTTCACGGTGCCCGACTTCATCGGTGACCGCTTCTACAGCAACACCGCTCGCCTGGTCGCCGTCATCTGCCTGGTCGTCGCCTCCATCACCTACGTCATCGGCCAGATGACCGGTGCCGGCGTGGCCTTCTCCCGCTTCCTGGAGGTCTCCAACACCTGGGGCATCTGGATCGCGGCCTTCATCGTCTTCCTGTATGCGGTCTTCGGCGGCATGAAGGGCATCACCTACACCCAGGTGGCCCAGTACATCGTGCTGATCATCGCCTACACCATCCCGGCCGTGTTCATCTCGCTGGAACTGACCGGCAACCCCATTCCGGGTCTTGGTCTGTTCAGCACCCATACCGAGTCCGGTGTGCCACTGCTGGCGAAGCTGGATGACGTGATCAATGCGCTGGGCTTCCGTGACTACACGGCCGACGTCGATAACAAGCTCAACATGGTGTTGTTCACACTGTCGCTGATGGTTGGTACCGCGGGTCTGCCCCACGTCATCATCCGCTTCTTCACCGTGCCGAAGGTGGCCGATGCCCGCTGGTCTGCCGGCTGGGCCCTGGTGTTCATCGCCCTGCTCTACCTGACCGCTCCCGCGGTGGGTTCCATGGCACGCCTGAACCTGATGACCACCGTCTATCCGGAAATGGCCGGCCAGGTGGAGAACTACGATGAAGCCGCCTCCAACCCCATCCTCTACGAGGAACGTCCCGAGTGGGTGCGGACCTGGGAAGAGACTGGCCTGATCACCTACACGGACAAGAACGACGACGGCCGCATCCAGGTCTACAACGACGGCAACGAAGCCTTCGCCGACACCGCCGAACAGCGTGGCTGGGCAGGCAGCGAACTGGTCGTCAACAACGATATCCTGGTACTCGCCAACCCGGAGATCGCCAACCTGCCGAGCTGGGTCATCGGCCTGATCGCTGCCGGTGGTATCGCCGCGGCACTGTCCACGGCCGCCGGCCTGCTGCTGGCCATCTCCTCGGCCATCAGCCATGACCTGATCAAGACCATGATCAACCCGAGGATCTCCGAGAAGGGCGAGATGCTGGCGGCGCGGATCTCCATGGCCGGCGCCATCCTGCTGGCGACCTACCTGGGCCTGAATCCCCCGGGCTTCGCAGCACAGACGGTGGCGCTGGCCTTCGGTATCGCCGGTGCCTCACTGTTCCCGGTGCTGATGATGGGCATCTTCTCCAAGCGGGTGAACAACAAGGGCGCCGTTGCCGGCATGCTGACCGGCCTGGGCACGACCCTGCTCTACATCTTCACCTATCTGGGCTGGCTGTTCATTCCGGGCACCAACATGCTGGCCAACACGCCGGACAACTGGATATTCGGCATTTCGCCGCTGTCCTTCGGCGCGGTCGGCGCGATCTTCAACTTCGCCGTGGCCTTCGCCGTCTCCAGTGTGACCGAGGAGCCTCCGCAGGAGATCCAGGATCTGGTGGAAAGCGTCCGCTATCCGAAGGGTGCTGGTGTCGCGACCGGGCACTGAGCCATAATGGCCTCCTGGCCCGGCTAGCCGGGCCAGTCCAACCACTACCGATCGGGCTTCCTCAGGGAAGCCCGATCGCTTTAAGGACGCATGAATCATGATATGGCACCTGATAGCAGCGGTCTTCGCCGGCCTCGGCGCCGCAGGGGTCGGCTTGATCCTGCGGCTGGCCAGCGGCAAGCGACTGCCGCGCTGGATCATCCCGGCGTGCGGTGGCCTGGGGATGCTCGGCTACCAGATCTACAACGAATACACCTGGTTCGAGCACAAGCAGCAGCAGTTGCCCGACTCGGCCGAGGTAATCTCCGTGGAGGAGGGCCAGATGTTCTGGCGCCCCTGGACCTTCGCCTTCCCCATGACCAAGGCCTTCACCATCATGGACCTCGATAACCTGGCGATGAGCCGGGGCGATGACGGTCGGCTGGTCGAGTTCATCCTCTACCGCTTCGAGAAGGCGTACGTGGACCAGGTGAGCCACCAGGCCTACCTGATGAACTGCGCGACCCGGGAAATGCTACCCCTGAAAGGCGAGTCACGGGCCCCGCTGACCGAAGAGATGCGCCGCGTCGAGCCATCCAGCCCGCTCTACCAGGCCATCTGCACGGAGACCTGACCCGGCGTCCCTGCACCACTAGAATGGGCGCATCCGGAAGGGAGAAGAGTGCATGTTCGCTGGCTGGCTGCTGATTGCTGTTTCACTGCTCTACATCGCCGTGCTGTTCGCCATCGCCTGGCGGGGCGATCGCCGTGCGCGGGAACACGGGGCTAGCCGGCGTCGCCCGGTGATCTACAGCCTGGCGCTGGCCATCTATTGCACCTCCTGGACCTTCCACGGCGCCGTCGGCCAGGCGGCCACGGCGGGCTGGTCCTTCGCCAGCATCTTCGTCGGGCCGATCCTCACCCTGCTGCTGTTCTGGCCGGTGCTGGCCAAGATGATCCGTGTCGCCAAGCACCAGAACGTCACCTCCATCGCCGACTTCATCGCCTCACGCTACGGCAAGACCCAGTCGCTGGCCGCCTTCGCCAGCCTGGTGGCACTGATCGGCACCCTGCCCTACATCGCCTTGCAGCTGAAGGCCGTCTCCACCTCCTTCAGTGTGATCACCGATGCCAGCGACATCACCCGGGCGCCGCTGTTCGGCGACACGGCCTTCTATGTGGCGATGGTAATGGCGGCCTTCGCCATCCTCTTCGGCACTCGCCACACCGATGCCACCGAGCACCACGAGGGCCTGATCCACGCCGTGGCCTTCGAGTCGCTGGTCAAGCTGCTCGCCTTCCTGGCTCTCGGGGCCTACGTCACCTGGGGCATGTTCGACGGCCTGGGCGACCTGCTGGGCCGCGCCGAGACCCAGCTCGCGCTGCAGCGCCAGCTCGCCGACCAGGACTTCGGCCAGAGCTTCTGGGCCCAGACCCTGCTGGCCATGCTGGCCATCCTCTGCCTGCCGCGCCAGTTCCACGTCGCCGTGGTGGAGAACACCCACCGTGACGACGCCCGCAAGGCGCGCTGGCTGTTCCCGCTCTACCTGCTGGCCTTCGCCTTCTTCGTCATCCCCATCGCAGCGGCCGGCCTGACCATCTTCGCCGACAGCGGCATCGAACCGGACACCTACGTGCTGGCCCTGCCCATGGCCGCGGGCAACGAATGGCTGACGCTGCTGACCTTCATCGGCGGCTTCTCGGCGGCCACCGGCATGGTGATCGTGGCCGCGGTAGCGGTCTCGATCATGATCTCCAACGAGATCGTCATCCCCGCCCTGTTCCGCCTGCGCTGGTTCGATACCAAGCCGCGCGACTATGGCCGCCTGGTGCTGCGGACGCGGCGCATCACCATCGGCGTGATCCTGGCCATGGCCTACGGCTTCTACCAGCTGATCGGTGAGTTCAGCTCGCTGGCCAGCACTGGCATGCTCTCCTTCGCCGCCGCGGCCCAGTTCGCCCCGGCACTGATCGGCGGCCTCTACTGGAAGCGCGGCAACCGCCTCGGCGTGATCGCCGGCATGAATGCCGGTTTCGCCATCTGGGCCTACAGCCTGCTGATGCCGACCCTGATCGGTGCCGGCGTGCTGCCGGACAACTGGCTCGATGGCGGCCCGCTGGGCATCGCCTGGCTGGCCCCCACCTCGCTGTTCGGCCTCAATGTCGGCGACAGCTTCACCCATGGCGTGATGCTCTCCCTGGGCGTGAACCTCTTCTGCTACATCTTCGTCTCCCAGATGACGCCCCAGCGGGTGGTCGAGCGCATCCAGGCCTCGCTGTTCGTCGACAGCGTCGAGACCCGCCAGACCTCGGTGAACCGCCCCTGGACCGGCGCTACCACGGTGGGTGATCTCAAGGTGCTGTGCGAGCGCTTCCTGGGCGCCGGCCAGGTGAACCGCGCCTTCGAGGACTATGCCCGGCGCACCGGCAAGCCGCTGGAGGACAACACCCGGGCCTCCATCGACGTCATCCAGTTCACCGAGCGCTTCCTGGCCTCGGTGCTCGGCGCCTCTTCGGCGCGGATCGTGGTCAACTCGGCCCTTCAGGGGCGCGGCATCGGCATCTCCGACGTGATCTCCATCGTCGACGAGGCCTCCCAGGTGCTGGAGTTCAACCGCGCCCTGCTGCAGGCCACCATCGAGAATATCAACCAGGGCATCAGCGTGGTCGACCAGAACCTGCGGCTGGTGGTGTGGAACCAGCGCTACCTGGAGCTGTTCCGCTTCCCCGACCACCTGATCCGCGTCGGCGCCCCGATCGACAAGATCTTCCGCTACAACGCCCACAACGGCGAATACGGCCCCGGCGATCCCGAGGAACACGTGCGCCTGTTGATCGACAACATCCGCGAGGGTCATCCCCATCGCTACGTGCGCTACCGCCAGGACGGCAGCGTGTTGGAGGTACAGGGTAATCCCATGCCGGGGGGCGGCTTCGTCTACACCTACCAGGACATCACCCAACAGAAGCGCATCGAGGAAGCGCTGATCCGCTCCGAGAACAACATCCGCATCTACACCGACAACGTGCCGGCGCTGATCGCCTACTTCGACAAGGAGTGCCGCTACCTCTTCACCAACCGCGCCTACGAGCAGGCCTTCGGCATAGACCGCAACGCGGTGATCGGCCAGCGCGTGGAAGAGGTGATAAACCCCGACATGGCACGCGAGCGGGCGCCGTGGATCGAGCGCGCCCTGGCCGGCGAGCGGGTCAACTTCGAGGTCTCGCTGCCCATCGGCGACGACCGGCGCTACATGCTGGTCACCTACACCCCCCACTTCGGCGACAGCGGGGCGATACTGGGCTTCTTCGCTCTCTACCAGGACATCACCGAGCGACGCCTGGCCGAGATCGCCCTCAAGGAGACCAACGAGACCCTGGAGGAGCGGGTGCGCGAGCGCACCCAGGCGCTCTCCGAGGCCAACGCGGCCCTGCGCCAGGAGAACCTGGTACGCGCCGAGGCCGAGCTTGCCCTGCGCCAGGCCAAGCAGCTGGCCGAGGATGCCAACGCCTCCAAGACGCGCTTCCTGGCGGCCGCCAGCCACGACCTGCTGCAGCCGCTGAATGCCGCGCGGCTGTTCACCTCGGCCCTTGCCCAGGAGATGGCGGCCGAGGACATGAAGCGCACCATCGGCCATATCGACAACTCGCTGCAGGCCGCCGAGGAGCTGCTCGGCACCCTGCTCGACATCTCCAAGCTGGATGCCGGCGCCCTCACCCCGCGGCGCAGCCACTTCGCCCTGGCCGACATCATCCAGCCGCTGCGCGCCGAGTTCGAGGTGATGGCCGAGGAGCGCGGCCTGGACCTGGTAGTGGTGCCGACCCGCCAGTGGGTCGACAGCGATCCGCAGATGCTGCGCCGGATCATCCAGAACTTCCTCTCCAATGCCATCCGCTACACCCAGGCCGGCCGGGTGCTGCTGGGTTGCCGCCGCCAAGGCGAGCGCATCACCATCGAGGTCTGGGATTCGGGCCCGGGGATCCCCGAGGCCAAGCAGCTCGAGATCTTCCAGGAGTTCCGACGCCTCGACCAGGCCACGCGGCACAAGGAGAGCGAGAAGGGCCTGGGCCTGGGGCTGTCCATCGCCGACCGCATGGCCCGGGTGCTCGACCATCCCATCCGGGTGCGGTCGAAGGAGGGCTTCGGCACCATGTTCTCGGTCAGCGTGCCGGTGGTCGCGCCCCGCACCGCGACACAGCAGGCCGAGGATGCCCCGAAGCGCGCCGGCAACAAGCTCGCCGGCACCCGGATACTCTGCATCGACAACGAGTCGCTGATCCTCGAGGGCATGAAGGCGATGCTCTCGGGCTGGGGCTGCGAGGTGTTCACGGCCACCACCATCGGCGGCGCCAAGTCGGTACTGCGCCACCTGGACGGCGACCCGGATGCGATACTGGCCGACTACCACCTGGACAACGAGGTCACCGGGCTGATGGCCCTGGAGGCGCTCGGCGAGCGGCTGGAAGGCGCGGTGCCCGGCATCGTGATCACCGCCGACCGCACCGAGGAGGTGGCCGAGGAGGTCAGGCGCGCCGGCTACCAGCTGCTGCTCAAGCCGGTGCGCCCCGCCGCCCTGCGCGCCCTGCTCACCCGCACCCTGCAGGCCAGCCGGGCGGCGCAGTAGTGCCAAGCGGCCAAGCGGCCAAGCGGCCAAGCGGCCAAGCTGCCAAGCTGCCAAGCTGCCAAGCTGCCAAGCTGCCAAGCTGCCAAGGAAGGAAAACATCGAAGCCTGAAGCAAGAAACCCACCTGACGGTGGGTTTCTGGAGTTCTGCTTGGCGCTTTCAGCTCGGCGCTCGGCGCTAGGACTCCACCTTCGGCGGCTCGACCTCGAGCTTCTGGGCGGCGATCACCGCCTGGGTGCGGGAGTGCACGCCGAGCTTGCGCAGGATCGCGGTGACATGGGCCTTGATGGTGGCCTCGGAGACGCTCAGTTCATAGGCGATCTGCTTGTTGAGCAGCCCCTCGGTGAGCATGTTGAGCACCCGGAACTGCTGCGGCGTCAGTGAGGCGATGGCCTCGGCGAACTTGGTCTCCTCCTCGTTGGTCTCGCCCAGGGCCGCGGCCATCTCGGCCGGCAGCCAGACCTCGCCATCGAGGATCTCGCCCACCGCCTCGGCGATCAACGCCAGCGACGAGGACTTGGGAATGAAGCCCGAGGCCCCGTAGTCGATGGCGCGGCGCACCACATGGACCTCGTCACTGCCGGAGACCACCGCCACCGGGATGTCGGGCGTCTGGCCGCGCAGCTGGATCAAGCCGGAGAAGCCGTGGGCCCCCGGCATGTGCAGGTCCAGCAGGATCAAGTCGGCATCGGGATGACGGGTGACCACCTCGGTGGTGGCCTGCATGGTGTCGGATTCGACGATCTCGGCCTGGGGCGCCAACTGGCGCAGGGCCTGGGTCAGGGCCGCACGGAACAGCGGATGGTCATCGGCAACGATGAATTTCTGGGCAAAGGCCATGGATCTTCCTCCGGTTCCTCGAGCAGCTGACCGACGGTCGCCACGCTGGGCTCTACAGGTGTTGTCCGCATGTTACCCCATGGCCGCGGCGATTCCCAAGGGCTGTCGGGATATTGTCGACACTGTGCCGGCCGCCCATGAAGAAGCCGGCCCAAAAGGCCGGCTTGGCGTGTCATGAGACGACAGGCGATGACCACCTGCCGCCGGGCGGGTAGTAGCTTCAGCGGATGGCGCGATGCTCGATCAGCTCGTCGACCACCGACGGATCCGCCAGGGTGCTGGTATCGCCCAGGCCGTCACACTCGTTGGCGGCGATCTTGCGCAGGATGCGGCGCATGATCTTGCCCGAGCGGGTCTTGGGCAGGCCCGGGGCCCACTGGATGATATCGGGCGAGGCGATCGGGCCGATGTCCTTGCGCACCCACTGGGTCAGCTCCTTCTTGAGCTCGTCGCTCTCCTCGAAGCCATCGGCCAGGGTCACGTAGATATAGATGCCCTGCCCCTTGATGTCGTGGGGGAAGCCGACCACGGCCGCCTCGGCCACGGCCTCATGGGCCACCAGGGAGGATTCGATCTCGGCGGTGCCCATGCGGTGGCCGGAGACGTTGAGCACGTCATCGACGCGGCCGGTGATCCAGTAGTAGCCGTCCTCGTCGCGGCGGCAGCCGTCACCGGTGAAGTACACGCCCTTGAAAGCGGAGAAGTAGGTCTGCACGAAGCGCTCGTGGTCGCCCCAGATGGAACGCGCCTGGCCCGGCCAGGAGTCGAGGATCACCAGGTTACCCTCGGCGGCCCCCTTGAGCTCGTTACCCTCATTATCGACCAGCGCCGGTACCACGCCGAAAAACGGCAGGGTGGCGGAGCCCGGCTTGAGATCGATGGCGCCGGGCAGCGGCGCGATCATGATGCCGCCGGTCTCGGTCTGCCACCAGGTATCGACGATCGGGCACTTCCCGTTGCCGATCACCTGATGGAACCACTCCCACGCCTGAGGGTTGATGGGTTCGCCCACCGAACCGAGCACGCGCAGACTGTCGCGCTTGCTGGAATCCATGACGTCGTCGCCATGCGCCATCAGGGCACGCACCGCGGTAGGCGCGGTATACAGGATGTTGACGTTGTGCTTGTCGACGATCTCGCCCATGCGGCCATGGGTCGGGTAGCTGGGCACCCCCTCGAACATCAGGGTGGTGCCGCCATTGGCCAGCGGGCCGTAGACGATATAGCTGTGGCCGGTGACCCAGCCCACGTCGGCGGTGCACCAGTAGACCTCGCCCTCCTGGTAGTCGAAGACATACTGGTGGGTCATGGCGGCATGCAGCAGGTAGCCGCCGGTGGTGTGCTTCAGCCCCTTGGGCGCTCCGGTGGAGCCGGAGGTGTAAAGGATGAACAGCGGGTCCTCGGCCCCCATCTCCTCGGCCGGGCAATCGGTGGACTGCTTGGCGACGATGTCGTCATACCAGACGTCGCGCCCATCCTTCCAGTCGATCTCGCCACCGGTGCGCTTGACCACCAGCACCTTCTCGCAGACCTCGGTGCCATCGCGGGTCAGGGCGGCATCGACGTTATCCTTGAGCGGCACTTGCTTGCCGCCGCGCACGGACTCGTCGGCGGTGATGATCAGCTTGGACTCGGCCCCGATCACGCGCTGGGCCACGGCATCCGGGGAGAAACCGCCGAACACCACCGAGTGCACGGCACCGATGCGGGCACAGGCCAGCATCGCCATGGCGGCCTCGGGGATCATCGGCATGTAGAGCGTGACCACGTCGCCCTTGCCGACGCCCAGCTCCTTGAGGCCGTTGGCCAGCTGGCAGGTCTTCTCATAGAGCTCGCGGTAGGTGAGCGTCTTGTCATCCTTGGGGTCGTCGCCCTCCCAGATGATCGCCGGCTGGTCGCCACGGGTCTCGAGATGGCGGTCGAGGCAGTTGACGCTGGCGTTCAGGGTGCCGTCCTCGAACCAGCGGATATCCACGTTGTGCGAGTCGAAAGAGGTGTGCTTGATCTTGGTCGGCACCTTGAACCAGTCGAGGCGCTTGGCCTGCTCACCCCAGAACCCCTTGGGGTCGTCAACCGACTGCTGGTACATGGCCTCATAGGTGGCCTTGTCGGCGTGGGCCTTGGCGGCAAACTCGTCGCTTACCGGATAGACTTTCTGCTGCTCGGTCATGGATATGCCTCTGTCCAGGGGGATGGACCCTCCAGGTGGATGTTGCCGGCCGCACAGCTGTTGGGCGGGCCGGCCCCATAAAGCCTGCCCACAGCATATACGTCAGCACGCGGCCTTCCCTTTAGACATTGGTAGAAACATTTTTCTTTTTCATGACAATGACTTACAAGCGCATTCAGCAAGCGGAACGACCGAGATAGACCAAGGTCTCAGCGCAGTGCCGGCACCGATACCCCCGCCCCCGGCGGGCCAGGGCATGCCGCCGGGCGGTGAAGCCGTGTTCTCGGCAGCCGCAGCGGTAGCGATAAGGCGCCGGGCTCGCACGCCCGGTATCGAAGCGGTGGGTGGTGCGGGGCTCCAGGCCGAAGAGGCGGCGCATCACGGTCTGCCACTCGCGGCCGTGGGGCCGCGCCCGGTGGCCATCCTCCAGGTGATGCACCAGCCAGTGGGCCATCTCGTGGGGCACCACCTCGACCAGGAAGGCGAGGCGATTCTCCGCCAGCAGCACCGGGTTGAAGCGCAGCCCACCGCGACCGAAGTGCGCCTGGCCGGCGCACTTGCCCCGCAGGTCCATCCAGACCGCCGGGCGCGGCAGCGCCGGGTGCAGCTCGCGACACAACCGCCAGGCCGCCTCGACCCGCGCCATGAGCGCGCGTTGCAGGTCGGCCCGGTCGAGGGTGTCGAGCCGGATGGGGTCGGGGGCGGGAAGCGCGGGTATCGTCATGGGATGCTAGAATGGCGCCTTCGTGTCGAGGCGTAAAGCCTTCCCCCCTGCCCACGTTGTCCCTGCGAGAGCCGTCATGTCCGATGCCGAAACGCCCCTCCCCCAGCCGCTGCTCGAGGACGAGGAGCTCGACCTGCTCGACGCCTTCCTCGACTCCGAGCGGGTCGACGCCGAGGCCCTGGACCTGATCGGCGCCCACGGCTTCCTGGTCGCCCTGGCCGTGGCGCCGTGCGATACGCCCGCGGCGGCCTGGGTCGCCGAGCTGTTCCATGGCGACCCGTCCTTCACCGACGATGCCGAGCGCGAGACCATCCTGGGGCTGCTCGAGCGACTCAGGCACAACGCCATCGCGGTGCTGGAGGCGGGCGGCCTCCCAGAGCTGCCCTTCGAGCTCGAGCTCGACGACAGCGCCCCGGAGGAGACGCCGATCGGCGACTGGTGCGCCGGCTTCATGGAGGGGGTGTTTCTCGACGAGGCCGCCTGGTTCGCCGACGACGAGGAGGCCGCCGCCACCCTGCTGCTGCCCTTCATGCTGCTCTCCGGGCTGTTCGATGACGAGCCCGACATGGCGGAGCTGGCCGGTGATGCGACGCGACTCGAGGGGCTCGTCACCCAGCTGCCGGAACTGGTGCTGGACCTCTACCTGCACTATCGCGTGCCCCCGGAAACGCCCAAGCCCCGGCCACGCCGCAAGCAGCCCGCCGGGCGCGACAAAGGCAAGCGGTAAGCGGGAAGCCAGCACCTGCGGGGTCAAGGTTTTTCTTCCAGCTTAAAGCTTACAGCTTATAGCTCCCGGCGAAGCCGGGCTAGCGCAGCCGCGTCAGCATCCCGTCCAGGGTCCCGTAGAGCCACTCGCGGAAGCGCTGCAGGCGTGGCCGCCGCGACCAGGCCTCGGGGTCGATCTCCGTGCTCGACGCGAAGTTGCGCTCGAACAGCCCGGCGACCTCGGCGGCGAAGCGGCGGTCATCCACCTCCTGGTTGGCCTCCAGGTTCCACTGCAGGCTCCAGTGGTCGAAGTTGCACGAGCCGAGGCTGACCCAGTCATCGGCCAGCGAGAACTTCGCATGGCTGAAGATGGGCTGGAACTCGAAGATCCGCACCCCCGCCCGCAGCAGGCGGCCATAGAAGCGCTGGCCGGCATAGCGCACGCCGGGATGGTCGTGGACTTCGCCCGGCAGCAGCAGGCGCACGTCGACGCCGCGACGGGCCGCCCGGGCCAGGCGCATGCGCAGGGTGAGGGTGGGCACGAAGTAGGGGGTACAGATCCACAGCCGCTCCGCGGCCGTCGAGACCCGATGATGCAGCGAGTGGCGGATCGCCTGGTAGCGGTAGCCCTGCCCCCAGACCACGCGACCGCGCATGCCACGAAAGTCCTCGCGGCGGCGCGTCGCGAGTTCCAGCCCGCGCACCAGCGAGGCCCTGCCCGGCCCGCGACTCATGGGGGAGTCCCAGAGCCGGCAGAACAGCCGCACCCAGTCGGCCACCACCGGTCCCTCGATGCGCATCGCCACCTCGTACCAGGCATCCAGGAACTCGTCCACGGCCCCGAAGCCGCCGGTAAAGGCCTCGGCACCGTCGACCACCACCAGCTTGCGGTGGTCCCGGGTCAGGTTACGCACCAGCGACTGCGCGCCCAGGGGATTGAAGAAGCGCAGCGCCACGCCCCCCTCCTCGAGACGCTGGCGGTCGGCGGTGGCGAGCCCCATGGCCCCGTAGCCGTCAAGCAATAGCAGCACCGACACGCCGCGCTCGGCCGCGCGCAACAGCGCCCCGATCAGCGCGGTGGCGAGCCGGCCGGACTCCATCAGGTAGAGCTCGATCAGCACGGACTGGCGCGCCCCGTCGACGGCCTCGAACATTGCGGGCAGGAAGAGGGCCGCCTCGGGGAGCAGTTCGAAGTGGTTGCCGTCTCGCCACATGCCGTGCATGGCACCGTCCCTGTCACATACCGTTACAGCATTGACGCATGTTTGCCGGCCGGGGAAAAGCCCGACCTCCTGACCGCCGGGAGACGGGCCGCTATACTGACGGCTCATACCCGGCACAGGCGACAGAATGGGTCTTGCACGCATGCTGGCCGACGCGCTGCGCGCGCCGCTCGAGGGACTGATGGCCCGCTGGGCCCGGATCCGGCTGATCGAGCCCGACCCCGACGCGCTCCCCCTCGAGCCGACGCTCCCGACCCTCTATGTGCTGCCGCACCCGGCGCTCTCCGATACCCTGCTGTTGGCCTCGCTGGCCCGAGCCCATGGCCTGCCGGCGGCCGGCGGCCGGCGCAGCATCGGCGCCGTCACCCTGCCCGCCTGCCTGCCGCTGCCCGCTCCGAGCCGTCGCCTGTGGCGCCGCACGCGGCGAGCGGAGGCCCCCTTCCTGTCGCTGATCGAGCAGTGCCGGGAGGACCCTGCCCGTGACGTCCAGCTGGTGCCGGTGAGCATCTTCTGGGGGCGCGCGCCGGGCAAGCGCTTCGGCCTCTGGCAGCTGCTCGCCGCGGACAGCTGGCAGCTCACCGGGCGGCTGCGCCGCCTGCTGTCGGTGATGATCAACGGCAAGGACGTGGAGGTCCATCTCGGCACGCCGCTCAGGCTCTCCGAACTGCTCGACGCGCGGGAGGCCGACCTCACCAATCGCAAGGTCGCCCGGCTGCTGCGGGTGCACTTTCGCCGCCTGCGCACCCGGGTGCTGGGGCCGGACCTCTCCCATCGGCGCACCCTGATCGAGGGGATCGCCGCGAGCCCCGAGGTGCGCCGCGTCATCCGCGAGGTAGCGACCGCGGAGCAGCGCTCAGTGCCGCGACTCGAAGGCCGGGCCCGCCGCTATGGCCGCGAGATCGCCTCGAGCATGACCTATCCGGTGCTGCGCTTCATGGCGGGCCTGCTGCGGCGCCTCTGGAGCCGCCTCTACGACGGCGTGGCGGTGCACGGCCTGGCGCGGGTCAAGGCCGTCGCCGGCGACCACACCCTGGTCTACGTCCCCTGCCATCGCAGCCACATCGACTACCTGCTGCTCTCCTACGTGCTCTATCGCGATGGCCTGATGCCCCCGCACATCGCCGCGGGGCGCAACCTCGACATGCCGCTGATCGGCCCACTGCTGCGCCGCGGCGGGGCCTTCTTCATGCGCCGCAGCTTCCGCGACAACCGCCTCTATGCCACCGTCTTCAACGAGTACCTGCACCGCCTGATCGCCCGCGGCCATCCGCTGGAGTACTTCATCGAGGGGGGACGGTCGCGCAGCGGCCGCCTGCTGCCCGCCCGGCCCGGCATGCTCTCGATGACCCTGCGCTCCTACCTGCGCAGCGTACGCGGCGGCGGCCAGCCGCTGGTCTTCGTGCCGGTCTACATCGGCTACGAGCGTATCCTCGAGAGCGGCAGCTACCAGCGTGAGCTGCAGGGTGGCGGGAAGCGCAAGGAGAGCCCGTGGGCACTGCTGCGGGTCCTCGGCCGGCTTCGCCAGCCCTTCGGGCAGGTCACCGTGAACATCGGCGAGCCGCTGTCGCTCTCGGTCTTCCTCGACGCGGAAGTGCCCGACTGGCGACGACGGCTCGATGACCCGCGCCCCCCCTGGCTCGCCAGGGTCGTGCCCCGCCTGGGCGAGACCCTCTCACGGCGCATCAATGCGGCCGCCGCCCTCAACCCGGTCAACCTGGTGGCCCTGGTCCTGCTGGCCACCCCCCACCATGCCATCGAGGCCAGCCTGCTCAAGCGCCAGCTGGCGCTGCTGGTGGCCCTGCAGCACCGTCTCCCGGGCGGCCACCATATCAGCCTGCCGGAGGGCACGCCCGACGCCTGGCTCGACCGGGTGCTCGTCCTGGGGATGGTCGAGCGCCGCCCGCACCCGCTGGGCGACATCATCGTCGCCGACGACCATCAGGCCAGCCTGCTGGGCTGGTACCGCAACAACGTGCTGCACCTCTTCGCCCTCGCCGGGCTCACCGCCTTCGCGTTCCGCCACCAGGCCTACCATGACCTGGATGGCCTGGAGGCCCTACTCGCCCCCGGCTGGCCGATCCTCACCCGCGAGCTGATGATCGCCCCCCCGGCCTCGCTGCGCGACGACCTGGCCGGGATGCTCGCTGCACTGGTCGAGGCGGGACTGCTGGAAGCCGAGGGCGGGAGCTGGCGACGGCCTCGGGAGTCCCTGGAGGCCGGGGAGCAGCTGCGCATGCTCGGGGGCCTGATGCAGCCTTCCCTGGAGCGCGGCTACCTCCTGCTGTCGGTGCTGTTGAGCGAGTCCTCGGGGCACTTCACCGCCGACGAGCTGACCGCGCGCAGCCGCGAGCTCGCCGAGCGGCTGGCCCTGCTCTCGGGGCTGGATGCACCGGAATTCTTCGATACCCGGCTGTTCTCCGGCCTGGTGGAGAGCCTCGAGGCACAGGGATGGTTGCACACCGAGGAGGGCCGCCTGGTGTTCGATGACCGCCTGCGCGAGGCGGCCCAGCGGAGCCGGGCGCTGTTCGACCCGGCGCTGCGCCACCGGCTGCAGCTGGTCAGTCGCCAGGAAGGGGGCTGAACTCAGGCCTCCAGGCGGCGGTGAACGTAGAGGTCGTAGCGACTGGTCCTGTCCTCGATGACGTGGCGTGGCGAGGGCCCCTCGATGGGCGGCGCCTTGCGCGGCCGCTTGACCACCACCCGATGGGTCGCCACGTCCAGTGCCGCCTCGAGCAGCCGCGGGGCGTCCGGGTCATCGCCGGCCAGGGTGCGGAAGAGCCGCATCTCCTTCTTGACCAGCGCCGACTTGTCGCGGTGGGGGAACATCGGGTCGAGATGGATCACCTCGGGGGCCACCTCGCGGCTCGCCACCAGGGTCGAAAGCTCGCGGCCGGCATCGCCGTGCACCAGGTGCATGCGCGCGGCGATCTCGCGGATCTCGGGATCGAGCCGCGCCCGCGACAGGCCGTCCTCCAGCAGCGCGAAGATCGCCGCCACCCGCTCGATCAGCAGCACCTCGGCTCCCAGGCTCGCCAGCACGAAGGCGTCGCGCCCGAGCCCCGCGGTGGCATCCACCACCGAGGGCGTGACGCCCCTGGCCAGGCCACAGGCGCGGGCCACCAGCTGGCCACGGCCGCCGCCGAAGCGACGCCGATGGGCGGCACGCCCGGCGACGAAATCCACCGCCAGCGGATGGCCATAGCGTTTCGGGTCGCCGGCCAGTACCAGGCGATCGCCCTGGCGGACCAGCAGCAGCTCGGCCTCGCCCTCCGCGGCCCGGGGCAGGCCGAGACGCGCCGCCAGGGCCGGGTCCTGCACGCCCACCGGCACGGCTGACCTCATCGGCCCTTCTGCCAGGCGACCCGGTCGCGCAGATAGACCGGCTGCACCTCGTGGGCCGGTCGGGCCTCGCCGGCGACGAAGGCGTGGATCGCCAGGCGTGCCATGTCGGCGGCATCGGCCTCGAGCTCGGTCAGGCAGAGTCCCATGCCGGCCTTCACCTCGGCAGACATCTGCGGCCACAGGGTCCAGCCGGAGCCGATGCCGACCCAGTCGTGGTCGTCATGGCCGGCGGGCAGGCGCAGCCGCGCCGGTGGCATCACCGCCTCCTCGGTCAGCGCCATGGGCACGCCATCGCGGCACTGCCAGGCCGCCACGTAGATCTCGCCCATGCGGGCGTCCAGGGCGGTGATCAGCCAGCGGTAGAGGTGGCGACGATGGGCGCCCAGCGCCAGCGCCTCGAGGGTCGAGACGCCGACCAGTGGCCGGTCGAGGCCGAAGGCGAGCCCCTGGGCGACCCCCGCGGCGATGCGCAGGCCGGTGAAGGAGCCCGGCCCCCTGCCATAGGCCACGGCGTCCAGCGCCGAGGCCGGCAGGCCGGCCTCGGCGAGTACCTCGTCGACCATCGGCAGCAGCCGCCGGGTGTGCTCCCGCGGGGTCAGGGCGAAGCGTGAGATCAGTTCGTCGTCGAGGCCCTCGCGGCGGCGCAGCAGGGCGGCGGAACAGGCGCTCGAGGAGGCATCCAGGGCCAGCAGGATCGGCATGGGCAAGAGGTCGCGGCGGGAAATGTCGGGGCATTATACGCGCGCCACCGCCAACGACGAAGGCCCGCGCAGGGCGGGCCTTCGTCAAGGGACTGTGAGAGTGGGGCTCAGCCCTCCAGCGCCTCGAGCACCTGGGCGGTGATGTCGTCGATGCTGCCTACCCCTTCGACGCGATGGTATTCCGGGGCCGCCTCGGGATCCTCCTTGCCCCACTGCCGGTAGTAGTCGACCAGCGGCGCGGTCTGCTCGTGGTAGACCGCCAGGCGGTTGCGCACGGTGGACTCGCGGTCGTCGTCACGCTGGATCAGCGCTTCGCCGGTGACGTCGTCCTTGCCCTCTTCCTTGGGCGGCTGGTACTCGAGGTGATAGACCCGGCCGGAGCCCGGGTGCACGCGGCGACCGGCCAGGCGCTTGACGATCTCCTCGTCGTCCACGGCGATCTCCAGCACGTGATCGATCTTGACCTCGGCATCCTTCATGGCCTGGGCCTGGGGAATGGTGCGCGGGAAACCGTCGAACAGGAAGCCGTTGGCGCAGTCGGGCTGGCTGATGCGCTCCTTGACCAGGGCGATGATGATGTCGTCGGACACCAAGCCGCCGCTGTTCATGATCTCCTTGACCTTGAGCCCCAGCTCGCTGCCCTCCTTCACCGCAGCGCGCAGCATGTCGCCGGTGGAGATCTGCGGGATGTTGAATCGTTCGCAGATGAACTGGGCCTGAGTGCCCTTGCCGGCACCGGGGGCGCCCAACAGGATCAAACGCATCTGACAGCTCCTTATAAGTGTGTTTCTGGTCGACGAAGAAAGGTAAGGGGCGAACAATAACCGCGCCGCCGGGCGCAGACAAGCGAAGGGCCCCGACCCAGGTCGCTAAAGAGGAAAAAAGAGTGCGGCATCAAGCCGCTGCGGCCAGGTTGCACTTTGGTCTGCCCCGCTTGAGCCAAGCCCTGCATGAGGAGAGTCCCGCAAACGACAACGGCGCCTTGCGGCGCCGTTGCGTGGGTCGAGTGCTCGGGCCGAGCCAGACGGTCGACGCCTGCCTTACAGCAGCAGGCGACGGATATCCGTCAGCACCTGACCCAGGAAGGCGGTAAAGCGCGCCGCATCGGCGCCGTTGACCGCCCGGTGGTCATAGGAGAGGCACAGCGGCATCATCAGCCGCGGCTGGAAGGCCTGGCCATCCCACACCGGCTTCATCTGCGCCTTGGAGATGCCGAGGATGGCCACCTCCGGGGCGTTGACGATCGGCGTGAAGGCGGTGCCGCCGATGGAGCCCAGGCTGGAGATGGTGAAGCAGCCCCCGGTCATCTCCTCCCGCTTGAGCTTCTTCGACTGGGCCTTCTTGGCCAGCTCCACGGACTCCTTGGCCAGCTCGATCAGCGACTTCCGGTCGGCATCGCGGATCACCGGCACCATCAGGCCATCCGGGGTGTCCACGGCGACGCCGACATGCACGTACTTCTTGTGCACCAGCGTCTCGCCATCGCTCTTCAGGCTGACGTTGAACTGCGGGTACTTGCGCAGCGCGAAGGCGCAGGCCTTGATCAGGAAGGGCAGCGGCGTGAGCTTGGCGCCCTGCGCCTCGGCCTCGGCCTTCATCGACTTGCGGAAGGCCTCCAGCTCGCTGATGTCCGCCTCGTCGAACTGCGTGACGTGGGGCAGATTGACCCAGCTGCGATGCAGGTTGGTGGCGCCCATCTTCATCAGGCGACCCATCGGCTTCTCTTCCACCTCGCCGAACTGGCTGAAGTCCTGATCCGGGATCGGCGGAATGCCGCTGCCGGCGGCGGCCGGTGCCGCCGCGGCGGGCGTCTGGGCCTTGCCGTCCATGACCTGCTTGACGTAGGCGTGGACGTCCTCCTTGAGCACGCGCTCCTTGGGGCCGCTGGGCTTGACCAGCCCCAGGTCGACGCCCAGCTCGCGGGCCAGCATGCGCACCGCCGGGCCGGCGTGCACCAGTTTGCCGTCGCGCGGCTTGTGGGCGGCCATCTGGGCCTCGGGGCTCGGCGAGCCGGCGGGAGTCCCGGCCGGCGCCTCGGCCTTCTGCTGCGGTTGCTTCTGCTCGGGCGCCTTCGCCGCCGGCTTGGCGGCAGGCTTGCTGCCCGCCACCGGAGTGCCGGCCACCTCGATATAGCCGATCAGGTCGCCCTCGGAGACGGTGTCGCCCTCCTTGACGGTCAGCTCGAGGAGCTTGCCCTTGTAGGGGCTGGGCACGTCCATGGAGGCCTTGTCGGACTCCAGGGTGATCAGCGGGTCCTCCTCGTCGACCTCGTCGCCGGCGCTGGCGGCGATCTCGATGATCGGCACGTCGGCGGAACCGGAGAGATCCGGCACGCGGACTTCCTTGCGCTCCGGCTCGCCGCCACCGGCACTCTCGTCCTCGGCCGGGGCCTCGGCCTGCGGAGCACTCTCGGCCGGCGCGGGCGCCGACTCGGCGTCACCGCCGCCCTCGCCGGTACCCGCGTCCTCGACTTCCATGGTGCCGATGACGTCACCCTCGGAGACGGTATCGCCCTCCTTGACCGTCAGGCTGGCGATCTTGCCGGCCTGGGGGCTCGGCACGTCCATGGAGGCCTTGTCGGACTCCAGGGTGATCAGGGTGTCTTCCGCGTCGACCTGGTCGCCGGCGGCCACCGCCACCTCGATGATCTCCACGTCGGCGGAGCCGCCGAGGTCGGGCACCTTGATCTCGACGGTCTGCTTGCCGCCGCCGCTCTTCTTGGCCGCGGGCTTCTCCGGGGCCGGCTCGGGCGCCTTCTCGGGCTCGGGAGCCTTCTCGGCCTCTCCCTTGCCACCAGCGTCGGCGTCGCCGCCACCCTCGGCCTCGATCTCGACGATGTCGTCGCCCTCGGAGACGGTGTCGCCCTCCTTGACCAGCACCTTCAGCACCTTGCCGCCCTTGGGCGCCGGCACGTCCATGCTGGCCTTGTCGGACTCCAGCGTGATCAGGGTATCCTCGGGGGCGATGACATCGCCCTCAGCCACCGCGATCTCGATGATTTCCACATCGGTATCGCCACCGATGTCCGGAACTTTGATGATTTCGCTACTCAAGGTCGCGCTCCTTCAAACTCTTGACGGGGGCGGGCCCGAGGGCCCGCCATGCCACCGAATCGCTCGGGCGACGCCTCACACCGCAAGCGGGTTGGGCTTGGCCGGGTCGATGCCGTACTTCTTGAGTGCCTCGCCGACGACCTTGCGATCCAGCTCGCCACGGTCGGCCAGCGCCTTGAGCGCAGCCACGGTCACGAAGCGGCGGTCGACCTCGAAGAAGCCGCGCAGCTTCTCGCGGGTATCGGAGCGGCCGAAGCCGTCGGTCCCCAGTACATGATAGTCGGTCGGCACCCAGGCGCGGACCTGGTCGGCGAACAGCTTCATGTAATCGGTGGCGGCGATCGCCGGGCCCTTCCGGCCTTCCAGGCAGGCGGTGACGTGGGGCTTGCCCGGCTCGGCCCCGGGGTTGATGAAGGCCTGGCGATCGATCTCCAGGGCCTCGCGACGCAGCTCGTTGAAGCTGGTGACGCTCCAGGTGTCGGCGCCCACGCCCCACTCCTCGGCGAGCATCTCGGCGGCGGCCTCGACCTCGCGCAGGATGGTGCCGCAACCCAGCAGCTGCACGCGGCCCTTGTCGCCCTGGGTCTCGCGTAGCCGGTACATGCCCTTGATGATGTCGGCGGCGGGTACCTCGTCGAGGGCCGGGTGTTCGTAGTTCTCGTTCATCACCGTCAGGTAGTAGAAGCAGTTCTCCTTGTCGGTGAACATGCGCTTCAGGCCATCCTGGACGATCACCGCCACCTCATGGGCATAGGTGGGATCGTAGCTGCGGCAGTTCGGGATCATCGACGCCTGCAGATGGCTGTGGCCGTCCTGGTGCTGCAGCCCCTCGCCGTTCAATGTGGTGCGACCGGCGGTGCCGCCGACCAGGAAGCCGCGGGCCTGCATGTCGCCGGCGGCCCAGGCCAGGTCACCGATGCGCTGGAAGCCGAACATCGAGTAGTAGACGTAGAACGGTAGCAGCGGCAGGCCGTGGTTGCTGTAGGAGGTCGCGGCGGCGATCCAGGAGGACATGGCGCCGGCCTCGGTGATGCCCTCCTCGAGCACCTGGCCAGCCTTATCCTCGCGATAGTACATCAGCTGGCCCTTATCCATGGGTTCGTACTTCTGGCCCTCGGAGGTGTAGATGCCGAGCTGGCGGAACATGCCCTCCATGCCGAAGGTGCGCGCCTCGTCGGGCACGATCGGCACCACCTGCTTGCCGAAGCCCTTGTGCTTGACCAGGCCGTTGAGAATGCGCACGAAGGCCATGGTCGTGGAGACCTCGCGACCCTTGGAGCCGCCGGTTTGCGAGGCGAAGATCTTGTCGTCGAGGCCCGGGATGTCCAGTGCCTGGAAGTCGGGGTTGCGCGCCGGCAGATAGCCGCCCAGTCGCTCGCGCTGGAGATGCATGTACTTCATCTCCGGCGAGTCGTCGGCCGGCTTGTAGTAGGGCATCTCGTTTTCGATCGCTTCGTCGGAGACCGGAATGCCGAAGCGGTCGCGGAACTTCTTCAACACTTCCGGGTCGTCGATCGACTTGACCTGATGCGCCTCGTTGTCGGCCTCGCCGCCAGCGGCCCCCAGGCCGTAGCCCTTGACGGTGTGCGCCAGGATCACGGTGGGACGACCGTTGGCGTTATGGAAGGCCTCATGATAGGCCGCGTAGACCTTGAACGGGTCGTGGCCGCCGCGGTTGAGCTTCCAGATGTCCTCGTCGGACATGTCCTCGACCATCTTGGCGGTCTCGGGGTACTTGCCGAAGAAGTTCTCCCGGGTGTAGGCGCCGCCGTTGGACTTGCAGTTCTGGTACTCGCCGTCGACGGTCTCGTCCATCAGGTTCTGCAGGACGCCCTTGTTGTCCTTCTCGAAGAGCGGATCCCACAGGCGGCCCCAGACGACCTTGAGGACGTTCCAGCCGGCGCCGCGGAAGACCCCCTCGAGCTCGTCCATGATGCGCGAGTTGCCGCGCACCGGGCCGTCGAGGCGTTGCAGGTTGCAGTTGATGACGAAATTGAGATTGTCGAGCTTCTCGCGGCTGGCCAGGTGGATGGCGCCCAGGGTCTCCGGCTCATCACACTCACCGTCGCCCAGGAAAGCCCAGACCTTGCGGTCGTGCATGGGCTGCAGGCCACGCTGATCGAGGTACTTCATGACGTGGGCCTGGTAGATCGCCATGATCGGGCCCAGCCCCATGGACACCGTGGGCAGCTGCCAGTAGTCCGGCATCAGCCAGGGGTGCGGGTAGGACGACAGGCCGTCGCCATCCACCTCCTGGCGAAACTTGTCCATCTGCTCCTCGGTGAGGCGACCCTCGAGGAAGGAGCGCGCATAGATGCCCGGGGAACTGTGTCCCTGGATGAACACCAAGTCGCCCTGGAAGTCGCCGTTGGCAGCGCGGAAGAAATGGTTGAAGCCCACGTCATAGAGGGTCGCCGAGGACATGAAGCTGGCCAGATGGCCGCCGATGCCCTTGTTGGCCTTGTTGGCCCGGGTGACCATGGCGGCCATGTTCCAGCGAATCAGCGAACGGATGCGACGTTCCATGAACAGATCGCCCGGCATCGGCGCCTCGCGGTGCACCGGTATGGTGTTGCGATGCGGGGTGGTCACCGAGAAGGGCACCTGCATGCCATCGCGACGCACGCGGTCGGCGAGGCGCGTCATCAGGTACCGGGCACGATCCTCGCCCTCGCGATCCAGGACCGACTCCAGGGAATCCAGCCATTCCGTGGTTTCGACCGGATCGAGATCTTCTCTTGTTTCCAGACTCATAGACGTCTCTCCGAATGACGGTGGTGACTACGGCCCCGCAGAGGGGCGAGTGGCGCTCATGTTCAGACTTGCAGACCGAACGCGTCAGGCCTGTAGTTATTTTACTAGGCAGTGTCTGATGTGCCGCTGCTATTGGCGCGAAGATACCGTAAACACCAGGCCCTGCCAATTCAATATAGAATGGAAATAGTTTCCATATAACCCATATTGCACCGCAGCACAGCGGATTACGTGCGCCCTGCCCATCGAAATCGACCCTTCTCAGACAGTTGTAGTTAAACTACCGTATGAAGCAAGCGTGCCATTCTGACTTAATCGATTAAGCCTTTTTGACACCCTTCAGGACATCTTCAGGACATCTTCAGGACATCTTCAGGACATCTTCAGGACATCTTCTGGCCATTTCCTGGCGAAAGTAGGCCCAGTCGAAGGCGGGCCCAGGGTCGTTCTTGCGCAGCGGTGCCACCCGGGCATGGCTGGTGATGCGCGTCTCGTCGAGGGCCGGGTAGGCCTCCAGCAGCGCGCGAGTGACGGCCGCGAGCGTTCGGTACTGGGCGCCGGTGTAGGGGCGGACCTCATCGCCCTCCAGCTCGATGCCCAGGGCGAAGTCATTCAGCGCCCGGCGCTCGCGCCCTCCGTCCCGCCACCGCGAGTGCCCGGCATGCCAGGCCCGCGCCTGGAAGGGCACGAACTGCACGCACTCGCCGTCGCGCCGGATCAGCAGGTGAGCCGAGACGCGCAGGTCAGCGATGGCCGCGAAGAAGGGATGGGCCGCGGGGTCGAGCCGGTTAGTGAAGAGCCGCTCGATATGCTCGCCTCCGAAGGCCCCGGGCGGCAGGCTGATGGCGTGCAGCAGCAGCAACGAGATCTCCCCGGCCGGGCGTTCGTCCTGGTTGGGCGAGGGAAGTCGCCGGGCGCCGCGCAGCCAGCCGTCGTCGATACGCATGGTTTTTCCCTGACGTCGATGCATGGGTTTCCCTATAATGACCGTCTCAAGCTTCCCCGCACAGAGATGGACCCGCCATGCATTATCAGGACGCCCTTGCCGAAGATATCCGTGACAGTGCCGCCCGGCTGCTGGCCGAGGACGTCGGCCCCGGTGACATCACCGCCCAGCTGGTTCCCGAGAAGCAGATGGCCCGGGCCCGGGTGATCACCCGGGAGGCGGCGGTGCTGTGCGGCGTGGCCTGGGTCGACGAGTTGTTCCGGCGCCTCGATGCCCGGGTCGCACTGCACTGGCAGGCCGCCGATGGCGACCGCCTCGCGCCCGGCCAGGCCTTCCTCGAGCTGGAGGGCCCCGCGCGCAGCCTGCTCACCGGGGAGCGGGCCGCGCTCAACCTGCTGCAGACCCTCTCCGCCACAGCGACCCGCACCCGCCACTACGTGGACCTGCTCGAGGGGACCGGCGCACGCATGCTGGACACCCGCAAGACGTTGCCCGGGCTGAGGCTCGCCCAGAAGTACGCCGTAACCTGCGGCGGCGGTCATAACCACCGCATCGGCCTCTATGATGCCTTCCTGATCAAGGAGAACCATATCGCGGCCTGCGGCGGCATCGCCGCCGCCGTCGACGAGGCGAGGCGCATCGCCCGCGACCTGCCGGTGGAGGTGGAGGTGGAGACCTTTGACGAGCTGGACCTGGCGCTCGCCGCCGGGGCCGACGTGATCATGCTCGACAACTTCGGCCTCGACGACATGCGCGAGGCGGTGCGTCGCACCGCCGGGCGTGCCACCCTGGAGGCCTCGGGCAATGTCGACGAGACCACGCTGTGCGCCATCGCCGAGACCGGCGTGGACTGCATCTCCAGCGGCGCGTTGACCAAGGATGTCGAGGCCATCGACCTGTCGATGCGTATCGTCGAGCAGGCGATCTGAACGGCCCCTCAGGTCTCGACCGCGACCAGCCGCTTCTCGAGCCGCTGGCGGTAGAGCTGCTCGCCGCCGCGTTCGACCCAGTCGTCGCCCAGCAGCTGCCAGCCGCGGTGCACCAGGCCATCGACCAGCATGGCGCTGGCCTCGATGGCGGCCCGGGTCACGCCCTGTTCCAGCAGCATCCGCTCGGCATGCACCAGCAGGGTCGAGCCGATCCCGCGCCGGCCCAGCGACGGCCAGACATAGAGGGTCTCGATCCGCCCGCGGGGGATGTCCAGCTCCAGGAACCCCACGCAGCGGCCTTCGCAGTCGGCGACCAGGGTGGTGTAGAGCGCCTGGCGCGCCGCCCAGGCACTGCCATCCCGGGGCAGCGCCATCGCCCAGGCCTGGCGCTCGGCCAGCGAGTAGTGTCCCGCCGCCCCCTGCATCACGGCGTGGTGGAAGACCTCGGCCTGGTCGGCGGCGTCGCGGACCCGGGCCGTGCGATAGACGATGCGCGGACCACGGCGATGCCCGAAGGGCGGCGGCTCGGCCGGCGCGGGACCGTTATCGATGTCGGCAAGACGCATGCGAGACCTTCCTGAGATGATGATCGACCCAGCAGACTACCCAAGCCACGCCGCGGGGCCAAGCCCTGCGGGTGGTCACCCTCAGGATATGCCATGAACGATCTCCCCGCCCCACTCGACGCCTTCCATCTGACGCCCATCGGCATCATCGAGAGCGACTTCCCGGACAAGTTCGGCATCCCGCGCCAGCCGGGGCTGGCAACGGCGGCCCGGGCGTCCCTGGTGCTGGTCCCGCCCTTCGATGACCCGCTGGCGGTGCGCGGCCTGGAGGCCTTCAGCCACCTCTGGCTGACCTTCGTCTTCCACCTCAGTCCCGAACAGCCCGACCCGGCGCGCTGGACCCCGCTGGTGCGCCCGCCTCGCCTCGGCGGCAACACCCGGGTGGGGGTCTTCGCCAGTCGCAGCACCCACCGCCCCAACCGCCTGGGGCTCTCACTGGTGGAGCTGGTCGACATCAACACCACCCGCGGGGTACGCCTGCGGCTTCGCGGCGCCGACCTGGTCGACGGCACCCCAATTCTCGACATCAAGCCCTATCTGCCCTGGGCGGAATCCCGTCCCGAGGCCCACGCCGGCTTCGCCCCCGAACCGCCGCCGACCCTGGCGGTCAGCCTCTCGCCCGAGGCAGAGGCCGTGCTGGCCGAGCGCCCCGACGGTGACGCGCTGCGTGAACTGATTCGCCAGGTGCTGGCCCAGGACCCGCGTCCCGCCTACCGAAGCGGCGCCGAGGCGCGGGTCTATGGGGTCCGGCTGCGCGACGTGGATGTGCGCTTCCAGGCCCGCATCGACGCCACGGGCGAGACGCGCCTGGAGGTCGTCCAGATCGCGTCGATTTAGACAGAGGACACATATGGCAAGAAGATGTGCTGATTCATGTTGCGAGCGATGAGAGGCTGGCCGCCGCCGGAGCACAGCCACCGGAATGTAGCCTGCTACATGAGGATGGCGACGGTCCGACGCCTCGGCACCGCCGGCGGTCAGGATATCGAGCGCAGCAATGAATCAGTGCGTCTTCAAGAGAAGTGGATGCCGATGCGCCGCCCGACCTCCTCGTAGGCCTCGATGACGCCGCCCAGCCCCTGGCGGAAGCGGTCCTTGTCGAGCTTCTCGCGGGTCTTTGCATCCCACAGGCGACAGCCGTCCGGGGAGAACTCGTCGCCCAGCACGATCTCGCCCTTGAACAGGCCGAACTCCAGCTTGTAGTCCACCAGCAGCAGGCCACCCTCGGCGAACAGCGCCTTGAGCACCTCGTTGACCCGGAAGGTGAGCACCTTCATCTCGGCCAGCTGCTCGGGGCTCGCCCAGCCGAAGGTCTCGGCCAGCGACTCGTTGATCATGGGGTCGTGCAGGGCATCGTTCTTGAGGAACAGCTCGAAGGTGGGCGGGTCGAGCACCTGGCCCTCCTCCACGCCGAGACGCTTGACCAGGCCGCCGGCGGCGATGTTGCGCACCACGCACTCCACCGGGATCATCTCGAGCCGCTTCACCAGGCTCTCGGTGTCGGAGAGGCGCCGGTCGAAATGGGTGGGGATGCCCGCCGCCTGCAACATCTCCATGATGAAGGCATTGAAGCGGTTGTTGACCATGCCCTTGCGGGCCAGCGATTCCATGCGCTCGCCATCGAAGGCGCTGGTGTCGTCGCGGAAGGTCAGGATCAGGCGATCGGGGTCATCGGTGGCATGGACCGACTTGGCCTTGCCGGCATAGAGTTCTTGGCGCTTTTCCATGGGAGCCTCCAGAGGCGCGGATACGGATCAGGATGGTCGTTCAGCCGAGGGTCTGCCAGACCAGGCCAGCGTCCTGGGCGGCGACCCTCAGCCGGGATTCGTCGCCGTCGAGCAGTGGCACCAGGGCCTCCAGGGCCAGCTCGGGGCGGTTGTTGTGGTCGGATAGGTGGGAGCAGACGATGCGCTGCAGGCGATCGAGCCCCAGCCGGGCCAGCAGCCAGGCCGCCTGGCCGTTGGCCAGGTGCCCCCAGTCGCCGCCGACCCGTCGCTTGAGGCTCGCGGGATAGGGCCCCTCGGCGAGCATCCGCGGGTCATGGTTGCACTCCAGCACCAGGCCGTCGCAGCCGGCGAAGGCCTCGACCACATGCGCGCTGGGATGTCCCAGGTCGGTGAGCAGACCTAGGCACCGCTCGCCCGCGGCGATGCGAAACTGCACCGGCTCCCGGGCGTCGTGGGGCACGGTGACGGGATCGATGGTCAGCCCCTTGACCGCGAACCGGGCCTGGGGGGTGATCCAGTGGCGGCACGGCAGCTCGCCGAGCCGACTCGACAGCCAGGTCCCCGGCGTCAGATAGACCGGCATCCCATGGCGCCGGGCCAGGGGGCCGACGCCACGTACATGGTCGCCATGCTCGTGGGTCACCAGCAGGGCATCGAGCTGGCGGGGATGCAGCCCCAGGCGGGCCAGGCGGCGCTCGGTCTCGCGCAGGGTGAAGCCGCAGTCGACCAGCAGGTGCGTCTCGCCGTCGCTGACCAGGGTGGCGTTGCCCTTGCTGCCGCTACCCAGGGAGGCGAAGGAGAGGCGCCCGCCCCCACCCGGTACCATGCTGCTCATCAGCGCAACAGGCCTGCCACCCGCTCGAGCAGCTCGCGCTGGTCCTCGGTGGAGAGCTCGCCGTCACTCGCACTCTGGGCTGTCAATACGGTCTCCTCGGGACCAAGAGCCTCCAGCACCAGGCGCACCTGCTGCGGCTCCTCACCCAGGTTGAGGGTCGCAAGCGAGCGCCAAAAACCTCGCTCTCGCTCGCTCCGTGTCAGGTATCCCACCAGGAAGCTGCGCGACGCGGGGTCGCGCTCGAGCAGCTCGCGACGCCCCTCGACCGCGAAGTCGAGTTCCAGCTGGTGGCTGAGTTCGGCCCACAGACGGTCCGCCTCGAAGGGCAGGATCACCTGCCAGTCGTCACCGCGCTGCTCGAACCGGGCACGATTCTGGGCATCGGGCCGCTGGGCGGCCAGCGAGGCGGCGCTCGACGACACGCTGCGTGCCTCGAAGTGGCGCTCCAGCGCCGTCAGGCAGGCGGCCTGGGTGCTCCCGCCCTGCTCGCAGCGAATCTCGCTGTCGCCACTGCGCAGCGCCGGGCGGACACTGATCCTGGCCTGGTCGGTTTCCAGGATGCCGCGGCGAGAGTCGCTGGCGGTGATGGTCAGGCCGCGGCTGCGCACGAAGCGCTCGAGCTCCGGCCAGACCGTTGCCGGTTCGGCGCCCACCACCAGCCAGCGCTCGTCGCCGACCGCGCGACGCTCGACATAGCCTCGCTCCATGCTGCGCCCGGGCGACAGGGCCTGGGGGAGCGGTGCCTCGACCACGCCATCCTCGGCGGGCCGCGTGCCACTCACCTCGGGGACCGGCATGGTATCCCGGTAGCGCTCGGCATTGCGGCCCTCCGGCAGCACCAAGGGCGCGTTCTCCTCGGCCTCGCCGTAGTCGAGGTTGCGGTCATGGTAGAAGCCATCCCGGGCACAGCCGGCCGTGGCCAGGGCGAGCACCGCCACCAGCGGCATCCATTTCAGCGCAGAGTTCATGCGTCCACCTTGCCTAGAGTTGTGCGGGGTGCGGTGCCAGGCACCGCTCAATCGTCGATCAGGCCCGCCAGCTGCAGGGCCTCGCTGACGGTAGAGTGGTACTTCTCGGAGAGCCAGGTCAGCGGCAGCCGGATGCCGGGCTCGAGGTGACCCATGCGGTACAGTGCCCACTTGACCGGAATCGGGTTGGACTCGATCCCCAGGTTAGTGTGCAGTGGCATCAGGCGGGTGTTGATCTGGTGGGCCCGGTCGGCATCCCCGGCCACGGCGGCGCTGCACAGTTCATGCATGGCCCGCGGCGCCACGTTGGCCGTCACCGAGATGTCGCCATGGCCCCCCATCAACATGAAGTCGCAGGCGGTGGCATCATCCCCGGAATAGAGCATGAAGCCGCTGCCCCTGAGGCGCGCGATCAGATCCTCGGCGCGTTCCAGGTTGCCGGTGGCGTCCTTGAGCCCGATGATCTTGTCGACATCGGCCAGGCGCAGCACGGTCTCGTTATAGATGTCCGAGCAGGTGCGCCCCGGCACGTTGTAGAGGATCACCGGCAGGTCGCTGCTCTCGGCGATGGCCTTGAAGTGCCGGTAGAGCCCTTCCTGGGTGGGCTTGTTGTAGTAGGGTGCCACGGTCAGGCAGCAGTCCGCCCCGACCTCGCTGGCATAGCGGGCCAGCTGCACCGCCTCGGTGGTATTGTTGGAGCCGGTGCCGGCGATGACCGGAATGCGTCCGCTCACCTCCTCCACTACGGTGCGGATGACATCGAAATGCTCGGCGAACGACATGGTGGTCGGCTCGCCGGTGGTGCCGGCCGCCACGATCGCATCGGTGCCGTTGTCGAGATGAAAGTGCACCAGGCGGCGCAAGGCCTCCCAGTCGATATCGCCGTTGACCTTCATCGGCGTCGCCAGCGCGACAATACTGCCAGTGATCATCCTCTCGATTCCTCTCGATTCGCCTGCATTCTCGGCCTCTCGGACCTCGGGCAACGCCCCGGTGCCAAGGGCCAAATGGTACTCAGGCCTCGGGAGCCTGTACAGCCGCGACTTTACAGTTCGCCACGGGTTGCGTGTAATCGGGACGCCTTCCCTCACCCACGACAGGAGCACGACCATGAGCGTCAGTCCCGGCGAGCCCGTTCCGGACTTCACCGCCACTGCCACCGGCAACACCATCGTCACCCTCTCTGAGCTGGAGGGGAAACAGGTGGTGGTCTACTTCTACCCCAAGGCCAGCACCCCCGGGTGCACCACCGAGGGCGGCGACTTCCGCGATCGCAAGGAGGCCTTCGACGCCGCCAATACCGTGATCCTCGGCGTCTCCCGGGACGGCCTCCGCGCCCAGGAGAACTTCAAGGCCAAGCAGGGCTTCAACTTCGCGCTGATCTCCGACAAGGACGAGTCACTCTGCCGGCTGTTCGACGTCATCAAGCTGAAGAAGCTCTACGGCAAGGAGCACCTGGGGATCGAGCGCAGCACCTTCCTGATCGACGCCGACGGCAAGCTCGCCCGCGAGTGGCGCGGCGTCAAGGTCAAGGGCCATGCCCAGGAGGTGCTGGACGCCGCCCAGGCCCTGCACGCCGGCTGAGCCCTTCTCTCCTGTCGGTCCACGCGGACGCTCGTCCGCGCCCCGGGACGCTCACGACTCGACGGGCGTCTCGGCTGCCTCCTGCAGGTGACGCTGCTTGATGCCTCGCGGCCAGGCGTAGACCAGCGCCTTGAGCAGGGTCGCCAGGGGGATGGCGAAGAAGACCCCCCAGAAGCCCCAGATCCCGCCGAAGAAGAGGATCGCCAGGATGATCGATACCGGGTGGATGTTGACCGCCTCGGAGAACAGGATCGGCGACAGGACGTTGCCGTCCAGGGCCTGCAGTACGCCATAGGCGACCAGCACATAGAGGAACTCGTCCGTCAGGCCGAAATGGAAGCCGGCCACCGCCGCCACCGGCAGGGTGGTCACCGCCGCGCCGATATAGGGCACCAGCACCGAGAGGCCCACCACCACCGCCAGCAGCGCCGTATAGGGGAGCCCGAAGTAGGCGAAGGTGAAGAAGGCCACGGTGCCGACGATGATGATCTCGATGAACTTGCCGCGCACGTAGTTGGCGATCTGGTCGTCCATCTCCTCCCAGACGCGGGTCATCAGCTCGCGCCGCTGGGGCAGCAGCGATGTGGTGAAGCCCACCAGGCGGTCGCGGTCCTTGAGCATGAAGAACACCAGGATCGGCACCAGGATCAGGTAAACGATCAGCGTCAGGACGTTGCCCAGCGAGGCCAGCGACAGGGTCAGAGCGCGCTGGCCGAGCTGCGTCACCTGGCGGCCGGCGACGTCGATCCAGTTCTGCATCTGGTCGGGGGTGACCAGGTTGGGATAGCGTGCCTGGAGATCATCCAGCAAGCGCTGGCCGCTGGCGAACATCCGCGGCGCCTCCTGGACCAGCCCCACCAGCTGGTTCCAGATCAGTGGCATCAGAATGAAGGCCAGCGCCAGCAGCACCCCGATGAAGGCAAGGAACACCACGAACACCGCCAGCAGGCGCGGCATCCTGCGCCGTTCCATCCAGCTCACCGGCCCCTGCAGCAGGAAGGCGGCCACCAGGGCGATGAGGAAAGGCGCCAACATGCGCCCGAACAGGATCACCGCGGTGAAGCCCAGCACCAGCACCACCAGCAGGATCACCGCCTCCTCGTCCGAAAAGTAGTGATCCATCCAGCGCCTGAAGACCGACCTCAGGCTCATGAAGGCCGCCCCTCGCCCTTGCAGATCCAGTAGTGATAGACGTCACCGCGCTCTTCCCTGGCCGGCATCTGGTGCGCGCTCTGGGCCACAAAGGTCTCGAAGTCGCGCCAGGAGCCCGCATCGGTAGCCATTACCTCCAGCAGCTGGCCAGGCGCGAGGCGTGACAGCGCCTGCTTGGCCTTGAGCAGCGGTAGAGGGCAGGGAAGACCGCGGGCATCGAGCAGGTCATCGGGTTGCAGCGCCATGGTGTCTCCCGGGAAGATGCAGTGGCACGTGCCGGCCGTGGGCCCGCACGCAAGTCCCTGCGATTTAAAGGCACTTTGCAGGCCAAATCAATGTCAGACCAGGATACCTGCCACCCCTTGCGCTCCCCTTGACGAGGACGGCCATGCTGCGTCGAACCGGAACCTACCTCACCGCCTGCGCCCTGAGCCTGGCGCTCTCCCTGCCGTCCCAGGCCCAGTCCCCCGGCCGCTATGAAGCACCCGGCCTGACACGAAGCCCGGCGGTCGCGGCCGGGGGCGACTACGGGCTGCCCAGCCTGACCCGCCATGGGAGCCAGGCCGTCAGCGGCGAGGAGTACCGCCTGGGCCGCGCCTGGCTGCGCCAGTTCCGCGCCCGCGCCCCCGAATGGCAGGATGCCATCGCCCAGGACTACGTGGAGTCGCTGGTGGCCCGCCTGCTGCCCCACAGCGACCTGGGAGACGCCCGCACTGCCGTGACCCTGGTGGAGAGCCGCCTGCTCAATGCCTTCGCCGTGCCCGGCGGAGTGATCGGCGTCAACGCCGGGCTGTTTGCCTTCGCCGAACGCGAGGCCGAGCTGGCCTCGGTGGTCGCCCACGAACTCGGCCATCTCTCCCAGCGCCACTATGCCCGCGGCCAGGCCCGCGCCGAGCAGACCCAGATCCCGGCGATGGCGGCCATGCTCGCCGGCATGCTGATCGCCGCCGGGGGCGGTGGCGATGCCGGCATCGCCGCCGCCATGGGCTCACAGGCGGCCTTCATCCAGGACCAGCTGAGCTACTCCCGGCGCTTCGAGCAGGAGGCCGACCGCGTGGGCCTGCAGGCCATGGCAGACGCCGGCTATGAACCGGGCGCCATGGTCGAGATGTTCCGCGCCATGCAGCGCATGATGAGCCTGCAGGGGGGCAATCCCCCGGAGTTCCTGCTCACCCACCCGGTGACCGAGTCACGCATCAGCGATACCCAGGCCCGCGCCGACCAGGTCTCGGTGACGGCGCCGCGTGACGGAGACCTTCACTACCAGCTGGTGAGGGCCCGGGCGCTGCTGACGATCCACGACCGCGACCCGCAGCAGGCCACCACCCGCCTGGCCCAGGACCAGGCGCCCGAGGCAGCCCGCCGCTACCTGGCCGCGCTGATCGATGGCCGCGCCGGGCGCACCGATCAGGCGCTGGACGCGCTCGACGCCCTGGCCCGGTCACAGCCCGACCTGGCGATGCTGCCGGCCTCGGCGGCCCAGGTCGCCTTCGAGGCCGGCCGCGTCGACGATGCCATCGCGCGCAGCCGTCGTCAGCTGCGGTTGATGCCGGACTACTCGCCGGCAAGCCGGCTGCTGGGCGAGGCGCTGCTGCAGCGCGATCCCGACGAGGCCTATCGCGTACTGCGTGAGCTGGCCGACGCCCGCCCCGAGGACCCGCAGGCGTTCACGCTGCTCGCCGAGGCCGCCGGCCGCAGCGGTCACGAGGCCTGGGGCCATCTGGCCCGTGCCGAGCAACTGCAGCTCACCGGTCGCATCGACCGCGCCATCCGCCAGCTCGAGGTGGCCAAGGACGTGGCCGAGCGCGAGGGCGACAACGCCGCCGCCAGCCAAATCGAGCAGCGTCGCGAGGACTTCATCGGCTATCGGGAGACGCTGGAGAAGTTCTAGCTGCAAGGAGCAAGCTGGAAGCTGGAAGGCAGCACCTATAGGTTCAAGGTCTTTCTTCCCGCTTCAAGCTTCCAGGCGCGAAGCGCCGCTCTTCCAGCTCCAGCGCTAGGCGAAGCCTAGCGCTGGAAGTTGAGCATCCGCTCGAGGGGCTTGAGGGCGGCCAGGCGCAGGGCGTCGTCGACGAACACCTCCCCCGTTCCCTCGCGCAGCGCGCCGGCCAGGTTATCCAGGGCGTTCATCGCCATCCAGGGGCAGTGGGCACAGCTCTTGCAGGTCGCGCCGTCACCGGCGGTGGGCGCCTCGAACAGCGTCTTCTCGGGCACCGCCTGCTGCATCTTGTAGAAGATGCCGCGGTCGGTGGCCACGATCAGCTTGTCATGGGGCAGATCCTTCGCCGCCTTGATCAGCTGTGAAGTGGAGCCCGCCACGTCGGCCAGCTCGACCACCGCAGCCGGCGACTCCGGGTGCACCAGCACCGCGGCATCGGGATAAAGTGCTTTGAGGTCCTCGACGCCCTGGGCCTTGAACTCCTCGTGGACGATGCAGGCGCCGTCCCAGAGCAGCATGTCGGCGCCGGTCTGCTTCTGGATGTAGCCGCCCAGGTGCTTGTCCGGAGCCCACAGGATCTTCTCGCCGCGCGCCTGAAGGTGCTCGATCACGTCCACGGCGATGGAGGAGGTCACCACCCAGTCGGCGCGCGCCTTCACCGCCGCGGAAGTGTTGGCATAGACCACCACGGTGCGCTCGGGATGGGCGTCGCAGAAGGCGCCGAATTCGTCGGCCGGGCAGCCCACGTCCAGCGAGCAGGTCGCCTCCAGGGTGGGCATCAGCACTCGTTTCTCCGGGGAGAGGATCTTGGCGGTCTCGCCCATGAAGCGCACGCCGGCCACCACCAGGGTGTCGGCCTCGTGGCGGGCGCCGAAACGGGCCATCTCCAGGGAGTCGGCCACGCAGCCGCCGGTTTCCTCGGCCAGCTGCTGGATGGCATCGTCGGTGTAGTAATGCGCCACCAGCACGGCATTGTTGGCCTCGAGCAGACGCTTGATCTCCTCGATGCGCGCCTCGTCTTCGGCGGGAATGCGGGTGGGGCAGTAGGTGCGTGCGAGCTGCTCGCGCAGATCGGCACGGGAAGTCATGATCGTCATCGTGTCTACCACTGTGACCGGCAGGGGCTCCCCCTGCGTTACACCAGGTGCCGCCGCTCGTGCACTCCGCACGGGGCAACACGCCAGAGGGTCAACCGCTGCGTCTCTCGCGATGGCCGACCCAATGTCATTCTAGACCAGATTGTCCGGCGATTGTTCGTTTCAGGCGAGGAAAGTCTCTGCCGGGGAGAGGCATCATGCCCCCCGGACGCAGAGCGCCCCCGCCTCACGGGGAGGCGGGGGCGCGAATCTGGTGGGTCGTGTAGGATTCGAACCTACGACCAATTGGTTAAAAGCCAACTGCTCTACCAACTGAGCTAACGACCCGGTGCTTGCGGGCAAGCATACAGGCTCGGATGGTGGGTCGTGTAGGATTCGAACCTACGACCAATTGGTTAAAAGCCAACTGCTCTACCAACTGAGCTAACGACCCCTTCCGAACGGGGGCAGATACTACTGATCTGCCCCCGTGATGACAAGCGGTTTTTGCCTTTGGTCGCAGCTCAGCGCCCGCGCTGGGCCTTGGGCTTGCGCATGGCCTGCACCGGCCGGCGCTTGTGCTTGTCCCGGCTCCAGCGGTTCTTCTCATCCGGGGTCAACTCCGGCACCTTGCGAACCGCCAGGCCGGCCGTCGCCGACAGGTCATCGATCTCGTCCTGGGAAAGCTCCACCCACTCACCGGCCTTGGTCCGCTTGTCGAGGAAGATGTTGCCGTAGCGCACCCGCTTGAGGCGGCTGACGGTGAGCCCCTGGGATTCCCACAGGCGTCGCACCTCGCGGTTGCGACCCTCCATGATCACCACGTGGAACCAAGTGTTGATGCCCTCACCGCCGAACTCCTGAACGTCAGTGAAGCGCGCCGGCCCGTCGTCGAGCATCACGCCCTCGACCATGGCCACCACCTGCTCCTTCTTCACCTCGCCCATCACGCGCACGGCATATTCGCGCTCCACCTCGGTGGAGGGATGCATCAGCTTGTTGGCCAGCTCCCCATCGGTGGTGAACAGCAGCAGGCCGCTGGTGTTGATGTCTAGGCGGCCGATGGCAATCCAGCGCTCGCCCTTGAGGCGCGGCAGGCGATCGAAGACAGTGCGCCGCCCTTCCGGGTCCTTGCGGGTGCACAGCTCGCCCTCGGGCTTGTTGTACATGATCACCCGGCGCGGCACCTCCTCGGCGCCACGCAGGGTCACCGGGCGGTCATCGACGGCCACCCGGTCACGCATCTCGATGCGGTCGCCCAGGGTCGCCACCTTGCCGTTGACCTTGACCCGGCCATCGGCGATGGCCGTTTCCATCTCGCGGCGCGAGCCCAGCCCGGCACGGGCCAGGACTTTCTGCAGTTTCTCGCTGGTAGTGCTCATCGGTCGTCATTCTCACTGGGTGTGGATTCCGTGCCCGGGGCGGCGTCATCGTCGACGCGGCCCCGGGCACGTTCGGACAGGCGGGCCTCCAGATCAGCGAAGCTCAGCCCTGCCCGCTCGGACGCCGTCCCGGCGTGGTCATCGTCGGCCTTCCCGGCCGTCGGGTCGGTGGCCTGCGGGGCCACCTCGCCGCCCGCCTCGGGCGACGCCTGGTATTCTGCCTCACCTGCCTCGGGCGAGTCATCGACCTGCTCGTCCGCCTGGGCCAGTAGCTCGTGCTGGGGAGGCGGCGGCTCTTCCTCCAGGATCGGCTCCTCGAAGTGCCTGAGCTCATGCATCGGCGGCAGTTCGTCGAGGGTCTTGAGGCCAAAATCGTCGAGGAAGCTTCGCGTGGTGGCGAAGACCGCCGGTCGCCCCGGCACGTCGCGGTGGCCCACCACGCGGATCCAACCGCGGTCGAGCAGGGTGCGCATGATCGAGCCGCTCACCGTGACACCCCGCACCTCCTCGATGTCGCCACGGGTCACCGGCTGGCGATAGGCGATCAGCGCCAGGGTCTCCAGCAGCGCCCGGGAGTAGCGCTGGGGCCGCTCATCCCACAGCCGCGAGACCCAGGCCGAGAGTCGCGGCCGGATGCGCAGCTGATAGCCAGAGGCGGTCTCGATCAGCTCCATGGCGCCCCGCTCATGGCGGCCCCCCAGGCGCTCCAGGGCCTCGCGCAGGGCGCGCCGCGGCGGGCGCTCGTGGTCGTCGAACAGCCCCTCCAGGCGCTCCAGCCCCAGCGGCTCCCCGGCGGCCAGCAGCGCCGCCTCGAGGATCTCGTCGAGGGCATCGGGAAATTCCATAGCGGTCATGCCGGGTCGCTTCCCTCTGGGTCAACGACAGGACAGCCATCCACGGGACGGTCATCGAAGGCGCTCTCGCCGCCTTCTTCCTCAAGGAACGCCTCCTCGGGCCCCTCGTCCCGGGCGGCCCTGGCGCGCACATGGATCGGCGAGAGCGGGGCATTCTGTACGATCTCGATCATCGCCTCCTTGGCGAGCTCGAGGATCGCCATGAAGGTGACGATCACCCCGGGCCGCCCCTCCTCGAGGGTGAACAGCGCCTCGAAGGCGGTGTAGTGCTCGTCGTCCAGGCGCTCCATGATCGCCAGCATACGCTCCCGGGTCGAGAGCCCCTCGCGGCTGATCTGGTGGGCCTGATTGAGCTCGGCGCGGCGCAGGATGCCGGCCAGGGCCCCGAGCAGCTCGTCGAGCCCCACGTCGGGGTGGATCACCCGGGATTCCAGCGGCGGCAGCATGGCCCGCGCCGGAAACCAGTCGCGCCCCAGCCGCGGCAACTCGGCCAGCGACTCGGCAGCGTACTTGAGCCGCTCGTACTCCTGCAGGCGGCGGATCAGCTCGGCCCGCGGGTCCTGTTCCTCGTCGTCCCCGCCCTCCTTCGGCGGGCGCGGCAGCAGGGTGCGCGACTTGATCTCGGCCAGCATGGCCGCCATCAGCAGGTACTCCCCGGCCAGCTCGATCTCCATGGCCTTCATCAGCTCCACGTACTCGATGTACTGGCGGGTGATGGCGGCCACATCGATGGCCAGGATATCCAGGTTCTGGCGGCGGATCAGGTAGAGCAGCAGGTCCAGCGGCCCCTCGAAGGCCTCGAGGAAGATGCGCAGCGCCTCCGGCGGGATATAGAGATCCTCCGGCAGCTGGGTGATCGGCTCATCGAACAGCCGCCCCAGTACCTCGGCGTGGCCGGCCGCGGCATCGGTCTGTTGGGGGGTGGCGGTATCGGGGGTGGCGCTCACGCGGCGTGCCTCTCCGGGGACGCAGGATCAACGGGGCAGTCTAGCAAGAGCGCGGCGCCGGAGACAGTTCTGACACTCTGACTGACGTGAACGCTCGGGACTTCCCCGGCGACAATGCCTGCCTCCTTCTTCTATTACTCCACCTCGCTGGCCTTGCGGTAACGCCCGGTGTAGTCGAAGAGCTTCTCGCGCACCTGCCAGTGGCGGCCCACCTTGCGGCCCACCACGAAGTCGGGGTGGCGCAGGCGGTGGCGCTCGGCGATCACCTCCTCGGGGGAGGTGGGACGGAAGGGCACGCCCGGCGCGCGCAGGTGGTCGCGCAGGAAGGCCGCGGCGAAGGCGCCGCGCTGGGCCGGGGTCTCCAGGGCGAACCACTCCGACAGGGTGGCACCGTCCTCGTCGTGGTAGGTGACCTTGAGCCGCGGCAGCCCCCGGCCGTTGACGGTGGCCTCGAGCTGCATGCCGGCGACCCGCAGCACCCGGGCATCGCGCAGGCGCAGCGCCTCCTTGAGCTTGTCGTCGGCGTCCACCAGCAGGGTCTCGCAGCCGTGACAGCGTCGGGCGGCGATATCGTTCTCGGTGCCGCACTCGGGGCACACCTTGAAGCGAAAACGGAAGTCGCACTGAGTGCGCTTGCCGCGCTCGTCCTCCACCAGCCCCTGACAGCGACGCCCGAAGTGCTCGATCACCAGTTCGCCGTCGCGCCGCCCCCAGAAGAGGTTGGCGTGACCGCAGGCGGGACACTCCACCTGCACCGGCTCACTGTCGCCGGTCGGCTTCGGCGATCCCACCTCCGGGGCGTAGAGGTCCCAGGGGTTGCCGGCATAGTCGAGGATCAGGCAGTCGCGCTTGCCCGGCGAAAGGCGCAGGCCGCGCCCGATGATCTGCTGGTAGAGACTCACCGACTCGGTGGGGCGCAGGATGGCGATCAGGTCCACGTGGGGCGCATCGAAGCCGGTGGTCAGCACCGCCACGTTGACCAGGTACTTGAGCTCACGCGCCTTGAAGGCGGCGATGAGCCGCTCGCGCTCAACGGAGGGCGTCTCGCCGGTGACCAACGCCGCCTCGCCCACCGGCAGGTAGCCGAGGATCTCCTCGGCATGAGCCACGCTTGCCGCGAAGAGCATAACGCCCTGGCGCTCCCGGGCGTGCTCGACCACCTCGGCGATGATGCCCGGCGTCGCACGGTGACCCGCCACCACCCGGTTGAGCTCCTCCTCGCGGAAGAGCCCGCTGGAGCCTGGGGCGAGGGCCGAGAAGTCGTAGCGCAGCTCCTGGCCCTCCTTGAAAAGCGCGGCGTCGACGCGCCGGGGCTCGGCCAGGTAGCCCTGCTTGACCATCAGCCGCAGCGGCTGCTCGAAGACGCAGTCGCGAAAGAAGGCGTCCGCCTCGCCGCGCACCATGCCATGGTGATGGCGGTAATAGATGAACCCTTGGCCGAGTCGATAGGGGGTCGCCGTGAGGCCGAGAATCTTGAGCCGCGGGTTGGCCGCGCGCAGCTGGTCGATCACCTGGCGGTAGCTCGAGTCCTCCGCCGGCGACACCCGATGGCACTCGTCGACCACCAGCAGGGTGAAGGGGCCGCGCGGGTGGTCCGGCGCGGCGAAGCGTTCGAGGTTGCGCACCACCGACTGCACCGAGCCGAACACCACCTGGCGCCCGGCCTCCTTGCGCCCCAGGCCGGCGCTGAAGATGTCGGCCTCGAGGCCGTAGGCCAGGTACTTGGCGTGGTTCTGTTCCACCAGTTCACGCACGTGGGCCAGCACCAGCACCCGCCCCCGCGCCAGGCGCGCCAGCTCGGCGATCACCAGCGATTTGCCGCTGCCGGTAGGCAGCACCACCACCGCCGGGTCGTCGGCGCCGCGGAAATGCTCGACGACACGGCGCACCGCCTGCTGCTGGTAGGGCCGAAGGCTGGGCGGTGCGGCGGTCATGCAAGCTCCTCGAGCAGGACGCGACTTGACCCGTACCGGGACAGCCATGGTATCTAGAAGGGTAATGGGATGACTGGAACGCCATTTGCCGAGACAGGAGACACCTCTATGAAAGTGAAGACCAGCCCCGAATGCCCCAAGTGCGGCAGCCGCGAGAAACGATTCCCACCGGGTCGTGAAGATCAGTATCACGTCTACTGCGATGGCTGCGGCCACGACTTCGGCCGCTTCGACCACTTCCAGAGCCAGTTCCGTCATCTTCTCGACGACCTCGAGACCCAGCTGAAGCGCGAGGAAGCCACGGACGACGACGCCACCTGACGCTATCCACCCCCTTACCCACGACGCCCGGGCCATGGCCCGGGCGTCGTGGGTTCTCGAAGGGCGAGCATTTCAGCCCAGCCAGACCCGGGCGTTGCGGAACAAGCGCATCCAGGCGCCATCTTGGGTCCACTCGGCGGGACGCCAGGAGTTGGTCACCGCGCGTACCACCCGCTCGGGGTGAGGCATCATGATGGTGACCCGGCCGTCGGGGGTGGTCAGGCCGGTGATGCCGGAGGGCGAGCCGTTGGGGTTGGCCGGATAGCGGGTAGTCACCTGGCCATGGTTGTCCAGGAAGCGCAGGGCGACCTGGCCGCTGCCCTGGATGCCGCGCAGGTGGGCACTGTCGCGGAACTCGGCGCGGCCCTCGCCGTGGGCCACGGCAATGGGCAGGCGCGAGCCCTCCATGCCGGCCAGCAGGATCGACGGGCTCTTCTCCACCTGAACCATGGAGACCCGGGCCTCGAACTGCTCGGACTCGTTGCGCACGAAGCGCGGCCAGGCCTCGGCGCCGGGGATCAGCTCCTTGAGCTGGGCGAGCATCTGGCAGCCGTTGCACACCCCCAGCGAGAAGCTGTCGTCCCGCTCGAAGAAAGCTGCGAACTGCTCCCGGGCGCGGGGGTTGAACAGCACCGACTTGGCCCAGCCGCCGCCAGCGCCCAGCACATCGCCGTAGGAGAAGCCGCCGCAGGCCACCAGGCCCTTGAACGGCTCGAGGTCGATACGCCCTTCCAGGATGTCGCTCATGTGCACGTCCACGGCCTCGAAGCCGGCCCGGTCGAAGGCCCAGGCCATCTCCAGCTGGCCGTTGACGCCCTGCTCGCGCAGCACCGCCACCGCCGGGCGGGCCGTGTTGACCTGGGGCGCCTGGATCTGGGGTGCCTCAAGATAGGGGGCGGTGATGTCATCGTCGACATCGAAGGTCGGCTGAGCGGAGAGCCCGGGGTCGCGGCCATCGAGCAGGCCGTCGAACTCGCTCTTGGCGCAGTCGGCGTTGTCACGCAGCGCCTGCAGGCGGTAGCTGGTCTCGGCCCAGGTCCGCTCGGCGAGCAGCCGGGTGGTCTCCAGCAGCGGCTCCTCGAAGAGGGTCACCCGCACCTGGTCGTCGTAGCGCGGCCGGGCGATGACGCCGCAGGTCTCGATGCCGGCGGCGGCGAACTGGGCCAGCACCGCCTCGGTGTGCTGGCGGTTCACCTGGATCACCGCCCCGAGCTCCTCGGCGAAGAGCGCGTTGAAGGCGTCGACGGGCTCGTCGATCAGCCAGTCGAGCTTGATCTCGAGGCCCGCATGGGCGGCGAAGGCCATCTCCAGCAGCGTCACCAGCAGGCCGCCGTCGCTGCGGTCGTGGTAGGCCAGCAGCGTGCCCTCGGCGTTGAGCCCCTGGATCACCGCGAAGAATGCCTCGAGGTCCTCGGGGTCATCCAGGTCCGGACACTCGTTGCCCACCTGGCCGTAGACCTGGGCCAGGGCGGAGCCGCCCAGACGGTTCCGGCCGCCGCCCAGGTCGATCAGCAGCAGGTCGGATTCGTCCTGCTCCAGGTTGATCTGCGGGGTCAGGGTCTGCATGGCATCAGTGACCGGAGCGAAACCGGTCACGGAGAGCGACAGCGGTGAGGTGACGCTCTTCTCCTCGGCCTGCCCGTCTTCCGCGCCACTCTCCTCCTGCCAGGCGGTGCGCATGGACATGGAGTCCTTGCCCACCGGGATGGCGATGCCCAGCGCCGGGCAGAGCTCCATGCCCACCGCCTGGACGGCGTCATACAGCGCCTGGTTCTCGCCCGGGTGGTCGGCGGCGCTCATCCAGTTGGCGGAGAGCTTGATGTCGCCGAGCTTGTCGATGGGCGCGGCGGCCAGGTTGGTGATGGCCTCGGCCACCGCCAGGCGCGCGCTGGCCGCCGGGTCGATCAGCGCCACCGGCGGACGTTCGCCCATGGCCATGGCCTCACCGGCATGGGTGTCGAAGCTCGCCGTGGTCACGGCCACGTCGGCTACCGGCACCTGCCAGGGGCCGACCATCTGGTCGCGGGCCACCTGGCCGGTGATGGAGCGGTCGCCGATGGTGATCAGGAAGCTCTTGGAGGCCACGGCGGGCAGACGCAGCACCCGGTCCATGGCCTCGCGCAGATCGAGGTTGTCGAGCATCACCCCGGAGAGGGTATTAGCCTGGCGCTGGAACTCTCGAGTCATCTTCGGCGGCTTGCCGAACAACACGCTCATCGGCAGGTCCACCGGCTGGCTCTCGAAGTGGCCATCGGTCACCGCCAGGTGGTGGGGCTCGAGGGCTTCGCCCACCACGGCATAGGGACAGCGCTCGCGCTCGCACAGCGCCTCGAAGGTGTCGAGGTCCTCCGGCGCCACCGCCAGCACATAGCGCTCCTGGGCCTCGTTGCACCAGATCTCCAGCGGGCTCATGCCTGGCTCGGCGTTGGGCACGGCACGCAGATCGAACAGGCCGCCGCACTCGCCATCCTTGACCAGCTCCGGCAAGGCGTTGGAGAGGCCGCCGGCGCCCACATCGTGGATGAAGCGGATCGGATTCTCGCTACCCAGCGCCCAGCAGCGGTCGATGACCTCCTGGGCGCGGCGCTCCATCTCGGGGTTGCCGCGCTGCACCGAGGCGAAGTCCAGGTCGGCGCTGGAGGCCCCCGAGGCCATGGAGGAGGCCGCGCCGCCGCCCAGGCCGATCAGCATCGCCGGGCCACCCATCACGATCAGCTTGCCGCCGACCGGGATCTCGCCCTTCTGGACATGGCCGTCACGGATATTGCCGTAGCCGCCGGCGAGCATGATCGGCTTGTGGTAGCCGCGGCGCTCGATGCCGTCATGCCCCAGGGCGTCCTGCTCGTAGGTGCGGAAGACCCCGGCGAGATTCGGGCGGCCAAACTCGTTGTTGAAGGCGGCTCCGCCGATGGGCCCCTCGAGCATGATCGCAAGCGCCGACTGGATGCGCTCGGGCTTGCCGTAGTCGAAGGCCTCCCAGGGCTGCACGAACTCGGGGATGCGCAGATTGGAGACGGTAAAGCCGGTCAGGCCCGCCTTGGGCTTGCCGCCGATGCCGGTGGCGCCCTCGTCACGGATCTCGCCGCCGGCGCCGGTGGCCGCCCCCGGGTGCGGTGCGATGGCCGTCGGGTGGTTGTGGGTCTCCACCTTCATCAGGATCTGGATCGGCTCGTGGGCGCTACCATAGACGGCGCGCTCGCCGTCCTTGCCGGTGAGCGGCGCCGGGAAGAAACGCGGCGCCTCAGAGCCCTTGATCACCGCGGCGTTGTCGCTGTAGGCGGAGAGGATGTCCCCGGGGGAACACGCGTGGGTGTGCTTGATCATCCCGAACAGCGAGTGGCTCTGCGCCTCGCCGTCGACCACCCAGTCGGCGTTGAAGATCTTGTGGCGGCAGTGCTCGGAGTTGGCCTGGGCGAACATCATCAGTTCGACGTCCGTGGGGTTGCGACCCAGATCGTGGAACGCCTCGACCAGATAGTCGATCTCGTCCTCGGCCAGCGCCAGCCCCAGTGCCGTATTGGCGGTGACCAGCGCCTCGCGGCCGCCCTCGAGCAGGTCGACGCTGCCCAGCGGCGCCGGCGCGTGGTGGGCGAAGAGCTTGGCGGCGTCGGAGGCGTCGGCCAGCACGCTCTCGGTCATGCGGTCGTGCAGGGCGGCCTGGATCTGCTCGAAGGCCGCCTCGGCGAGGGTGCCGGCGACCTTCACCCGGTAGGCGACGCCGCGCTCGATGCGCCGCACCCTGGCCAGCCCGCAATTGCGGGCGATGTCGGTGGCCTTGGAGGACCAGGGCGACTGGGTGCCGATGCGCGGCACCACCAGGAACAACTGGCCCTCGGCACGGCTCTGGTCCTGTCGCGCGGGGCTCTCGTTATGTCGCTCGGGGCCGTAGTCGAGCAGCTGCTCCAGCAGGCGCCGCTCGTCGTCCCCCAAGTCGCCGTCATGGTCGACGAAGTGGACATGGTCGGCGTGCAGGGACTCGACCTCGGGAACGGATGCGCGCAGGGCGTCCAGCAGCTTGGCATGACGGAAAGCAGATAGGGCGGGCGCGCCTCGCAGTTCGAGCATATCCTGGAACCTCTGAAACAGGGAGAGTTCGGGGCCGCGGCCGGCGGCAATGAGCGCACATGTTACTGGAAAGCGCCGGATGCGAGAAATCGGCGTAGGTGACAGCCGCTCGCGGGCTGGTTAAGGTTGTGGGTCTCATCGCCGCACATCGCCCACATGCTCGCATTCCCGACTGACCCTACCCGGCGCCAGTGGCGCCGGGCCGCCCTACTGTGCAGCGCCCTCCTGCTGGCGCTGCTGCCCGGGCGTTCCGGTATCCCCGAGGGCCAGCACCTGAGGGAGGTGCTGGCGCGCGACTTCCTCAGCGTGCACACCCGCAACACCCCCACCACTTACTACGAAGGGCGCCAGGGACCTACCGGCTTCGAATACGAGCTGATGCGGCGCTTCGCCAACCACCTGGGGGTCAGCCTGACCCTGGATGCCGACCATCATATCCAGGGCGTGCTGGACGCCGTGCGCGAGGAAGGCGACCTGGGCGCCGCCGCCCTGCCCCTGGACCCGACGTTGGACGGACTGATCTTCAGCCGACCGATCATGCTGCTGCAGCCGCTGCTGGTCTATCGCCGCGGCCTGAACCCGCCGGAGGAGATCGCCGAGCTCGAGGGGCTGGAGATCGGCACCCTGCGCGGATCCGGGACCGACCGGGTGCTGCGCGAGCTGCAGGCCGAGCATCCTGGGCTGAGCTGGAAGGAATCCAGCGAACTGGAAGTGGCCGAGCTGCTTGGCCAGGTGGCCCGCGGCACCCTGGATGCCGCGGTGATCTTCGAGCGCCAGTTCCGCCTCAACCGGCTGTTCTTCCCCGAGGTCGAGGATGGTTTCACCCTCGGCAAGCCGCTCTCCCTGGCCTGGGCCTTCCCCGCTGGACGGGGCCTGGGGCTGGTCAACGCCGCCAACCGCTTCCTCGACGACCTGCGCCGCGACGGCGAACTCGACGCCCTGGTGGCCAGCTACTTCGACCACGACGACTACCTCGAGTATGTCGGCGCACGCACGTTCATCCAGCAAGCCCGCAAGCGCTTGCCGCCCTACACCGAACTGTTCCGCGAGGCCGCCCGCAACTCCGGCTTCGACTGGAAGCTGCTGGCCGCCGTGGGTTACCAGGAGTCGCACTGGGACCCCGCAGCCACCTCGCCCACCGGCGTGCGCGGGCTGATGATGCTGACCAATGCGACCGCCGGTGATCTCGGCGTCGACAATCGCCTCGACCCCGCCCAGAGCATCCACGGCGGCGCTCGCTACCTGCGCAGCCTCGAGGAGCGGCTGCCGGCATCGATCACCGGTGACGACCGCCTGTTCATGGCCATGGCCGCCTACAACGTCGGCCTCGGCCATCTCTACGATGCCCGCAAGATCGCCGAGCAGCGCGGCGACGACCCCGATCGCTGGCGCGACGTGCGCGAGGCCCTGCCGCTGCTCCAGGAGCGCGAGTGGTATAGCCAGACCCGCCACGGCTATGCCCGCGGCGGCGAGCCGGTGATCTATGTGCGCAACATCCGCCGCTACTACGAGATCCTGGCCTACCTGGACCGCAGCCAGGAGCAGTTTTACGAACTCAATGCGCGCCTGCCCGACAAGGACGACGGCGCACTGTTCGAGCAGGTCCCGCCCGTCCTCTAGTCAGTGGACTCCGGCCTCAGTCGTTCTCCAGGCCGTCGCGGCGCGCGGCGAAGAAATCCCGCAGCAGGCGGGCGGCGCGGCCGGCCAGCACCCCGCCCTCCACCGTCACCCGGTGGTTGTACCAGGGCTGGGCGAAGAGGTTGGCTTTCGATTCCGCCATGCCACTGCGCGGCTCGGCGGCGCCATAGACCACCCTCGCCAGGCGGGCATGGATGATCGCCCCGGTGCACATCAGGCAGGGCTCCAGGGTCACGAAGAGGGTGCTGCCGTCCAGCCGGTAGTTGCCGAGCCGCTCGCCGGCATCGCGCAAGGCACGAATCTCGGCATGGGCGCTGGGGTCGTGCTCCCCGACCGGGGCGTTGAAGCCGGCGCCGACGATCTCGCCCGCGGCGTCCACCACCACCGCACCCACCGGCACCTCGCCGGCTGCCAACCCCCGCCGGGCCTGATCCAGCGCCCGGTGCATGTAGAACTCGTCGCTGCGCACTGTCATGAACTCCCGTAGACTGGATGGCACTCAGACGATCGTATGGTAGCGATGGCCGGCACGCCATCGCTCCGGAGGAGAACGATGAAGCCCGATGCCCTGAACGCCCTGGTGGACCTGCTCGGCCTGGAGGCCCTTGAGGAGAACCTGTTCCGCGGCCGCAGCCAGGACCTGGGCCTGCCCCAGCTGTTCGGCGGGCAGGTGCTGGGCCAGGCGCTCTCGGCAGCCAGCCAGACCGTCGACCCGGCGCGCCGCACCCACTCCCTGCATGGCTACTTCCTGCGCCCGGGGGACCCGCATCGCCCGGTGGTCTACCAGGTCGACGCGGTGCGCGACGGTGGCAGCTTCACCACCCGCCGGGTTACCGCCATCCAGAAGGGGCGGCCGATCTTCTTCTGCAGCGCCTCCTTCCACGGCGAGGAGCAGAGCATCGCCCACCAGCCCGCCATGCCCGAGGTCGCCCCGCCCGAGACGCTGGCGGACGGCGATGCCCGCCTCGAGCGCTTCCCCGGCCATCCCATCGAGTTCCTGCACCTGGGCGACGAGGCCGAGGCGGGCCGACCGGCGCGCAAGCGCCTCTGGTTCCGGCTGGTCGGCGAGTTGCCCGATGACCAGGCGCTGCACCGCACCCTGCTTGCCTACAGCTCCGACTTCAATCTGCTGACCACCGCCCTGGTGCCCCACGGCATCGATTTCCGCGACCCGCAGCTGCAGATCGCCAGCCTCGACCACGCCCTCTGGTTCCACCATGACGTCAGGGTCGACGACTGGCTGCTCTACGACATGGACAGCCCCTGGGCCGGCGGGGCACGAGGCTTCGCCCGCGGCAGCATCTACGACCGCCAGGGCCGGCTGGTCGCCTCCAGCGCCCAGGAGGGGCTGACCCGGCTGCGCCGCTGACGCCTGGCATCGGGCCCTGAGCGGCGCTACCATGCCCCCTGCGCCGCAATAGCTCAGCTGGTAGAGCAACGCATTCGTAATGCGTAGGTCGGAGGTTCGAATCCTCTTTGCGGCACCAGAAATTCCTTTAGAAACGGTCACTTGGCTCATCGAGGCAGTGGCCGTTTCGCGTGTCGGCCTGTTCAGGCGGCAAGCAGGCAGCGCCCATCGGAGCGCCGCTCTGCTTCTCCGCTCGGACCGCCATGCCAGGACTTTCCCTTCCAGTTGCATGCAACTCTAGCCTAAAGTCTAGTAATACGGCACCCTGTTTCTCTTCTATCTTACAGATTGCATGCAATCCAGGACCTCCGCCGTGAGCACTAGCCGACACCTCGATGCCGCCCCCGTCGCCAGAACGGCCACCGCCCAGGTCCACGAGGCGCTGAAGCAGCGCATCCTCGACGGCAGCTACCGACCCCACGACTACATCCGCGAGGCGAGCGTGGCCCGCGAGCTCGCGGTGAGCCGCACGCCGGTGCGCGAGGCGCTGCGGGAACTGGTTTCCGAGGGCTGGCTCGAGGCGATCCCCCACCATGGCGCCCGGGTGGTCGCCTGGACCGACAAGGACGCCCGCGAGGTCTTCGAGCTGCGCCTGGTGCTGGAACCCATGGCGGTACGGCTGGCCAGCGAGCGCCTGGACCGGGCACGGCTGGACCACCTGGCGTCACTGGCCGAGCGCATGGAGGCCCTGACCGAGCGCGTCGAGACCGACCCCGGCGTGCGCAACGAGATCGCCTTCCTCAACCACGAGTTTCACCGCGAGCTGGTGCTGGCCAGCGACAACCAGCGCCTGGCCAGCGTGCTGGAGAGCGTGGTGCGCACCTCGGTGATCCGTCGCAACTTCGGCAACTACGACCTCACCAACCTGCGCCGCAGCATGCGCCATCACCGCGAGATCCTCGAGGCCATCGTCGCCGGCAGCCCCGAGTGGGCCGAGCACGTGATGCGCGCCCACCTGCTGGCCGCCCAGGCCCTGCATGTCCGGTCAACCGACGTCCCCGACGGCGCCCTGCCGGGGACCTCCCCCCACTGACACTCACGAGGCACCACAACAACAATGACGCCGCACGATACCCAATCCCCGACGCCCCTCAGCGATATCAAGGTCCTCGAGCTGGGCCAGCTGATCGCCGGCCCCTACTGTGGCCAGGTACTGGCCGACTTCGGCGCCCAGGTGATCAAGGTCGAGCCGCCCGGCAAGGGCGACGCCATGCGCCAGTGGGGAGAGGCCGACCGCGACACCGGCGAACCGCTGTGGTGGAACGTCATCGGCCGCAACAAGCAGTCGCTGACCCTGGACCTGCGACAGCCCCGCGGCCAGGAGCTGCTGCGCGAGCTGGCCAGCCAGGCCGACGTCATCATCGAGAACTTTCGCCCCGGCACCATGGAGCGTTGGGGGCTCGGCTACGATGAGCTCTCGCGGCACAACCCGGGCCTGGTGATGGTGCGCGTCACCGGCTTCGGCCAGGACGGCCCCTACGCCTCGCGGGCCGGCTTCGCCTCGGTGTGCGAGGCCATGGGGGGCCTGCGCCACCTGAGCGGCTACCCGGACCGCCCGCCGGTGCGCGTGGGCATCTCGCTGGGCGATACCCTGGCCGGCCTGCACGCGGCACTCGGCACCATGATGGCCCTGCACCAGCGCGACCGCAGCGGCCGCGGCCAGGTGGTCGACAGCTCGATCTTCGAGTCGGTGCTGGCGATGATGGAGAGCCTGGTCCCGGAATACGCCCGCGCCGGCAAGGTGCGCGAGCGCAGCGGCAGCTTCCTGCCCAAGATCGCCCCCTCCAACGCCTATCCGGCACGCGATGGCCGCAATGTGATCATCGGCGCCAACCAGGACACGGTGTTCCGCCGCCTCTGCGAGGCGATGGGCCAGCCGCGCCTCGCCGACCACCCCGACTACGCCACCCACCGCGCCCGCGGCGAGCATCAGGCGGCCATCGATGACCTGGTCGCCGCCTGGACACGCGAGCACGATGCCCAGCAGGTGGTCGACATCCTGGCCGAGGCCGGCGTCCCGGCGGGGCTCGTCTACCGTGCGCCGGACATGCTCGATGACCCGCACTTCCAGGCCCGGGGGTCGATCGTCGAGGTGCCCGACCGCCACGGCCGCCCGCTACCCATGCAGAACGTCTTCCCGCGGCTCTCCGACACGCCGGGACGCGTCCGCGAGGTGGGGCCGGCACTGGGTGAGCACACCGAGCAGGTGCTCACCGGCTGGCTGGGTCTGGCACCCGAGGCTCTCGACGCCCTGCGCGCCGACGGCGTGATCTGAGGACACCGCCCCCATGGATCCCATCATCGTGCTGGTCGTGCTGGTCGTGCTGATCACCATCGGCTTCCCGATCTTCCTGGCCCTCGGCCTCTCCGGCCTGGTCGGGCTCTACATGGCCCGCGGCTCGCTGGCCTTCTTCTTCGCGCCCTCGTCGCTGTTCGGCCAGCTCAACGCCTTCGAGCTGATCGCCCTGCCGCTGTTCATCCTGATGGGCAACTTCCTGGGCGCCACCCCGGTGGGCTCGAGCCTGTTCACCGCCGCGGTGCGCTGGCTCAACTGGCTGCGCGGCAGCCTGGCGATCTCCTCGGTGGGCGCCTCGGCGATGTTCGGGGCCGTCTCCGGCGTGAGCCTGGCCGGCGTCGCCGCGGTTGGCTCCATCGCCGTGCCGCAGATGCTGGCGCGCGGCTACAGCCGCTCGCTGGCCGCCGGCGCCGTGGTCAGCGCCGGGGCACTCGCCATGCTGATCCCGCCCAGCGTGCCCTTCATCATCTACGGCGCCGTCTCCAGCGTCTCGGTGGCCGACCTCTTCATCGGCGGTATCGTGCCCGGCATCGTGCTGGCGCTGGCCCTGTCGCTGTTCATCTACATTCGCGTGCGCTTGAACCCGGCCGAGGCACCGGCCAGCGAGGAGCGCTTCACCTGGCGGCAGCGCTGGGCGAGCCTGGCCAACATCTGGCACGCCGGCCTGCTGGTGGTGGCCGTGCTCGGTTCCATCTACTCGGGCCTGGCCACCCCCAGCGAGGCGGCCGGCATCGGCGCCGCCGGGGCCTTCCTGATCGCCACGGTGGTGTTCCGCAGCCTCAGCTGGAAGAAATTCCTGTCGATACTGGCCACCACGGCACGAATCAGCGGCGCCATCCTGCTGATTATCGGCTGCGCCAAGATCTTCGGCGACTACCTCAACATGGTGCGGGTCCCGCAGCTGCTCACCGAGGCCCTCACCGCCACCGGCCTGCCCGCCTGGGCGATCCTGGTGGCGGTGATGCTGCTGCTGATCCTGCTCGGCATGATCGTCGACGCCGTGTCACTGATCGTTGTGACCACCCCGGTGCTGCTGCCGCTGATCACCGCGCTGGGCTACGACCCGCTGTGGTTCGGCATCGTTATGGTGCTCAACCTGGAGATCGCCGTGATCACCCCACCGGTGGGGCTCAATCTCTACGCGCTGCGCGGGGTCTGCCCCGAGCTCTCGGTGGAGGAGATCATCAAGAGCGCCCTGCCCTTCGTCGCTGTGCAGTTCCTCGTGCTGATGCTGTTCGTGCTCTTCCCCAGCATCAGCCTGTGGTTGCCGGGACTGATGTAGTCCCGGCGTGTCGAAGCAAGTGAAGTGAAATGTCACCGGGGTCGTCTTGCATGACCCGCACAACAACAAGCAGGAGATACACCATGACGCTTTCCCGTCGCCAAGTCCTCAAGTACGGCACCTTCGCCACCGCCGGCGCCACCCTGTTCGGTAGCCAGAGCCTGCTGGCGCCGTATAGCCACGCCGCCACCACCCTCACCGGCGTCACCTACCTGCCAAATTCCTACAAGGCGCTGACCTACGGTTCCAACCGCTTCGTGGAGATGCTCAAGGAGCAGGGCGGCGACGCCCTCTCGGTGGAGTTCTACGACTCCGGCCAGCTGCTCAAGGTGGACGAGCAGCTGCCGGCGCTGCGTGCCCGCAGCATCGACTTCATGTTCCATACCTTCTCCTACGTTACCCGCTCGATCCCGATCCTCGGTGTCACCGGCCTGCCCGGGGTAGCCGGCGAGCTCTACCGCCACCCGGAGCGCCTGCGCCAGGGCAGCCCGCTGATGGAACTGATCAATGAGGTGCTGGCCGAGGACAACCTCTACATGCTCACCTCCGGCGGCGGTATCCTCGAGCCGGAGTACCTGTGGAGCACCGAGGCGAGCCCGATCCGCCGCCTCGAGGAGGTGCGCGGCAAGAAGGTGCGCATCGTCGGCTTCGAGGCCACCCAGGCCTTCGAGCCCTACAACATCGGCGCCACCCGCATCCCCTCCTCGGAGACCTACATGGCCCTGCAGCGGGGCACCGTGGACGCGGGGGTCTTCAACATCTCGACGGTCATCGGCCGCAGCCTCCAGGAGCAGCTCAAGGTCTGCTACAAGCTGCCGATTACCGGCTTCTCGGTGGCGCCCTTCATGCTGCGCGATACCTGGGACAACCTCGACGACGACGTCCGTGCCGTGCTGCAGAAGGCCGCCGACTGGTACGACGCCAACTTCATCGAGCACTGCAACAACGATATCTATCCCAACGAATACTGGCCCCAGGTCGAGCAGGCCGGCGTCGAGATCGTCGAGCCCACCGAGGAGGACCTCGAGACCTTCAATGCCGGCGTCCAGGACGTCTGGGACCACTGGAAGGGCGAGGTCGGCGAGGAGGTCGGCAGCCGGGCCATCGCGCTGGCCCTGGGCGAGGCCTGAGGGAGAGTGCCATGACGATGACTGCCCTTCGCAGCTGGGACGGCCTGCTGGCCGTCCTGCGCTGGACGTCGATGGCGGTGCTGGTGTTCATGATGGCGTCGATCTGCTACGACGCCATCATGCGCTACGTCTTCACGGCCCCGACCAGCTGGAGTCTGGAGATCAACTCCTTCCTGCTGGTCTACCTGGCCGTGATCGGCGCCGCCGAGGCCCAGCGCCACGACGCCCATATCCGCATCACCTACTTCAAGGACAAGCTACCGTGGCGCCTGCGCGGTGCCATCGACCTGGCCACCGGGCTGCTGGGGGTGGCCTTCTGCACCATCCTGGTGTGGCGCGGCGGCATCATGGCCCTGCAGGCGCTGGAGTACAGCGAACGGGTTTCCAGCTCGCTGGGCACCCCCATGGTCTACCCCTATGCGCTGCTGCCGATCGGCTTCGCCGCACTGGGGCTGCAGTTCCTGATCGACGCCCTGGCGAGTGTGCCAAGGCTGACGCGAGACCACCACGAGGAGGACGCCATCCATGGCTGACACCCTGAGCCACAAGCTGATCCGCGACCACCTGGTGGGCGGCGAGATGGTGCCCGGCCGCGAGATCGCCCTGCGCATGGACCAGGCCCTGCTGCAGGACATCCTCGGCACCCTGGTGATGCTCGAGCTCGACGCCATGGGCCTCGAGCGGGTGCACACCTCGCCCAGCGTGCAGTACATCGACCACACCCTGATCCAGCAGGACAACATCAACGCCGACTCCCATCTGTTCCTGAAGAGCGCCTGCGAGCGCCTGGGGGTCTGGTACAGCGGCCCGGGCAACGGCATCAGCCACCCGGTGCACATGGAGCGCTTCGGTGTGCCCGGCCAGAGCCTGGTGGGCTGCGACAGCCACACCACCGCGGCCGGGGCGCTGGGGATGCTGGCCATCGGTGCCGGCGGCATCGAGGTCGCCATGGCCATGGCCGGCCAGCCGCTCTACCTGCCGATGCCGGGGATCGTCGGCGTGCGCCTGGAGGGCGAGCTGCCCGACTGGGTGAGCGCCAAGGACGTGATCCTCGAACTGCTGCGCCGCCACGGGGTCGCCGGGGCGAAGAACTGCATCCTCGAATACCACGGCCCGGGGCTCGCCACCCTGGACGCCATGGACCGCCACGTGCTGGCCAACATGGGCACCGAGATGGGCGCCACGTCGAGCGTCTTCCCCAGCGACGAGATGACCCGCGACTTCCTGCGCTCGCGGGGCCGCGAGGCCGACTGGGTGGCGCTGGCCGCCGATCCGGGCTGTCGCTTCGATCGTACCGAGCGAATCGACCTCTCGCGTCTCGAGCCGTTGATCGCGCTGCCCTCCAGCCCCGACCGGGTGGTGGCAGTGGCCGAGGTCGCGGGGCAACCGCTCTACCAGGCCTACATCGGCTCCTCGGGCAATCCCGGCTACCGCGATATCGCGGTGGTGGCCGAGATCGTCAGGGGCAGGAGCGTGGCCGGCAACGTCTCCCTGGACATCAATCCCTCGACCCGGCGGATCCTCGCCGCGCTGATCGACGAGGGCCACCTGGGCGCCCTGGTCGCCGCCGGGGCCCGCCTGCACCAGCCCGGCTGCAACGGCTGCATCGGCATGGGCCAGGCCCCGGCGGCGGGGCGCAACAGCCTGCGCACCGTGCCGCGCAACTTCCCCGGGCGCTCCGGCACCCGCGAGGACAGCGTCTTCCTGTGCAGCCCCGAGACCGCCGCCGCCTCGGCGCTCAGGGGCGTGATCACCGACCCGCGCACCCTCGACATGCCCTGCCCGCGGCCTCGCGAGCCCGCCGACATGGCCCTCGACGAAGCCTGGTTCCTGCCGCCCTTGCCCGCCGACCAGGCCCGCGGCGTCGCGCTGCTGGCCACCGACAACACCCCGCCGCTGCCATTGATCGAGCCGCTGCCCGCGACCCTGGAGGTGCCGGTGCTGCTGGCGGTGGGCGACAACGTCTCCACCGACGACATCATGCCCGCCGGCGCGCGGGTACTGCCGCTATGGAGCAATGTCCACGCCTCGGCGGAGCACCTCTTCGAGGCCCTCGACCCCGACTACGTCAGCCGCGCCCGCGAGCAGGGCGAGGCCGGCCACGCCATCGTCGGCGGCGCCAACTATGGCCAGGGCTCGAGCCGCGAGAACGCCGCCCTGGTGCCGCGCCTGCTGGGCCTTGAGCTGGTGATCGCCGAGAGCATCGCCCGCATCCACTGGCAGAACCTGCCCTGCTTCGGCGTGCTGCCGCTGACCCTGGCCGACCCGGCCGACCGGGCGCGGCTGACCCGGGGCACCCGCGTGCGTATCGAGGGCTGGCGCGAGCAGCTCGCCGCCGGCCGCGAAGTCACCGCGACCCTGGACGACGGCAGCCCCCTGGCCCTGACCCATGAGCTCAGCCCCCGCCAGCAGGCGATCCTCGCCGCCGGCGGGGTGATCAACTACCTCTCCTCCCCACCATGAACGACGAGATCGCTGCCATGACCCTACTCACGCCCCCCGAGCGGGTGGACATCGTCGAGGTCGCCCCGCGCGACGGTTTCCAGTCGATCCGCGAGCCGCTGCCCACGGACGAGAAGATCCGCTGCATCCAGCTGCTGATCGAGGCCGGCGTCACGCGCATGGAGATCGGCTCCTTCGTCAGCCCCCGGGCCATCCCGCAGATGGCCGATACCGGGGCGCTGGTCGCCGCCTTTTCCGACCGGGCCGCCATGCGCTTCTCGGCCCTGGTGCCCAACCTCAGGGGCGCGGAGCTGGCCCTGGCCCAGGGCATTCGCGAGCTGGTCTTCGTGGTCTCGGTCTCCGAGTCCCACAACCAGGCCAACGTGCGGCGCAGCGTGGCCCAGTCCCTCGAGGACCTCGCCCGCATCGTCGAGCTGCTCGAGCGCGACGGCAACGCCTGCCTGCGCCTCGACCTGGGCACCAGCTTCGACTGCCCCTACGAGGGCACCATCGCCTGGCACCAGGTCGATGACGTGCTCTCCCGGGCTCGCGCCCTGTGCGGGAACCTCCACCTGGAGGTCGCGCTGTGCGACACCACCGGGCGCGCCACGCCCTACCAGGTGGCCGAGCACTTCCGCCAACTGGTCGCGCGACACCAGGGGCCGCGGCTGACCTGGGCCTTCCATGGCCACGACACCTACGGCATGGGCGTGGCCAACGCGCTGTTCGCCATCCACCACGGCGCCACCACGGTGGACACCGCCTGCGCCGGGCTGGGCGGCTGCCCCTTCGCCCCCGGCGCCACCGGCAACACGGCCACGGAAGACCTCGTCTACGCCCTCAACGGGGGCCAGGTCTACAGCGGGATCGACCTGTCGCGGCTGCTGGCGGCGGCCGATGCCATCGCCGCCCTGCCCGGGGGACAGACCGCCAGCCACCTGCGGCAAGTGCCCAGGGACCGGGTAGCCTGAACCGCCGTGCCGGTCGTCCTGCTCGCCACCACCCTGGTGCTGGCCTTCTCCTCGCTGGTGGCGCTGTTTCCCGCCGCCATCGCGCCGGAGGTGGCCAGGGCCCTGGGGGTCTCCTCGGCCACGGTGGGCCTGCAGGTCAGCCTGATCTTCGCCGGCGCCATGCTGACGTCGCTGGTGGGTGGCCCCCTGACCCGGCGCCTGGGCCCCTGCCGCACCAGCCAGCTCTCGCTGGCCCTGCTGGGCGGCGGCGCCGGGCTGCTGGCCATCCCCACCCTGCCGAGCTTCGCCGTCGCCTCGCTGGTGGCCGGCCTCGGCTATGGCCTGACCAACCCCTCGGCCTCCCTTCTGCTGGTGCGCTTCACCCCGCCCGGGCGACGCGGGCTGATCTTCTCCCTCAAGCAGTCCGGCGTGCCCCTGGGCGGGGTGATCGCCGGCGCCAGCGCCCCCTTCCTGGCGCTGCTGATCGGCTGGCAGGCGGGGCTGCTGGTGCTCACCGGCCTCGCCCTGGCCGGCATCGCCGCCCTGCAGCTCGCCCGGCCTCGCTGGGACGACCAGCGCGCCCCCCACACCCCCTGGCTGGCCACCCCCTTCGCCGGGCTCGCCGTCGTTTGGCAGCAGCGTTCGCTGCGCCACGTGGCGCTGCTCAGCCTCTGCTTCTCGGCGATCCAGCTATCGGTCTCGGCCTTCACCGTGGCGCTGCTGGTGGAGGACCTGGCCTTCGGCCTGGTCGAGGCGGGGCTGGTGATGTCCGGCGTGCAGGTCGTCGGGATCGTCGGGCGCATCGGCTGGGGCTGGGTCGGCGACCTGCTGGGCGACCGCCTGACCGCTCTCGCCCTGATCGCCTGCACCACCGCCGTCGGCGCCCTGCTGGTGGCCACCATGACGCCGGCCTGGCCCAGGCCGCTGGTCACTGGCCTGCTGTGCCTGCTGAGCCTCTCCTCGCTGGGCTGGAACGGCGTCTTCATGGCCGAGATCACCCAGCTGGCGCCGGCCGAGCGCATCGCCGATGCCGCCGGTGGCTGCCTGGTCTTCACCTATGGCGGCGTGCTGCTCGGCCTGCCCCTGTTCACGGCGTTGCACGGCCTGTTCGGCCGCTACACGCCGGTCTTCGCCGTGCTCGCGGGCATCGCCCTGGTCGGCCTGTGGCTGATCCGCCAGGCCCGCCTCGCCGCCCACCGCGAGGCAACCGAGCGGTCAACGAGCGGGAGCGGCGACGGCTAGCGCCTCAGGGCTTGCTGGCGGGTCAGGCGCCGGCCTGCGACTGGCCGACGTCCCCGGGAATGGAGGCGCCGTTGACGATGCCGTCACCACCACGGCTTGCGGCACGTTCTCAGCGCGTCTTGACCCGCATCAACTCGTCCCAGCGGGTGGTGTAGCGCGAGGTGCGCCGATGGCAGCGCAGCGCCCAGGCGGTGCCCCGGCGCGGCAGGCCGAAGCGCACGGTATCGCGGCCCATCTCGCGGTTGAGCCGGTCCACCGTCGCCATCAGCCGCTGGCTGCGCCCGCGCGCCGCCTCGCTGCGTGGCGCCAGCAGCGAGAGCTGATGGCGGTCGGCCTCCACCAGGTCGAGCAGCATCACCCCGCACTTCTGGTAGCGCACGCCCTCGAGGAAGATCGCCGCGAGCCCCCGGGCGGCGGCCTCGAGCAGCTCGCGGCTGTCGTCGCTGGGGGCCGGTAACGCCACCACCACGCTGTTGCGGTACTGGCGCTCGCCGGCCAGGTGCGGGTTGCTGCGCACAAAAACCATCAGCGCCCGGGCCTGGCTGCCCTGGTCGCGCAGCTTCTCGGCGGCCCGGGCGGCGTGCTGGCGCACGGCCTCCTGCAGGTCCGGGAAGGCGCCGGTCAGCCGGCCGAAGGAGCGCGAGACCATGATGCGCTGGCGCGGCTCATGGAGGTCATCGAGGACGATGGCCGGGCGGCCGCGCAGCTCCCAGACGATGCGCTCCAGCACCACCGAGAAATGGCGGCGGACCTGCTTGGGGTCGGCCTGGCGCAGCTGCCAGGCGGTGTGGATCTCCATCAGCGCCAGGCGTTCGGCGGTGCGTCGCGCCACGCCCCACAGCTCGGTCACCGGCAGCCCCTCGAGCAGCGCCCGGGTGGCGGGCCCCTCGGCCTCGAGCAGGCAGACGCCCTCGTAGGCCGCAAGCGACTTGGCCGCCCGGTTGGCCACCTTGGCCAGCACCCGGGTCGGCGCCAGCCCCACGCAGACCGGGATGCCGGTATCGCGGCGTACCGTCTCGCGCAGCCGCTGGGCATGCACCTCCAGGCCGGCCGGGGCAAAGCCGGAAAAGCCCACGAAGCTCTCGTCGATGGAGTAGGCCTCCACGTCCGGCGAGAACTCGGCCAGGATCAGGTTGACCCGGCGGCTCATGTCGCCGTAGAGCGCGTAGTTGCTGGAGAGCAGCACCGCCTGGCGGCGGATGGCCGGCGGCAGCAGGTGCATCGGCGCGCCCATGGCCACGCCCAGCGCCTTGAGCTCGTTGGAGCGGGCCACCACGCAGCCGTCGTTGTTGGAGAGCACGCCGACCGGACGTCCCTCCAGGCGCGGGTCGAAGACCCGCTCGCAGCTGACGTAGAAGTTGTTGCAGTCGACCAGGGCGATCACGGCCCGCCTCCCGGCAATGCATGGAGCACATGGGTGACCACGCCCCACACCTCGCACTCGCGGCCCGCCAGGGGGATCGGCGCAAAGCGCGGGTTGCTGGCCACCAGGAAAGTCTGCTCGCCGCGGCGCGCCAGGCGCTTCACGGTGGGCTCGCCATCCACGGCGATCACCACCACCCGCCCGGGCAGCGGCTCCAGGCTGCGGTCCACCACCAGCAGGTCGCCGTCGTGGATGCCGTCGCCGAGCATGGAGTCGCCCTCGGCCCGCACGAAGTAGGTGGCGGCCGGGCGGCGCACCACATGGGCGTGCAGGTCGATCTCCACGTCCAGGTGGTCGTCGGCGGGGCTCGGGAAGCCCGCCCGCACCCGGCACCCCATCAGCGGCTGGGCCGTCTCGCCGGGGAATGGCACGGCACGGCCGATCACCCGGGCGGTGGTGGACAGCGGCGACATCATGGGCCTCTCCCTCGAATACTGTACATATGAACAGTATTCGACACTTCGCCCCTGCCTGGCAAGCCCTGCCGGCACCCGGGACGCGTGCTACCGTGAAGGGGCCATCACAAAGAGCCATCACAAAGAGCCATCACCAAGCACCCTCACCAGGACGCCCGCCATGCCCCATCCCTTGCTCTCCCGCCAGCCCTTCACCGCGAAGGGCAAGGTGGTCTCCGCCCGCGAGGCCGTGAACCTGATCCGTGACGGCGATGCCCTGGCGACCGGCGGCTTCGTCGGCATCGGCTTCGCCGAGGGGCTCGCCGTGGCCCTGGAGGAGCGCTTCCTGGAGACCGGCAAGCCCCGCGACCTGACCCTGATGTATGCCGCCGGCCAGGGCGACGGCAAGGAGCGCGGGCTCAACCACCTGGGCCACGAGGGGCTGGTGGCGAAGGTGATCGGCGGCCACTGGGGGCTGGTGCCCGCCCTGCAGAAGCTCGCCATCGAGGGGCGCATCCAGGCCTGGAACCTGCCGCAGGGGGTGATCTCGCACCTCTTCCGCGACATCGCCGCCGGCAAGCCCGGCACCCTGACCCGGGTGGGCCTGGGCACCTTCGTCGACCCGCGCCTGGGCGGCGGCCGGATCAACGACGTCACCCTCGAGGAGCGCGTCTCGCTGCTGCCCATCGACGGCCAGGAGTACCTCTTCTACCGGGCCCTGCCGCTGCAGGTGGCGCTGCTGCGTGGCACCACCGCCGACACCCTGGGCAACGTCAGCATGGAGCGCGAGGCCCTGACCCTGGAAGCGCTGGCCATCGCCACGGCGGTGCGCAACTCCGGGGGCGTGGTGATCGTGCAGGTGGAGCGCCTCGCCGAGCACGGCACCCTGCACCCCAAGGACGTCAAGATCCCCGGCGTGATGGTCGACTGCGTGGTGGTCTGCGAGGATCCCGCCCACCACTGGCAGACCTTCCGCACCGCCTACAACCCGGCCTTCTCCGGCGAGATCCGCGCCCCCATGGCGACCCCCGAGCCGCTGCCGCTCTCGGCGCGCAAGATCATCGCCCGGCGCGCGGCCTTCGAGCTCAGGCCCAACAGCGTGGTCAACCTGGGGATCGGCATGCCCGAGGGCGTCGGCGCGGTGGCCAGCGAAGAGCGCCTGCTCGAGCACCTGACCCTGACCGCCGAGCCCGGGGTGATCGGCGGGCTGCCGGCCGGCGGGCTCGACTTCGGCGCGGCACTGAACACCCAGGCGATCATCGACCAGCCGGCCCAGTTCGACTTCTACGACGGCGGCGGGCTCGACATCGCCTTCCTGGGCATGGCCCAGGTGGACGGTGCGGGCCACGTCAATGTCTCGCGCTTCGGCCCGCGGCTGGCCGGCGCCGGCGGCTTTATCAACATCAGCCAGAACGCCCGCAAGGTGGTGTTCATGGGCACCTTCGTGGCCACCCGGGAGGCGCTCGCCATCGTCGACGGGCGGCTCGAGGCGCCCCCCGGCGGCCAGGGCAAGTTCGTCGCCGAGGTGGAGCATCGCACCTTCAGCGGGACCCTGGCCGCCGCGGACGGCAAGCCGGTCTGCTATGTCACCGAGCGGGCGGTATTCGAGCTCACCCCGGAGGGGCTCACCCTCACCGAGATCGCCCCGGGGGTCGACCTGGAGCGCGACGTCCTGGCACTGATGGCCTTCACCCCGCGGATGCCCGAGCCGCCCCGGCTGATGGACGCGCGCATCTTCCGCGAGGCGCCCATGGGGCTCGCCGAGGAACTGCTCGACCGGCCCCTGGCACAGCGCTTCAGCCTCGACGAGGAGGAAGGCATCCTCTTCATCAACTTCGAGCACCTGCGCATCGCCTCCCCGGAGGACATCGACGCCATCGAGCAGGAGGTCGAACGGCGTCTCGCGCCGCTGGGCCGCCGCGTCCAGGCCATCGTCAACTACGACCACTGCCGCATCGACGACGCCCTGCTCGCCCCCTACACCGAGATGGTGCGCGGCCTCGAGCAGCGCTTCTACACCCGGGTGACCCGCTACACCACCAGCGGCTTCATGCGCCGCAAGCTCGGCCACGCCCTGGAGGCGCGCGCCGTCTCGCCGCATATCTACGAGAGCGCCGAGGAGGCCGAGGCCCACCTGCGCGACCGCGACGCCTGAGCCCTCGCCTCAGGCATCGAGCGCCAGCGCCTCCAGCGGCACCGGCCGGCTGAAGAGGTAGCCCTGGAAGGCCCGGCAGCCGTGTGCCACCAACCAGGCCCGCTGGGCCTCGGTCTCGACTCCCTCGGCGATCACCTCCAGCTGCAGGCTCTCGGAAAGGGCGATGATGCTGGCAACGATGGCCGCACTGGCCTCGTCCTCCAGCAGGTCGCGCACGAAGGACTGGTCGATCTTGAGCTGATCCAGGGGCAGGCGCTTGAGGTAGGAGAGCGAAGAGTAGCCGGTGCCGAAGTCGTCCAGGGCGAAGGTCACGCCATGCTCCCTGAGGCGCCGCATGGTCTCGCGGGCCTCGTCGCGATCCTCAACGAACAGGCTCTCGGTCACTTCGAGCTTGAGCCGCTCGGGGCGGGCGCCGGTGCGCGCCAGGGTGGCCAGCACTTGCTCGACGAAATCCGCCTCGCGGAACTGCTGGGGGCTGACGTTCACCGAGATCGTGAGGTCGGTCGTGGCGGAGTCCCTGGCCCAGGCCACCAGCTGCCGACAGGCGGACTCCAGCACCCAGCCGCCGATGGGCACGATCAGCCGATTCTCCTCGGCCAGCGGAATGAACTCGCCGGGGGAGACCATGCCCCGCTCCGGGTGCTGCCAGCGCAGCAGCGCCTCGACGCCGATCATGCGACGGTCGGCATCCACCTGGGGCTGGTAGTGGAGCAGGAACTCATCCCGAGGCAATGCCTGGCGCAGGTCCGCCTCGAGCCGGGCCCGCGCGTGAAGCTGGGCCTGCAAGGCCGGGTCGAAGAAGCGCAGGGTGTCGCGCCCGGCCCGCTTGGCCTGGAAGAGGGCCATGTCGGCCTGCTGGAGGATCTCGTCGAGGGTCGTGCCGTGATCGCGGTAGAGCGTGATGCCGATGCTGCCGGTCATCGTCACCGAGCTCCCGGCCAGGCCGATCGGCGCCTGGAGCACCCCGAGCAGCTTGTGGGCGATACGCTCGGCAACGGCCGCCACCCGCTGCGGGTCACGCCCCAGGTCGTGCAGCAGCACGGCGAACTCGTCGCCGCCCAGCCGTGCCAGGGTATCGGTGGCGCGCAGCACCCCACCCAGCCGGCTCGCGACCTCCCGCAGCAGCTGGTCACCGGCATGATGCCCCAGGGTGTCATTGACCTGCTTGAAGTTGTCCAGGTCGAGATAGAGCAGCGCGCCGAACTGGTCGCTGCGATAGCTGTGCTTGAGCTCGCCCTCCAGGCGGTCCAGCATCAGCCGGCGATTGGGCAGCCCGGTCAGGGGGTCGTAGAAGGCGAGCTGGTGGACCTCCTCCTCGGCGGCCTTGCGCTCGGTGATATCGCTGAAGGTGGCCACATAGTGAGTCAGCTCGCCGGCCTCGTCGCGTACCGCGCTGATGGTCAGCCACTCCGGGAACACCTCGCCGTTCCTGCGCCGGTTCCAGATCTCGCCCTGCCAGCTGCCCTTCTCCTGCACGCTCTCCCAGAGCTGCCGGTAGAAGGCCTCGTCGTGGCGCCCGGAGCTGAGCAGGCTCGGATTGCGCCCCAGCACCTCGGCCTCGGCATAGCCGGTGATGCGGGTGAAGGTGTCGTTGACCCTGATGATCCTGGCCTCGGCATCGGTGACCAGCATGCCCAGGTGGGTCTCGAAGGCCATGGCGGCGATGCGCAGCTGGGCCTCGGTGGCGCGGGACTGGGTCACCTCGCGCACCACCGCCAGCACGCCGCTGAAGCCCTCGCCCGCCTCGGCCAGCGGACTGATGATGGCCTGGAAGTCGCGGGGCACGCCGGCCAGGGTGACGCGATACTCGGTCTCCACCGGCTCGCCGGTGGCCTTGAGCTCGGCCAGGGCCTGGTCGAACTGCCGCGCCACCGCTTCCGGCAGGACCTCGGTGTAGTGGCGCTGCAGCAGCGCCTCGGCGTCCTCGAGCAGCTGGTCCCGGTCCACGGCATGGACATAGACGAAATACCCATGGGCATCGAACACGAAGATCATGTCCTGGATCGAGCCGACCAGGGCCTGCAGCCGCGCCTCGCGGTCCTGCACCTCGCGACGGGCCTGCTCGCGCTCCACCAGGCGCCGGCGCAGCTCGCCCTCCAGCCGCAGCCGGCCGAGATAATGGCGCAGCAGCCACCAGCCCAGCGCCGCCACCACCAGGAAGATGGCGCCCAGCAGCCAGAGCCGCTGCCACCAGCCGGCGAGCAGCACCTCGAGTTCCTCGCCGACCACCACCAGGAGCGGCAGCCCCGCGACCCGCTGCATGGCGTAGAGCCGCTCGCTGCCATCCAGCGGCGAGGCGGTGCGCAGGGTCGTCGACGCCTCGCCGCTGTCGAGGAAGGCGCGGGTCAGCGGCTCGCTGACCGGGGTGCCGAGCACGCCCATGGCGCCCCTCTCATCGAAGGCCGGCCGCCGGGTGATCAGCCGCATCTGGGTATCGAGAATGGCGATGCTCTCTTCCTGGGTCATGGTCAGTCGCTCGAGGACCTCGCCGAAGATCGCCGGATTGAGTCGCAGCACGGCCAGGCCCCGGAAGTCGCCATCCGGCCCGACCAGGCGCCGGGCATGCACCAAATGGAACTCCTGGCTGACGGCCGACCAGTAGAGTGGGGACACCCACTCCTGACGGTCGGCATCCTGCTCGAAGGCCTGGAAATGGGGCAGGCCGGTGATATCGAAACCCTGTGGAAATGCCGGGTTGTCAGAGGCCCGCAGCATCCCCCCGGCACTGAAGATACTGAGGTCATCGATCAAGGCATGACGATGGTTGTGCTGGCGATGGCTATGCTGATAAAGGAGTGCCTCGAGGGCCGCATCATTGCCGCGACGCGTCAGCAATGCCTGCCCGAGAGGCGACTGGAACACCTGCACCAGGCTGGAGAGCGTGTGCTCGTTGACCTCGAAGGTACTGGCCACCCACTCGGCCACCAGGTCGGCCTGCGCGCTGGCACGCTCCCGACCCACCTCGAGGTCACGCCGGTGCTGGTCCAGGAGGATGCCGGCGAACAGCAGCAGCAACGTGAGCAGGGCAAGCAGGTAGAGGATGATGGCACGGCGCCGTATGCGCCGATGGCCGCTCTCGGGCAACGCCTTGGGGGGGAGCGACTCGCCGCTCATTGTCATGGACAATCCTTGCGTTGGATCAGAGAGATAGAGTGTACCGGGTCGACGACAGGAAGACGCTCGACGGTCGACGGGGCACTTGCTTCTTATTAGTAACCATTGAAGCAGACGTTGCCACAGGCCACCATGAGGGTATCCGCCGGCCATCGGGCGGCGTCGGGAAGGCCTACCCATGGATGATGTCGCCAGCCAGTTCCTCACCGCCAACGAATCCGCCATCCGCCTGGGTGTGGCGCTGCTGCTGGGTGCCCTGATCGGCATCGAGCGCGGCTGGGTGGCACGGGCGCAGAAGTCCGGCGAGCGCATCGCCGGCATCCGCACCCACTCGCTGGTCGGGCTGCTCGGCGGCATCGCCGCGCTGCTCTCGGAGACCGTCAGCGACTGGGCCTTCCCGCTGGTCTTCGTGACCGTGGCCGGCATCAGCCTGGTCGCCTGGCGGGCCAAGCTCGCCGAGCAGCATGACTACAGCATCACCGGCCTGGTGGGCCTGCTGCTGACCTTCTGCTTCGGCGCGGTGGCCGTGGCGATCGACCTGGCCCTGGCCGCCGCCGGCGCGGTGATCACCGCGGTGATCCTCGACAACAAGCACGAGATCCACGGCCTGCTGAACAAGCTGCAGGCCCACGAGCTCGATGCCGGCCTCAAGCTGCTGCTGATCACCGTGGTGATGTTGCCGCTGCTCCCCGACCGCGGCATGGGGCCCGGCGAGGTGCTCAACCCCTACGAGATCTGGTGGATGGTGGTGCTGATCGCCTCGATCAGCTTCGTCGGCTACTTCGCCGTGCGCCTGGGCGGTGCCGAGAAGGGCATCCTCTTCACCGGCCTCTTCGCCGGACTCTCCTCCTCCACGGCGCTGACCCTGCACTTCGCCCGGATGTCGCGCCAGAGCCGGGAACTCGAGGCGATGCTCGCCGCCGGCATCCTGCTGGCCTGCGGCACCATGTTCCCGCGCATCCTGATCTATGCCGCGGTGATCAGCCCAGGGCTGCTGCCGGCGCTGCTGCTCCCGGTCACGGTGATGGGGGGAATGCTCTACCTGCCGGCGCTCTATCTCTGGCGCCACCACCGCCAAGGCCTCAGGGTCGACAGCCAGACCCCGATCCAGAACCCCCTGGAGCTGCGCACCGCGCTGCTGTTCGGGGGCCTGCTGGCGGTGATCATGCTGCTCGGCGAGTGGCTGCGCGGCGCCCTGGGCGAGGCCGGCATCTACCTGCTGGCGGCCTCCTCGGGGGTAGCCGACGTCGACGCCATCACCCTGTCGCTGACCCGCATGTCGCTGGAGCGCATCGCGCCCTCTACCGCGGTGCTGGGCATCGTCATCGCCGCCGCGGTCAACAACCTCTTCAAGTCGGGGCTGGCCACTGCCTTCGGTACCCGACAGATCGGCATGCGAGTCGCCCTGCCGATGGTCGCCTCGATGGCGACAGGCCTGGCGCTGGCCTGGTGGCTGTAGGGCCCAGGCTCAGTCGTGGGTGGGCTCCTGTGCCTCGCCCAGCAGGCACATGCAACAGCTGGGGGAGGCGGGCGAGCAGCGGGTTGAAGGGGTGGGCATCGCAGCCGAAGAAGCCGTACACCGGGGTCATCGCCTAGCCTCGACCGCAGCACCGGGTGATGTCACCCGGCGCGGGGGGAGCGCGGCCGCCTATGTGGCCTCGTAGGGCCGGGCCTGCACCTCGTCGGGGCCGTGGCGATTGAGGATCTCTTCCGCCTCCGGCTGCGACGTCTCGGGGACGATCACCTTGACTTCATTGGTCTCCTTGTCGAGGAACAACTTTTCCCGAGGATAGCCCTCGGAGACCAGCTCATCGAAGGCGTTGGCGGCCTTGTCGATGCTGCCATAGGCAGCCGTAACGGTTTGTGTCATGTCACCCTCCGCAATAGGGGGTTGGAGTGTCCGGCACCGGACGGCACCGGAACGCGACGAGAGGGGCGCGCCCTCCCCTGCCTTCAGTGTAGTTATAGCTGTTCTTCCGCCACCGGCCAGGCGATCCGCGCGGCACTTGTCCCGGATCAAGCCGGCGCCATGGAAGGCGAGCGGAACCAGGCTCAAGGACTATGCTGGGGAGACATGACACCACGAGGTCGCCGCGCATGGAGATACTCCGCAAGAGCCGCCGCGAGGCCCGGGAAACGGTGCTGGACGATTACCCGTCGGCCTGTGCCGGCTTTTCCTGGGACGAGGCCCGGACCTGGCTCGACGGCCTGCCCGGCGAAGGCGGGTTGAACATCGCCCACGAGGCGGTGGATCGCCACGCCACCGGCGAGGCCGGCGAGCGCACCGCGATCCGCTGGCTCGGCAAGGCGGGGGCGCGGCGCGAGATCCGCTACCGCGAGCTGGCCGAGCTCAGCGCCCGCTTCGCCAACGTGCTCGGCGAGCTGGGCGTGGCCCGCGGGGCCGGCGTCTTCCTGCTCGCCGGGCGGATTCCCGAGCTCTACCTGGCGGTGCTCGGGGCGCTGAAGCACGGCGCCGTGGTCACTCCGCTGTTCTCCGCCTTCGGCCCCGAGCCCATCGCGACGCGGATGAATCTCGGCGAGGGGCGGGTACTGGTGACCACCACCAGCCTCTATCGTCGCAAGGTGGCCGCGATCCGCGACCGGCTGGAAAGCCTCGAGCACGTGCTGGTGGTCCGCGACGACGACCAGGCGTTGCCCGAGGGCACACGGGAGCTCGGGCCGCTGCTCGACGCGGCCTCGCCCGAGTATGCGATCCCGGCCACCGACCCCGAACAGCCGGCCCTGCTGCACTTCACCAGCGGCACCACCGGCACGCCCAAGGGGGCGCTCCACGTCCACCAGGCGGTGGTCGCCCATCACGCCACCGCTCGCTTCGCCCTCGACCTGCGCGCGGGCGATGTTTTCTGGTGCACAGCCGACCCCGGCTGGGTCACCGGCACCTCCTACGGCATCATCGCCCCACTCTCCCTCGGCGCCACCCTGGTGGTCGACGAAGCGGAGTTCGATGCCGAGCGCTGGTACCGGATCCTCGAGGAGGAGGCGGTTAGCGTCTGGTACACCGCCCCCACCGCCGTGCGGATGATGATGAAGGGCGGCTCGGAGCGGGCCCGCTCCCGGGCCTATCCGTCGCTGCGCTTCATTGCCAGCGTCGGCGAACCGCTCAATCCCCAGGCCGTGCACTGGGGCGTGGAGGCCTTCGGGCTGCCGATCCACGACAACTGGTGGCAGACCGAGACGGGCGGGATCATGATCGCCAACTTCGCCTGCATGGACATCCGGCCCGGCGCCATGGGCAAGCCACTGCCCGGCATCGAGGCCGCCGTGCTGCGCCACCTGCCCGACGGCGGCGTCGCGCGGGTCGACCATCACGACGAGGAAGGCGAGCTCGCCCTGCGCGTCGGCTGGCCCTCCATGTTCCGCACCTACCTGCACGAGGAGGCGCGCTACCGCCGCTGCTTCGTGGACGGCTGGTATCTCACCGGGGACCTGGCCCGGCGCGACCCCGAGGGCTACTTCTGGTTCGTGGGTCGCGCCGACGACATGATCAAGTCCGCCGGCCACCTGATCGGCCCCTTCGAGGTGGAGTCGGCGCTGATGGAGCATCCGGCGGTGGCCGAGGTCGGGGTGATCGGCAAGCCCGATCCGGTGATCGGCGAGATCGTCAAGGCCTTCGTGGCCCTCAAGCCGGGCCATGCGCCCGACGAGGCGCTACGCCGCGAACTGCTCGGCTTCGCCCGCCAGCGCCTCGGCCCGGCGGTCGCGCCCAAGGAGATCGAGATCCAGGCTTCGCTGCCCAGGACCCGCAGCGGCAAGATCATGCGTCGCCTGCTCAAGGCCCGGGAACTGGGCCTGCCGGAGGGTGACACCTCGACCCTGGAGACCTCACGATGAGCGCCTCGCCTCCCCAGGAAGGCCCCGATACCCGGCCCGCCATCGGCGCGGCCGGCCTGGATGACCCCGACCGGGCCCGGGCGCTGCTGTGGCAGATGCTCCGCATCCGCCGCTTCGAGGAGAAGTGCGCCGAGCTCTACAGCGCCGGCAAGATCCGCGGCTTCCTGCACCTCTATATCGGCGAGGAGGCGATCGCTGCCGGCACCATGCCGGCCCTGGCCGAGCGGGACAATGTGCTGGCCACCTACCGCGAGCACGGCCATGCCCTCGCCCGCGGCGTTCCTGCCGGGGCGATCATGGCCGAGATGTACGGCAAGCAGGAGGGCTGCAGCCGTGGCCATGGCGGCTCCATGCACCTGTTCGACGCGAGCCGGCGCTTCTTCGGCGGCAGCGCCATCGTGGGGGGCTCCCTGCCGCTGGCGGTGGGCTATGCCCTGGCCGACCGGCTGGCCGGGCGCGACAGCGTCACCGCCTGCTTCTTCGGCGATGGCGCCGTGGCCGAGGGGGAGTTCCACGAGTCGCTCAACCTCGCCGCCCTCTGGCAGCTGCCGGTGCTCTTCCTGTGCGAGAACAACCGCTACGCCATGGGCACCGCGCTGGAGCGCCACCAGTCCCAGGTCGACCTGGCCGCCAAGGCCGCCAGCTACCGCATGCCCAGCGAGTCGGTGGACGGCATGGACGTGGTGGCGGTGTCCCGGGCCACCGAGGCGGCGGTCGACCAGGTGCGCGCCGGCCAGGGCCCCATGTTCCTGGAGTACCGCACCTACCGTTTTCGCGCCCACTCGATGTTCGACCCCGAGCACTACCGCGACAAGGCGGAGGTCGAGCAGTGGAAGAAACGCTGCCCCGTCGAGACCTTCGCCCGGGACGCGGTGGCCTGCGGGCTGCTCGCCGCCACGGTGCGTGACGAGATCGAGCGCGAGGTGGCCGAGGAGATCGACGCCGCCGTGACCTTCGCCGAGGCGGGCACCCGGGAGCCGGTGGAACAGCTCTGCCACGACGTCTATGCCCGCCAACCACCGACTGGCACGAAGGTGCGGCCATGACCACCCAGACGATCGCCTACCGCGAGGCCCTGCGCCAGGGGCTTCGCGCGGCCCTGGCCGGCGATGAGCGTGTCTTCCTGATGGGCGAAGACGTGGGTCGCTACGGCGGCACCTATGCGGTCAGCCACGGCCTGCTGGAGGAGTTCGGCGAGGCGCGCATCCGCGACACGCCGCTCTCCGAGTCGACCTTCACCGGCGCCGGCATCGGCGCGGCGCTCAACGGCATGCGTCCCATCGTCGAGATCATGACGGTGAACTTCAGCCTGCTGGCCCTCGACCAGATCATCAACAACGCGGCAACCCTGCGGCACATGTCCGGGGGCCAGTTCAGCGTGCCGCTGGTGATCCGCATGACCACCGGCGGCGGCCGCCAGCTCGCCGCCCAGCACTCCCACAGCCTGGAGGGCTGGTATGCCCATATCCCGGGGCTGCGCATCGTCGCCCCGGCGACCCACGAGGATGCCCGCGGCATGCTGCTCACCGCCCTGGAGGACCCCGATCCGGTGCTGATCTTCGAGCACGCCCTGCTGCTGGGTGTCGAGGGCGAGGTCGAGGGCAAGGTGCAAGGGGTGGACATCGACCATGCCACCATCCGCCGCGAGGGCAGCCAGGTCAGCCTGATCACCTACGGCGGCATGCTGCACAAGAGCCTCGCGGCCGCCGAACAGCTGGCCACCGAAGGCATCGACGCCGAGGTGCTTGACCTGCGCACCCTGCGTCCACTGGACGACGCGGCGATCATGGCCAGCGTGGCAAAGACCCACCGGGTGATGGTGATCGACGAGGGGTGGCGTAGCGGCAGCCTGTCGGCCGAGATCATCACCCGCATCAACGAGCAGGCCTTCTTCGAGCTGGATGCCCCGCCGGCGCGGGTCTGCAGCCAGGAGGTACCGGTGCCCTACGCCAAGCACCTCGAGGACGCGGCGATCCCCCAGGTCGAGGATATCGTCGCCGCCGTCCGCCGGCTGCTCGGCTGATGGCAAGACGGGCAGGAGGGAGGCACCCATGAGCGAGTTCCGCATGCCCTCGCTGGGCGCCGACATGGAGAGCGGTACCCTGGTCGAGTGGAACATCCAGCCCGGCGATCGGGTCGAGCGCGGACAGATCGTCTGCGTGGTCGAGACCCAGAAGGGCGCCATCGACGTGGAGGTCTGGGAGACCGGCACCGTGGAACGGCTGGTGGCGGAGGAAGGCCAGAAGGTCCCGGTGGGCGAGGTGCTGGCGGTGATCCTTGCCGAAGGCGAAAAAGCCGAGGACAAAAAAGCCGAAGGCGAAAAAGCCCAGGGCGAGGCCGCCGGCCGGGAGGCGCCGGCCGAGCACCCCATACCCGAAGCGCCCCAGGCGCCTTCGCCCCGGGCGCCCGACCTCTCACCGCCACCTACGACGGCGGCGCCGGACGTGGCCGCCGGCGAGCGGCTGCGCATCTCTCCCGCCGCGCGCAAGCGCGCCGCCGAACTGGACCTCGACCCGGCAGGCGTTCGCGGCAGCGGTGTCGGGGGCAGCATCACCCTGGAGGATATCGAGCGCGCGACCCGGCCGGCCGCGGAGAAGCAAGCCGCCCCTTCCTCCCGGGTCTCTACGACCGACACCCACGCCGCCATGCGCCAGGCCATCGCCGCCGCCATGGCCCGCTCCAAGCGCGAGATCCCCCACTACTACCTGGGCAACACCCTCTGCGTGGAACCGGCGATGGCCTGGCTCGAGGCCCATAACGCCGAACGCCCGGTGGCCGAGCGGCTGATCTTCCCGGTGCTGCAGCTGCGCGCCGTGGCGCTGGCGCTCGAGGCGGTGCCGGAGCTCAACGGCTGGTATCGCGACGACGCCTTCCAGCCGGCCGAGGGGGTGCACCCTGGGGTGGCCATCGCCCTGCGCGGCGGCGGGCTGGTGGCCCCGGCGCTGCACGACGCCGACCGGCTCGCGCCGGACGCCATGATGGCCGCGCTGCGCGACCTGCTGACCCGCGCCCGCCAGGACCGGCTACGCAGCTCCGAGCTCACCGCCGCCGGCCTTACGGTCACCAACCTGGGCGACCTGGGCGTGGAGAGCGTCCAGGGGGTCATCTACCCGCCCCAGGTGGCGCTGGTCGGCTTCGGGCGCATCGCCGAACGGCCCTGGGTCCGCGACGGCCAGGTGGTGGCCGCCCGCTGCCTGCACGCCTCGCTGGCCGCCGACCACCGGGTCACCGACGGCGCCCTCGGCGCGCGCTTCCTGACCCGACTCACCGACCTGCTGACGGAGCCCGAGCGCCTATGGCCCACCTGAGCCGCGACACCCTCCACGATACCGTCGTCGACTGTATCCTGGCGGTGGCCCCCGAGGCCGACGTCGACTCGCTGCCCCCCGGCCGCCCCTGGCGGGAGGCGCTGGAGATCGACTCCTTCGACTTCCTCAACATCCTGGTCGACCTCGAGAAGCGCCTCGGCGTCAGCGTGCCGGAGAGCGACTACCACGAGCTCGCCACCCTGGACGGCCTGATCGACTACCTGGAGAGGCGGCTCACCGCCTGAGCCAGGGCCGCCAAACAAGGCCGGCCATCGAGAGCGCCAGGCCGGTCAAGATCGCCTTCGCAGCGCGCATGGCGTTGGCCTCCCTCAGCGTCCCCGCTCGTGCAGCTGCCAGTCGTTGTCGGTGAGCGGCTGGCCCCCCTCGGGGGTGACCCGCACGGTGTCGCTGAGGCCGATGCCCCACTGCCCCGGCAGCCGCAGGCAGAGCGGCAGGTGGAAGACCATGTCGGCGGCGAACTCGCGATGCTGGCCGCGGGCGATGTAGCCGGTGCCCTCGACCCAGCTCGGCGGGAACTGGGCCCCCACCGCATAGCCGAACACCCCCGAGAAGAACACGCGCTCGGCGTGGGGCGCCAGCACCGCCTCGGCGGCACAGGCGGCATCATCGAAGCTGTGGCCGGGGCGCATCGCGGCGGTCAGCGCCTCGAACATCTCGCGACAGACATCGCGCAGCGCCTGCATCTCGGTGCTGGCCCGGCCGGCCACGGCGGTGCGCATCATCGGCGCGGTGTAGCGGTGAAAGGCCGAACCGAACTCCAGGAACACCGGTTCGTCCGCGGCGATCACATGGCGCTTGTGATTGACGTGGATGACGCTGATGCGCCGGCCGGTGGTGACGATAGGCTGCAGGCTCATGAACTCGCTGCCGGCCGCCAGCAGCGCCCGGCTGCCTTCCGCCGCGACATCGTTGTCGGTGACCCCGGGCGCGATGACCTCGATGGCCGCCTGCAAGCCGGCGGCGGTGATCCGCGCGCTCTCGCGCAGGCAGTCAAGCTCCGCCAGCGTCTTGACGATGCGGATGCGGTCGAGCAGCTCGCCGCCGTCGTCGCGGAAGCGCCCACTGCCCAGGCGTGCCTGCAGCTCACGGATGACGCCGAAGCGCAGGCCGGCCCCGAAGACATCCAGGCCGATGGCATGGAAGGGGGCGAGGATCTCGGCCAGCGGCGCGATCACCTCCTCGATGCCTTCCCAGCGATAGCCCAGGATCTCGTCAACCGAGGCGGTGACCACGGCCGGGCCGGTCTCGATGGAGGGCACCTGCAACACCAGCCGGTCGTCGGAGACGACCAGGCAGGTGTAAACCGAGACCTCGAAGGTGTGGTAGCCGGTCAGGTAGAAGATGTCGGCGGGGTCGGTCAGCAGCAGCGCCTCGAGCCCGGCGGCCTGCATGGCCTGTCGCACGCGGCGGCGCCGTACCGCGAACTCCTCGGCGGCAAAGGGCAACTCGCTCTCGGCGAGGCAGTCGGCCAGCGCATGGCGGTAGGCGTGATGATCCATCGGATGACGCTCCTGGGTGGACGAGACTCCCTGCCAGTGTAGTCATGACGGCCGTCAGGTCCCCCGGGAATCGCGGCAAAATATCCCTGTTCGCCTCCGCCCCGGTTTCGTAGAATCCAGCCTCGTGTTTCGACGCCACAGGACAATGCAATGGGCAGGGCCTTCCAGAACCGCAAGGAATCCATGGCCAAGACGGCCGACGCCAAGACCAAGGTTTACAGCAAGTACGGTCGCGAGATCTACGTCTGCGCTAAGCAGGGCGGCACCGACCCCTCGGGCAATCTCTCGCTGCGCGGCCTGATCGAGCGCGCCAAGAAGGACCAGGTGCCCAGCCACGTGATCGACAAGGCCCTGGACAAGGCCTCCGGCGTGGGTGGCGAGGACTTCTCGCCGGCCCGCTACGAGGGCTTCGGGCCGGGCAATTGCATGGTCATCGTCGAGTGCCTGACCGACAACCCGAACCGCACCTTCGGCGACGTGCGTGCCTGCTTCACCAAGGCCAAGAGCAAGCTCGGCACCCCCGGCAGCGTCAGCCACATGTTCGATCACTGCGCCATCCTGGCCTTCCCGGGCGATGACGAGGAGGCCACCCTCGAAGCGTTGATGGAGGCCGATGTCGACGTCACCGACATCGAAAGCGAGGACGGTCATATCACCGTCTTCGCCCCCCATACCGAGTATGCCAAGGCCAAGCAGGCGCTGCTCGATGCCTTCGGCGAGCTCGACTTCGAGGTCGACGAGATCCAGTTCGTGCCCCAGACCGTGACCCCGGTCGAGGGCGACGACGTGGCGATGTTCGAGAAGCTGCTCGACACCCTCAACGACCTGGACGACGTGCAGAACGTCTTCCACAACGCCGAGATAGCCAGCGAGGCGTGAGGTGCCGCCGGCCAGCATGTAGGCGATGCCCATCGACTCGGCCTCGAACGGCTCCTTGTTCTGCCAGGTCTGTCCCCACGCCTGCCCGGCTGGGGCGGATCACTCCACCGTGATGGTGAGGGGGCCGGAGGTCACCGGAGGGGCGAAGCTGAGATGGTTGGCATCCATGAACAGCAGCTGCAGGGTATGCTCGCCGGGCTCGAGTTCCAGGGTGGTCTCGGTCTGGCCGCCGCCGAAGTGGCGCATCGCATCATTGGCCGGCAGGGGCCGGTCGAGTTCCACCTCGTCCAGCGGCGTGTCCACCAGCAGGTGGTGGTGGCCGGTGCCATCGGCCTGGGTGCCGGCGGGCGCCACGCCCATGCCCTTGAGGCCCATGCGCACGGTCAGCGGGCTCTCGACGGTGGCTCCCTCCTGTGGCGAGATGAAGTAGACCTCGGTGCCCGCCGGGGCCGTGGCGCGTTCCATCTGGGCCAGGGCCGGACCGGCCAGCAGCACGCCGCCCGCCAGGGCCAGGCCCGCTATCCACTTATTCATTGCCGTCTCCTCGTCGTTGACCGGGGTCGCCCGCGTCGGGCGACGCTCGCCTACAGCATAGTCGAGCCAGGCACCGGGAGCGACGCGAGCACGGGCCTCAGCGCTCGCCGTGGGACTCCCGCCAGGCCTCGGCGGCTTCCTCGACGCCCGGCTCATCGTCGCGGGACAGAGCGGCGCGGCGCTCAGTCTCCTCCTCGCGGACATCGTCGATCACGGTCATCAGCTCGTCCACATCCACGGCACTGGTGTCGTGCTCGAAGCAGCCGGTCAGCGGGCTATCCGGCTGCAGGTCGCCGGCTTCATAGAGCGCCCAGATCTCCTTGCCGTAATCAGTGGCCAGCAGCTCCGGGGCGAAGCGGCCGAAGTAGCGGCGCATGTTGTCGACATCGCGCTCGAACATCATTTCAGCGCTGTTGTTGCCGGCGGCATCCACCGCCTGAGGCAGGTCGATGATCACCGGGCCATCCGTGGAGAGCAGCACATTGAACTCGGACAGGTCACCATGGATCAGGCCGGCACACAGCATGCGCACCACGTCACCGATCACCTTGGCGTAATGGGCCCGGGCCTCGTCGGCCGTCAGGGTCACGTCGTCCAGCCGCGGCGCGTTCAGGCCCTCGGCATCGGTGATCATCTCCATCAGCAGCACGCCGTCGACGAAGCTATGCGGTTGGGGCACCCGCACGTCCGCCGCCGCCAGCCGATAAAGGGCATCGACCTCGGCGTTGAGCCAGGCCTGTTCCTGTTCCTTCTGGCCATAACGGGTCTTCTTGGCCATCGCCCGGGACCGACGACTGTTGCGCTCCTTGCGTCCTTCCTGGTACTGCACGGCCTGCTTGAAGCTGCGCTGCTTGGCCTCCTTGAAGACCTTGGCACAGCAACGCTCGCCATGGGAGCGCACCACATACACCTGGGCTTCCTTGCCACTCATCAGCTGGCTCTCGACCACGTCGATCAGGCCGTCGTCGACCAGCGGTTGCAATCTCTTGGGTATCTTCATGTCACCACGTTGGCATAGAACCCGGCGGCTGGGTATCCCGCGGGCGTATCACGTTTCCTTTATGGTCAGCGGCTGATGCGGCGGGCACGAAAGGTGCGCCCCTTGAGCTTGCCGTTGCCCAACTGGTCGAGGGCCGCCGCGGCGACATCGCGCCGCACGGCCACGTAGGCGCTGTTGGCGAGCACCTTGATCTTGCCGACCTGCTCCCCGGCGATCCCCCCCTCGCCCGTCAGGGCACCGAGGATGTCGCCGGGTCGCAGCTTCTGCTTCTTGCCGCCGCCGAGCTGCAGGGTCGCCATGGCGGGACGGTAGGGCTGGCGCTCCAGCACCGCGCGAGAGGGCAGTGGCTCGGTCTCCAGCGCCTCGCCGAGCAGCTCGGCGAGGCGCGCCAGCCGGTAGTCCTCCTGCTCGGTGAGCAGGGTACAGGCCGTCCCGGAGCCGCCGGCCCGGCCGGTGCGCCCGACGCGGTGGACATGCACCTCGAGCTCGCGGGCGATGCGATAGTTGAACACCGCATCCAGGGTGTCGATGTCCAGTCCGCGCGCGGCCACGTCGGTGGCCACCAGGATCGAGGCGCTGCCGTTGGCGAACAGCACCAGCAGGCGGTCGCGGTCGCGTTGCTCCAGGTCGCCATGCAGCGCCAGTGCGCTGAAGCCCGCGTCGTTCAGGGCGTCCGCGACCTCGTCGGTCTCGCGCTTGGTATTGCAGAACACCACGCTGGAAGAAGGCCGAAAGTGCAGCAGCAGGCGACGCAGCGCCTCGAAGCGGGCCGACTCGTCCGCCACCCGATAGAAGTGCTGGCGGATCGTGGTGGCGTCGTGGGGCTCGGCCACCTCCACGCTGACCGGCTCATGCATCAACCGCTCGGCGATGGGCCTGATGCCCTCGGCGAAGGTGGCGCTGAACAGCAGCATCTGGCGGCTCGCCGGGGTCGCGGCGATGATCGCCTCCATGGCCGCCTGGAAGCCCATATCGAGCATGCGATCGGCCTCGTCCAGCACCAGGGTCTCGAGCGCCCCCAGGGCCAGCGAACCCTTGCGCAGGTGTTCCTCCACCCGCCCCGGCGTGCCGACGACGAGGTGCGCGCCATGCTCCAGCGAGGACAGCTGAGGCCCCAGCGGGGCCCCGCCGCACAGGGTCAGCACCTTGACGTTGGGCAGGCTGCGCGCCAGGCGACGGATCTCACCGGCCACCTGGTCCGCCAGCTCGCGGGTCGGGCAGAGCACCAGCCCCTGCACCCGGAAGTCCGCCACCGACAGCCGTGACAGCAGCGCCAGGCCGAAGGCGGCGGTCTTGCCCGAGCCGGTCTTCGCCCGAGCGATCACATCGCGGCCCGCCAGCATGGGCGGCAGGCTCTCGGCCTGGATCGGCGTCATGGCGTGATAGCCCAGCGAATCGAGGTTGGCCAGCAGTTCCGGTGCCAGCGAGAGCGTGGCGAAATCGGGAGAGGAATCAGACACGTGGATAGACCTGCAAGAGGAAGCGGGCACCGAAACGAGACGCGGAGACGGCGGGAGCCGTCGGGCAGTACTGTGGGAGCGAGTGCCGTGGGAGCAAAGATGAAGACGGCCAGGATAGCAGAAAGTGGCGCGCATCACCCGGATCGGTGGCGTTGCCACGACATTCGGTGCACGCCTCGCCGAGGAGGCTGCCCCGCTTCCGGGCAGAGCCATGTCTAACGGCGCCCCATCTTCTATAGTCAATGGCAGGTATAGTCAATGGCAGGGTGGGCTGATGCCACCCGCGACCATCACGCCACATGACAAAGGGGCCGACGCGGATCATGTGCCTGGCGATTCCCATGCAGATCACTCGCCTCGACGGCGACACGGCGCGCGCGGCTTCCCGCGGCATCGAGCGCGACATCGACCTGATGCTGATCCAGGATCAGGCCCTCGTCGTGGGCGACTTCGTCATCGTGCATGTCGGCTACGCCCTCCAGCGACTGGACCCCGAGGATGCCCTGGCGACCTGGCGACTGCTCGACGAGATGGACGACGCCACCCCCGCAGAGACGGACGACGGAGCCCTCGGCCATGCATGAACTGAGCCTGTGTCGCTCGCTGGTCCGCCAGGCCAGCCGGGTCGCCGCCGAGCACGGTGCGCTGCGCATCCGCCGCGTCTGCCTGCGCATCGGGCCGCTCTCCGGGGTCGAGGCCGCGCTGATGCGCGAGGCCTTTCCGCTGGCCAGCCGCCATACCGCCGCCGAGGGCGCGCGGCTGGAGATGGCCAGGTGTCCGGTCCGGGTGCACTGCCCCCGCTGCCGGCAGGAGGCCGAGGCCAGCGTCAACGACCTGAGCTGCCCGCGTTGCGGGCACTGGCAGACCCGGCTGACCGGCGGCGACGAGCTCCTGCTGGTCAGCGTCGACCTCGCCGACACCCCTCTCCCCCCGACCGGATAACAGGAGCCCCATCGTGTGCCAGACCTGCGGCTGCGCCCTTCCCGACCACCTGCAACACGCCTCGACCGAGCACGACGTCCATACCGTGGAGGTCCTCGAGGGCTTGAAGGCCCACAACGACGAGGTCGCGCGCCATAATCGCGAGCACTTCGACCGCACCGGGCTGCTGGTCGTCAACCTCATGTCCTCCCCCGGCGCCGGCAAGACCCGCCTGCTGGAGGCCACCATCGAGGCGCTAGGCGCCCGCTACCGCCTGGCGGTGATCGAGGGCGACCTGGAAACCGAGAACGATGCCCGCCGCATCCGCGCCAGGGGCGTGCCCGCGGTCCAGATCACCACCGGCAGTGCCTGCCACCTGGATGCCGCCATGGTGCACAGCGCGGCCCACGCGCTGCCGCTGGACGCGCTGGACATCCTGTTCATCGAGAACGTCGGCAACCTGGTCTGCCCCGCGAGCTTCGACCTGGGCCAGCATGCCAACGTCACCCTGCTCTCGACGCCGGAGGGCGACGACAAGCCGCTCAAGTACCCGGTCATGTTCCGCGCAAGCGACCTGGTGCTGATCACCAAGACCGACCTGCTGCCGGTCCTCGACGACTTCGACGTCGAGGCGGTGGCGGCGCACATGCACCGGCTCGCCTCCGCCGCCCCGGTGATGGCGCTGAGCAGCAAGTCGGGGCCGCTCGATGCCTGGCTCGCCTGGCTCGAGGCCGGCCTGGCCGAGCGGCGCCGGCCCTTCCGCCCGGCGCCTCCCGCCGAGGGTGCGTGCCTGCTGTCCCGTCCCCAAGGTCTCGCCTGAACCATGGCGGTCACTACCCCCGGCGAGTGGCTGGACCGGATACGCGCCCTGCCCCGCCCGGCATCGGGTCGCCTGCGGGTCATGAACGTCTGCGGCGGCCACGAGCGCACCATCACCCATGCCGGCCTGCGCAAGGTGCTGCCCGACTACCTGGAGCTGATCCCCGGGCCGGGCTGCCCCGTCTGCGTCTGCCCCGAGGAGGACATCCATGCCGCGGTGGCCCTGAGCCTCGCGGACGACGTGATCGTCGCCACCTTCGGCGACATGGTGCGCGTGCCCTGCAACGCCCCCCGGCGGGAACCGCGCTCCCTGCAGGCCGCCCGCGCCCTCGGCGGCCGGGTGGTCCCGGTCGCCTCCCCCGGCGAGGTGCTGGCCCTGGCCCGCCAGCATCCCGGAAAGCGGGTGGTGTTCTTCGCCGCCGGCTTCGAGACGACCACGGCGCCGATCGCCGCCCTCTTCTCCCGCATGGACCTGCCGGACAACCTGCTGCTGCTGCTCAGCGCCCGCCAGACCTGGCCGGCCATCGCCCACCTGCTGGAGGACGGCGCGCCGGGCTTCGATGCACTGATCGCCCCGGGGCATGTGGCCACCATCATGGGCGCCGAGCAGTGGCGTTTCGTGCCCGAGGCGCATGGCCTGCCCACCGCCGTGGCCGGCTTCACCCCCGGCCTGATCCTGGCGGGCCTGCATGCCGTGTTCCAGCAGGCGCTCGACCGGGCCCCGCGGCTCGACAACGCCTACCCGCAGTGCGTCACCGCCGACGGTAACCGCCGGGCACAGGCGCTGATGGCCTCGGTGTTCGAGATCACCGATGCCGAGTGGCGCGGCATCGGCACCCTGCCCGACTCCGGCTACGGCTGCACGGCGGCGCTGGCCGAGCGTGATGCCCGCCGACACTTTCCCGGGGTGTTCGAGGCCGCCTATGCGCGACGCGGCGAGATGCCGCCCGGCTGCGACTGCGCCGAGGTGGTGCTGGGGCGGATCCGGCCACCGCAGTGCCGGCTCTACGGCAGCGCCTGTCGGCCGGACACCCCCGTGGGCCCCTGCATGGTCTCCGAGGAAGGCGCCTGCCGGATCTGGTGGAGCCACGGCGTCCGGTCGGCGCAGGAAGCGCCCGCCGGGCGGATCGCCGCCACCCCGGTCGAGACAGCCCCGGCCGAGCCAACGCCCGGCCAGGAGGCACGACGCTGGGTGCTGGCCGGCGTGGTCCAGGGCGTGGGGTTCCGGCCCTTCGTCCAGCGGCTGGCCAGCCGGCTGGAACTCGCGGGCCAGGTGCGCAACAGCGGCGGCAAGGTGGTGATCGAGGCCCAGGGAAGCGCCGACCGCCTGGTTGCCTTCGAGCGGGCACTGCTCATTGATGCCCCGCGGCTGGCGCGACCGCGCCTGGCGGGGCGCGAGACGATCCCGGCGACGCTGAGCCCGCCGAGCACGGCCCGGCCGAACGCGGCCCGACCATTCGTGATCCAGCAAAGCGACGGCGACCCGGGCGGCGCGATCCACCTGCCACTGGACACCCCGGTGTGCCCGGCCTGCCTGGCGGAGATGCACGACCCGCAGGACCGCCACCACGGCTACCCCTTCACCCACTGCGACCAGTGCGGCCCGCGCTACAGCGTGATCGAACGGCTGCCCTACGACCGAGCGCGTACCAGCCTCAAGGCCTTTCCGCTCTGCCGCGAGTGCCAGCGGGAATACGACGACCCGGATAACCGGCGATTCCATGCCCAGTCGATCGGCTGTCCGCAGTGCGGGCCGCGGCTGACGTTTGTCGAGGGCTTCGTGCAGGGCGAGCGGACGCTGTCGGACCCGCGGGAGGCGCTGGCGGCCGCCATCGCGGCGCTGGCCGATGGCCGGATCGTCGCCGTGAAGGGGGTCGGTGGCTACCACCTGATGGCCGATGCCGGCAACCCGGCGGCGCTGGCGACCCTGCGCGAGCGCAAACACCGGCCGCACAAGCCGTTCGCCGTGATGGTCCCGTGGCAGGGCGAGGACGGCCTGGGGGCCGTGCGCCGCCATGCCCGGCTGGAGCCAGCGGCCGCCGAGGCCCTGCTCGCCGACGAGCGGCCGGTGGTGCTGCTTCCGCTGCGCGCCGACCACGGGCTCGAGGCGGGCCTCGCTCCCGGGCTCGACGAGGTCGGCGTGCTGCTGCCCTATGCGCCCCTGCACCACCTGCTGCTGGAGGCCCTGGCGCGCCCGCTGGTCGCCACCTCGGCCAATGTCGCCGGCGAGCCGATCATCGCCGACCGGGCCATGGCGGAACGGCGCCTGGGCCGGGTAGCCGATGCCTTCCTGCACCATGACCGCCCCATCCTGCACCCCGTGGATGACGGCATCCGGCGGCCCATAGCCGGCAGGGCCCGCCCGCTGCGCCCGGGGCGGGGCAGCACGCCCCTCGAGCTCGAGCTGCCCTGGCGACTGTCCTTGCCAGAGTCCCGGGCCCTGCTCGCCGTGGGTGCCCAGCAGAAGAGCACGGTCTGCCTGGCCTGGGAGGCGCGGCTGGTGCTGTCGCCGCACATCGGCGAGCTCTCGGCGCTGCGCACCCAGCAGGCCTTCGCGCGGCAGATCGAGACCCTGGCCGGGCTGTATGGCGTGCGCCCCGAGCTCGTCCTGCACGATGCCCACCGCGGCTACCACAGCACCCGTTGGGCCCGCGACAGCGGCCTGGCATGCCGGGAGGTCGCCCACCACCACGCCCATGCCGCCGCCCTGTGCGGGGAGCACGGCCGCTTCCGGGAGCCGACCCTGGTGTTCACCTGGGACGGTACCGGGCTGGGCCCGGACGACACCCTGTGGGGCGGCGAGGCCCTGCTCGGCCGACCCGGCCGCTGGCAACGCCATGCCTCGTTCGCGCCCTTTGCCCTGCCCGGCGGGGAGGCGGCGATTCGGGAGCCCTGGCGCCTGGCCACCACCCTGAGCTGGCAGAGCGGCCTCGAGGGGCCGGTCGCCGAGGGCACCGACGAGGAGCTGGCCCTGCTGCGAGCGGCCTGGGAGCGGCGCCTCAACGCCCCCGCCTGTTCCGCCGTGGGCCGGCTGTTCGATGCCGCCGCGGCCCTGCTGGTCCCGATGCCCCGAGTCAGCCACGAGGCCCAGGCCGCCATGCGGCTCGAGGCCCTGGCCGACGGCGACGGCCAGGGCCTTGACCTGCCGCACCATCGCGACCCGGCCGGGGTGCTACGCTGTGACTGGCGCCCGCTGATCCGTCACCTCCATGACGCACGCCTCGCCCCGGAACGGCGCGCCGCGGACTTCCATGCCACCCTGGTCCGGGTGCTGCGACGCCAGGCCGGGGCGGCCCGGGACGCCTCGGGGGTAACGACCCTCGGCCTGACCGGCGGCGTGTTCCAGAATCGCCGACTGACCGAGGCGGCCGTGGCAGCCCTGGAGGAGGACGGCTTCAGGGTGCTGCTGCACGAGCGGCTGCCCTGCAACGACGCCGCCATCAGCGTCGGCCAGGTCATGGAGTGCCTGGCCCGACTGTCACGGCAAGAGGAGGAGTGAGTGACCCAGCCCGGTCCCGACACGGCCACCATCACCCTGGCCCACGGCAATGGCGGGCGCCTCATGCGCCAGCTGATCGATGCGGTGTTCGTCCGCCAGCTGGGCAATCCCTGGCTGGCGCCGCTGGCCGATGCCGCCATCCTGCCCCCCTTCCCGGATGGCGACCATGAGCTGGTCTTCACCAGCGACGGGGTCACCGTGCAGCCGCTGTTCTTCGCCGGGGGCGACATCGGCAGCCTGGCGGTGCACGGCACTGTCAACGACCTCGCCGTCTGCGGGGCAACCCCGCGCTACCTGAGCCTCAATGCCTTCCTGGAGGAGGGGCTGCCGCTCGAGGCCCTCGAGCGGATCGTCGCCAGCCTGGCCAAGGCCGCCCGGGCCTGCGATGTCCAGGTGGTGGCCGGCGACACCAAGGTACTGCCGCGCGGGCTCTGCGGCGGGCTCTACTTCGGCGTGTCCGGGATCGGCACGCGGCCCCCCGGGCTGGCCCTCGGCACCCGCGGCATTCGTGCCGGGGATGCGGTGCTGGTCAGCGGGCCGCTGGGCGACCACGGCATTGCCGTGATGCTGGCCCGCGAGGAATTCGGCCTGAGCGGCAACCTGGCCTCCGACAGCGCCAGCGTGCTGCCCCTGACCCGGGCCCTGCTGACGATGCCCGGCCTGCGCTTCATGCGCGACCCGACCCGCGGCGGCCTGGCGACGGTGCTGCATGAGGTGATCCAGGCCACGGGGCTCGGCGTGACGCTCGAGGAGCCACGGCTGCCGATCCGCGGCAGCGTGCGCAGCGTCTGCGACATGCTGGGCTACGACCCCCTCTATCTCGCCTGCGAGGGGCGGGTGGTCGCCATCGTGGCCGAGGAGCAGGCCGACGAAGCCCTGCACCGCTGGCAGGCGCTCCCGCAGGGGCGAGGGGCGCAGCGGATCGGCACGCTCGACCCGCACCACGACCGGCTGCTGCTGGTCAACGAGTGGGGCGGCGAGCGCCTCCTGCAGGAGCTGGAGGACGACCCGCTGCCACGCATCTGCTGAGCGTGGCGGTACCGGCCACCTGACGACCATTGAACGGGACACGCCACCATGAAGGTACGGCACTTTCTCGCCCGCGAGCGCCTCCAGTCACTCCTCGACCGGCTGGTGGAGGCGGGCTATGAGGTCATCGGGCCCCGGGTGCACGATCATGCCATCCTCTTCGAGCCCCTCTCGACGGTGGAGCAGCTGCCTGTCGGGATCATCGATGACCAGGCCCGCGGCCGCTACCGGCTCGAGCACACCGATTCCGGACGCGTCTTCGACTGGGCCACGGGCCCCCAGGCGATCAAGCCGCTGACCTTTGCCCCTCGCGAGACCCTGTGGCGAAGCGAGCGACAGCCCGACGGCCGCCTGGTGTTCCGCGAGCAGCCCCCCGAAGCCCAGCCGATGGCGGTCATCGGCGTGCGGGCCTGCGACCTCGCGGCGCTGGCGGTCCATGACCGCCACTTCCTGCATGACGCCCATCCCGACCCGCACTACCGCGAGCGACGCCGCAACCTCTTCCTGGTCGCCGTCAACTGCATGCGCTCCGCCGCCACCTGCTTCTGCACCGCCACCGGCGACGGCCCGCGAGTCCAGCACGGCTTCGACCTGGCGCTCTCGGAACTCGACGACGGCTTCGTGGTGGAGGCCCACTCCCAGGAGGGCCTGGCCATCCTGGACGCCCTGGAGACGACGCTGGCAAGCCATGACCAGCTCGAGCAGGTGGAGGCCGGCATCGAGCGGGCGACCAACCAGCAGACGCGACGCCTGCCCGAGGGCTCGCTGCCGGAGATGCTGCAGGCGGCCGTCGAGCATCCGCATTGGCAGAGCCTCAACGACCGCTGCCTGACCTGCGGCAACTGCACCGCGGTCTGCCCCACCTGCTTCTGCCAGACCCACGTCGACGAGCTCTCCCTGGACGGGAAGACGTCCGAGCACGGCCGGCAGTGGGGCAGCTGCTTCGACCCCGACCACAGCTACATCCATGGCACCGTCATCCGCGCCGAGCGGCCCCAGCGCTATCGCCAGTGGCTGACCCACAAGTTCGGCACCTGGGTGGAGCAGTATGGCCGCAGCGGCTGCGTGGGCTGCGGCCGCTGCATCGCCTGGTGCCCGGTGGGCATCGACGTGATCGAGGAACTGGCCGCGCTTTCCAAGGCGCCCGAAAACGCGCCTCCCAAGGCGCCCGAAGACGCGCCCCCCAAGGCGCCCGACGGGGAGGGCCAATCATGACCAGCGCGCTGGTGCCCTTCGAGGCCGAGGTCGTCGGCTGCAGGGACGAGACCCCGGACATGTTCAGCCTGCAGCTGCGCTTCACCGACCCCGAGGTGCAGGCCGCCTACCGCTTCTCGATGGGCCAGTTCAACATGCTCTACCTGCCGGGCATGGGCGAGGTGCCGATCTCCATCGTCTCCGACCCCGACGAGCGGACGATGATCGACCACACCATCCGCAAGGTCGGCTCGGTCACCCGTAACCTGGGGCGGCTCGAGGTCGGCGACCGGCTCGGCCTGCGCGGCCCCTACGGCCGCGGCTGGCCCACGGACGAGGCCGAGGGCACCGACCTGGTGATCGTCACCGGCGGACTGGGCTGCGCCCCGTCGGTCTCGCTGATCGAGTACGTCCTGCACCGCCGCGGACGCTACGGCCGGATGCATATCATCCAGGGGGTCAAGCACTCCAACGACCTGATCTGGCGCGACCGCTACGACGCCTGGCGCCGTCACCCGGACGTCGAGGTCTACCTGACCGCCGACACCGGCGACACCTTCTGGCCCTGGCATACCGGCCCGGTGACCCAGTTCTTCGAGCGCATCGCCTTCGACCCGGCGCGCTGCTCGGTCTTCATCTGCGGCCCCGAGGGCATGATGCGGGCGGTGATCAAGGCGATGCGCGAGCGCGAGGTGCCAGAAGAGCGGATCTGGCTCAGCATGGAGCGCAACATGCACTGCGCCATCGGCTCCTGCGGCCGCTGCCAACTGGGGCCCAAGTTCGTGTGCCGTGACGGCCCGGTCTTCACCTGCCGCGAACTGGCGCCCTACCTCTCGCACAAGGGAGTCTGACCATGACCACCGCGACCCGCCGCCCACGCATCGCCGTGCACAAGTTCAGCTCCTGCGACGGCTGCCAGCTGGCCTTCCTCAACCTGGGCGAGCCCCTGCTGGCCCTGGCCGAGACGGTCGATATCCTGCACTTCGCCGAGGCCGGCCCGGTCGACGAGGAGGCAGAGGTCGACATCGCCTTCGTCGAGGGCAGCGTGGCCACCTCCCAGGACGCCGCACGCCTGAGCGGCATCCGCCAGCGCAGCCGCTTCCTGGTCACCATCGGCGCCTGCGCCACCGCCGGCGGCATCCAGGCGCTGCGCAACCTCCATGACGCCGACGAGTGGGTGGCCGGGGTCTATGCCCAGCCCGAGCATATCGACCTGCTCGCCGACTCGACCCCGATTGCCGAGAGCGTCAGGGTCGACCTGGAGCTCTGGGGCTGCCCGGTCAGCGGCGAACAGGTGCTCGGTGCCACCAAGTCGCTGCTGGCCGGCCACCTGCCCCGGGTCGACCACAGTGCGGTGTGCATGGAGTGCAAGCGCCAGCAGGCGGTGTGCGTGATGGTCGCCCAGGGCCGGCCCTGCATGGGCCCGGTCACCAGCACCGGCTGCGGCGCGATCTGCCCCCGCTTTCAGCGCGACTGCTACGCCTGCTACGGGCCCGCCGTGCAGGCCAACGTCTCGGCACTGGCCAGCCACCTGGCCGATACCGGCATGCCGGCAGGCGACATCGCCCGGCGCCTGCTGTTCATCAACGGTCATGCCGAGCCGTTCCGGAGTGAAGGCCTGGACTGGCAGGCACGGGTCATCCAGCGTCAGGGCAGCGAGGAGGAGCAGGGATGAGTCGCACCACGCGAACCGGCGAGATCCATGTGCCCATCCTGGCACGGGTCGAGGGCGAGGGCGCCCTGGACCTTCGCATCGAGGCCGGCCGGATCGAAGAGTTGAAACTGCGGATCTTCGAGCCGCCCCGGCTGTTCGAGAAGCTGCTCGAGGGGCGCAGCACCCAGGACGTGATCGACAGCGTGGCCCGCATCTGCGGCATCTGCCCCGTGGCCTACCAGATGAGTGCGGTGGCGGCGATCGAGTCGATCCTCGGCGTCACCCCCACCCCTTGGGTGGAGGCGATGCGCCGGGTGATGTACTGCGGCGAGTGGCTGCAGAGCCACAGCCTGCACATCCACCTGCTGGCCGCCCCCGACTTCCTCGGCTACGAGAGCGCCCCGGCGATGGCCCGGGACTACCCGGACGAGGTGCGCCGCGGCCTGCGGCTCCAGGGGCTCGGCAACGAGATCCTCCGCACCTTCGGCGGCCGCTCGGTGCACCCGGTCGGTATCTGTCCCGGCGGCTTCTTCCATGCCCCCGAGGCGGCCACCATCGAGGCCCTTCGACAGCGCCTGGCGGAAGGCCTCGAGGAGGCCCGCGAGCTGATCGCCTGGACGGCCGGACTCCCCATCCCCGAGGACGACCAGGCGTTCGTCTCCGTCTCGCTGCGCCATGATCACGACTACCCCATCACCGCGGGCCGCATCGTCTCCGACCAGGGGCTCGACATCGCCCCGGCCGACTTCGAGCAGCACGTCCGCGAGTTCCAGGTCCCCCACTCCACCGCCCTGCACGCCCAGCTCGACGGCCATCCCTACCTGGTCGGCCCGCTGGCCCGCCTCAACAACAACCTCGACCGGCTGCCCGCCGAGACGAGGCAGCTGCTCGACGACTGCGGCGTGGCCTTCCCCAGTCGCAACATGTTCCACAGCATCGTGGCCCGGGCGGTGGAGATCCATCTGGCCCTCGCCGAGGCGCTACGCCTCACCGAGGGCTATGACCCCGTCGCCGAACCCCGTGTCGAGGTGCCGACCCGGGCCGGCGTCGGCGTCGGCTGCACCGAGGCCCCGCGCGGCATCCTCTGGCATCGCTACGCGCTCGACGGGGAGGCCCGGGTCGTGGAGGCGCGGATCGTCCCGCCGACCAGCCAGAACCAGGCGCGCATGGAGGCGGACCTCGCGGCGAGCCTGACGCGGTTCGGCCTGGAACGCGACGACGACGCCCTGCGGCTGCACGGCGAGATGGTGATCCGCAACTACGACCCCTGCATCTCCTGCGCCACCCACTTCCTGGACTTCCATGCCACACGTAGATGACATGGCCGCTGGTCGGCCGGCGGGCCATGCCTATCTCTTCGGCCTCGGCTCGCCCCATGGCGGGGACCGGCTCGGCTGGCTCGCCGCCGATGGCCTGCGCGAGGCGTTGGCCGGCCGCGACGACGTCAGCGTCGACTGCCTCGCCCAGCCCGTCGACCTCTTCCTCCATGCGGTGACGGCGAGCGACCGCCTGCTGCTGGTCGATGCCATGCGGGGCCAGGGGCCACCCGGCACCCTCAGGATCTTCGCGCCGGGAGAACTCCCCGAGACCGCCGCCTCTCTCTCTTCGCTTTCTTCCCATGGCCTCGACCTGGCGGGCACCCTGGCGCTGGTCGAGGCCCTGGGGCTCTTCCGGGCGGGCATCCGCATCATCGGCATCGAGATGCCGGCGGGCGCCGCCCCCGACGCGCCACCGTCGCGGCTCGACGCCGCCCAGGCCCGGCGACTCCACGCGGCGGTGCTGAGCTGGCTCGATGTCGGCTAGGCGCCCCGGCCCTCGTCCTCGAGCCGTGTCAACGGCAGCGGGCCGTGCTCCTTGACGGTCTGGATGGCGAAGTTGCTGCGGATGTCGCTGACGCCCGGCAGGCGCAGCAGGGTCCCGGTCAGGAAGTGCTCGTAGGCCGCCAGATCCGCCACCACCACCTGCAGCAGGAAGTCCGACTCCCCCGACACCAGGTGAGCGGAGACCACCTCCGGAAGCGCCACGACCGCCTCGCGGAAGGCGTTGGCCTGAGCCTCGTGGTGGCGCTCCACCTTGATGCCGACGAAAACGGTGAGGCCGAGGCCCACCCCACCGCGGTCCAGCTCGGCGTGGTAGCCGCGAATCAGCCCCGCCGCCTCCAGCTGGCGCACCCGGCGCAGGCAGGGCGAGGGCGATAGGCTCACCTCCTCCGCCAGCTGGACGTTGGTCAGCCGGGCATCGCGCTGCAGCGCCGCCAGGATGCGGCGGTCGATGGTATCCAGCCGATAGCTTGACATGAACCTTCACTCCCTCATTCTTAATTGGCATCTTCTACCAACTATAGCCGTTTTCCTGGCCGATTTCGCAATGACCTGCCGGCGCCCGGGGGGCTAGACTGGCAGCGTTCCAGGCGGATGTTTTACAACGACAGGAGGCGAGCCCATGGAGCTGTGGCTGTTCATTGGGGCCCTGGCGGCGATCTACCTGCTGCCCGGCCCCGACATGATCCTGGTGCTGCAGACCGGCAGCCAGCAGGGGCACGCCCGGGCGCTGGCCACCGCGGCGGGACTGGCCATGGCGCGGGGCCTGCACGTGGCCCTGGCGGCCCTGGGGCTCGCCACACTGTTCGCCACCGCCCCCTGGACCTTCGATGCGGTGCGCTATGCGGGGGGCGCCTACCTGGCCTGGATCGGCCTGCAGCTGCTCCGCTCGCCCGGCGCCACGACAAACATCGACGCGGTAAGCGTGGGGATTCTCGGCGACGGTCACCGCCGCGCCTGGCGCCGTGGCCTACTGACCAACCTGCTCAACCCCAAGTCGCTGCTGTTCTGCTCGGTGCTGCTGCCCCAGTTCGTGCATCCCGGGGAGGGGCCCGTGCTGCTGCAGTTCGCCCTGCTGGGCAGCCTGCTGGTGGGCATCGGCCTGCTGTTCGATGCCGGCTACGCCACCCTGGGGGCCGCGCTGCAGCGCTGGTTCGCCGACAGCCCGCTGCGGGCGCGCCTACAGCGCTGGACCTTCGGCTCGCTGATGATCGCCTTCGCCCTGCGCCTGGCCGCCTGAGGGGCCGGCGGTCTTGTCCTGCGTCAAGACGCCAACATTGCGTCCCGGCAGTCCATCCCCACCCTGTGCCATAGTGGAGCCATGAACGCCCATGCGCCCACCAACGCCACGACAATGAGAGTAGACCCCGATGCAGGAACGTGAGGTCGATATCGCCATCATCGGCGCCGGCAGCGCCGGCCTGAGCGCCGGCACCCGCAACGTCCCCTCGCCGTGGTGTTCACTGACCCACAGATGGCCACCCTCGGTACCAGCCGTGCCGAGCTGGAAAGCCAGTACGGCGGCTGCGACTGCATCACCACCGGCGAGGCCTCCTTCGAGGACCAGGGGCGGGGGGCCATGGTGATGCGCCAGAATCGCGGCCTGATGCGCCTCTATGCCGAGCACGGCTCGGGCCAGTTCCTGGGCGCCGAGCTGTTCGGTCCGCGGGTCGAACACATGGCGCACCTGCTGGCCTGGATGCTGGAGCAGAAGCTCAGCGTAAGCCGCATCCTCGAGATGCCCTTCTACCACCCGGTACTGGAAGAAGGCCTGCGCAGCGCCCTGCGCGACCTCAATGCCAACCTGCAGCAGGGCCCGGCCATCACCGAGCGCTGCATGGAGTGCGGGCCCGGAGACTGAGCATGACGCCACGGCTCATCATGTCCCGGCTCGCGTTTGCCCTGTTCACCGCCGCCCTGCTGGCAGTGGCCCCGGGCGCGCCGGCCTCCCCCGATACCTCGTCGCCCCGTCCGACCATCGGCCTGGCGCTGGGCTCGGGCGGGGCAAACGGCCTGGCGCACATCGCCATCCTGCATGTCTTCGACGACCTCGGGGTCGTACCCGACCGCATCGTCGGCACCAGCATCGGCGCGGTGATCGGCGGGCTCTATGCCGCGGGTCTCTCGGCCGAGGCGATCCGCGACATCTTCGACGACGTGGCCGGCTCGCCGCTGGATGCCCTCTCGGGCCTGGCCGAATCGGAGGTGGATCTGTCGGCGCTGGTACCGTTCGGGCGCGACGATGCCGGGCTGCTCGACTCGGCCGGCTTCCTGCGCTTCCTGGCCGGCCATACCGAGGTTCGCACCTTCGACGAGCTGCGCATCCCGCTCGAGGTGGTGGCCACCGACTACTGGACAGGGGAGAGCGTGATCCTGGACGAGGGCCTCCTGTTTCCGGCCATCGAGGCCAGCATGGCGGTGCCGGGGCTCTTCCTGCCCGTCCACCGCGGCGAGCAGCTGCTGATCGATGGCGGCACCTCCAAGCCCCTGCCCTTCGACCTGCTCCACGGCGAGGTCGACCTGGTCATCGCGGTGGACGTCTCGGGCAGCCGCCGTCAGGAGGACGGGAAGGAGGTCGGCCTGAGCGACATGCTGTTCAACAGCTTCAAGATCATGCAGCAGACGATCATCCGACAGGCGCTGCGCCACCAGCCACCCGACCTCTACCTGCGCCCGGAGACCCAAGGCGTACGCCTGCTGCACTTCAACCGCATCGACGAGATCCTGCGCCAGACCGAACCCGCTGCCGAAGAGCTGCGCGACCTGCTTGAGGAGCGGCTGGCACGCAACGCCCCGCGTTGACTCGTCCCGCCGAGGGCACCGCCGGAGACTGGTAGGCTGCTCCCATCATCTCTCCAGTCAGGATACCCGTCCATGTCCCGATCCCGCCTGCTCACTGCCATCCTGCTGCTGTCGCTGGCCCTGCTCCAGGGCTGCGAGCCGGGCGCCCCCCCGGTCACGCTGCTCGACCCGCCCGAGCCGGGTGAGACGCTGAAAGTGGCCACCCGCAACGCCGCCACCACCTACTACCTCGACCGCGACGAGACCCCCGCCGGACCGGAGCATGACTTGGTCCAGCAGTTCGCCGAGGCCCATGACTGGGAGCTCGAGTGGACGCTGCAGGACTCCACCGCCGGGGTATTGCAGGCCCTGGAGACCGGCGAAGTCGACCTGGCTGCCGCCGGGCTGACCCACCTGCCCTCCCGCGACGCGCGCTTCCGCCGCGGCCCCGGCCATACCGACATCGTCGAGCAGCTGGTCTGCCACCGCGACATGCGCCCCCTGCCGCGCCGCGTGGAGGAGCTGGCCGGCGTCGAGATCCGCGTCACGGCGGGCTCCAGCTATGCTGAGAAGCTCGAGAGCCTGGTCAACCGCCACACCGGCATCGCCTTCGAGGAGGACCCGCGCACCACCGAGGTACTGCTGGCCGAGGTGGCCGAGAGGCGCATCGACTGCACCCTGGCCGACTCCAACATCGTGCGGGTGGTGCGCCGCCACTTCCCGCACCTGGAAGTCGCCATGAACCTGACCAGCGGCGACCGGCTGGGCTGGTACCTGCCCGCCGGCCATCAGGCACTCGCCGACATGGCAAAGCAGTGGATGGCGAGCGCCGAGGGTCAACAAAGCGTCGCGGCGATGAAGGACCGCTACTACGCCTACATCGGCGAATTCGACTTCGTCGACCTGCGCGCGCTTAACCGGCGCATCGACGAGCGCCTGCCCTCCTTCCTCGATCTCTTCCTGGCGGCCGAGGAGACCACCGGGATGCCCGCCGACCTGCTCGCGGCCCTGGCCTACCAGGAGTCGCACTGGGACCCCCGGGCCGTCTCGCCCACCGGGGTGCGCGGCATCATGATGCTGACCCGCAACACCGCCGAATCCCTCGGCGTCACCAACCGCCAGGACCCGGCCGCGGCGATCGACGGCGGCGCGCGGTATCTCGCCGACCGCCACCGGCGCCTGCCCGAGACGATTCCCGAGCCGGACCGCACCTACCTGGCCCTGGCGAGCTACAACATCGGCCGTGGCCACCTGCTGGACGCCCGGCAACTGGCGCGCGATCTGGGCAGGGACCCGGACTCCTGGGAGGACATGAAGGAGGTGCTCCCGCTCAAGGCCGACAAGCGCTACTACCCGCAGACCCGCTACGGCTATGCGCGGGGCTACGAGCCGGTGCACTACGTCCAGCGGATCCGCAACTACCAGGACGTGATCGCCGCCGCGGTGGAGCTGGAGCTGTCGCCGTCCGGCGGGGAATAAGCACGGGGAGAGTGAGGGTCTCGCGCGCGGAGCCGGCGTCCTAGGCCTGGCAGAACGAGCGGTTGCGGCCGGCCCGCTTGGCGGCATAGAGCGCCTCGTCCGCCCGCTGCAGGAGGGCATCCGTGGAGGCATCCCCCGCGCCCAGGGTCGCCACGCCGGCACTGGTGGTGACACTCACCCGCTCACCGTTCTCCTCGAGGTCGAGGCCCTCGGTTTGGCGGCGCAGGCGCTCGGCCAGTGGCAGGGCCCCCTCCAGGCCGGTGGCCGGCAGCAGCACCACGAATTCCTCGCCGCCGATGCGCCCGAACAGGTCCTCCCGGCGCAGCAGCGAGCGGACCCCGGCGGCGAAGGCCTGCAGCACCCGATCGCCCGCGGCGTGCCCCCAGTGGTCGTTGATCCGCTTGAAGTGGTCGAGGTCGAGCATCACCAGCGAGAGAGCATCGCCATGGCGCCGGGCGCGGGCGAGCTCCTCGGCGGCCCGCTCGAAAAAGTGGCGACGGTTGGCGGCGCCGGTCAACGGGTCATGTTGGGCCAGTTGCTCCAGGGCGTGCTCCACCCGCTTGCGCGCCGTGATGTCGCGGAAGAACCAGACACGGCCGACATAGCACTGGTCCTCCCCCCAGAGGGCCCTGGAGTGGCGCTCCAGGGTGCGGCCATCCCGGCACTCCAGCTCACAGTGGTCCTCGAGCAGGGGGTCGGCGTAGAGCATCATCACCCGCTGCAGGAAGGGCTCCGGCTCGTGGATGAGCGGCAGGACCTGCGTCAGGAGGTTCTGGTCGTCCAATCCCGCCAGGTCACCGTCCTCACCACCCGCGATCGCCCCGGGGGCGATGCCGAACACCTCGAGCAGCCGCTGGTTGTGGCAGAGAATTATCCCCTGATCGTCGACGACGAAAATGCCGTCAGGCGAGGCTTCAAGGATTGCCTCGAGCAGCGAGCGCTCGAACTTGCGCTCCGGGGTGGCGGGGGCTTGGGTCGATGTCATGGCCCCAGTAGAGCCAAACCGTTCGTTGATTGCAAAGCCCTCGGCCGGCGGCCTCTTGCCCCCCGTCAGGTCGCGAGGCCGGCCCCGCCGGCCAGGTTCACGGCGATGGCCGCCATCATCACGCCGATGGTGCCGTCGATCGCCCGCCAGGCCAGGGGCCGGGAGAGCCAGGGCGAGAGCGCCGAGCCGCCCCAGGCCAGCAGGCTGAACCAGAGGATCGAGGCGGTGACGGCGCCCGCCACGAAGGTCGCGGCGCTCTGCTGCTGGGCACCGATGGCCGGGATCAGCAGCAGGGTGTCGAGGTACACCTGAGGGTTGAGCAGCGTGACCGCGAGGGTGGCGAGCAGCACGCCCCGGCGGCCGCGCCCGCCCGAGGCGCCATCGGCCAGCCCCTGCCGGCCAGTGGCGGCACGATGGAAGGCCTGGGCCGCCAGAAAGGCGAGGAACACCACCCCCAGCCAGCGCAGCGCCTGCATGGCGCTCGGCATGCTCAGCAGCACCGCACTGACCCCGAACATCCCGGCGGCCAGCAGCAGCACATCGGTACTCATGCACAGCCCGGCCGACCACCAGTGGTGCTCCCGTCGCACGGCCACTCCCAGCACATAGGCGTTCTGCGCGCCGATGGCGACGATGATCCCGCCGCACACCACCAGCCCGGTGAGATAGCTCTCCAGCATCGCGTTTCCCCTGTCCTGGTACCCGTCGAGAACGGCCAGCATAGCGACGACCCGAGATGCTGAAAAATCATCCTGCTAATATGGCATCAGTTTTGCTTATACTTGAGCGTCCACCACCCCCTCCCGGCAAGGAGAGCCCATGCTGGACTACAAGCTGCTCCAGGCGTTGGCCACGGTGGTCGAGTGCGGCGGCTTCGAGCGCGCCGGCGAACGGCTGGGCCTCTCGCAGTCGGCGGTCTCCCAGCGGATCAAGGCGCTGGAGGTCCGCCTGGGGCAGCCGGTGCTGATCCGCCACCCTCGGCTTGCGCCCACCCCGGCGGGCCAGCGGCTGCTCAACCATGTCCAGCGGGTCCAGCTGCTCGAGCGCGACCTGCGCACGGCCCTGCCCACCCTGGAGGAGGCCTCGCCCCGGCTGCGCATCGCCGTCAATGCCGACAGCCTGGCGACCTGGTGGGCCGAGGCGGTCGGCGACTTCTGCCGGGCAGAGGGCCTGCTGCTGGACATGGTGATCGAGGACCAGGACGTGGGGCTCAAGCGGCTGCGCGACGGCGAGGTAGCGGCCTGCCTGTGCGCCAGCGACCAGCCCATCGCCGGGGCCCGCTGCGTGCCGCTGGGCACCATGGTCTACCACCCCTTCGCCACCCCGGCCTATATCGCCCGCCACTTCCCGGACGGGCCGACGCCCGAGGCCTTCCGCCGGGCAGCGGCCATCGTCTACGGCCCCCATGACCAGCTGCAGCACCGCTTCCTCGCCAGCTGCGGCTACCACGGCAGCTTTCCCTACCATCTCTGCCCCTCGTCGGAGGGCTTCGTGCGACTGACCGGCGCCGGCATGGGCTACGGCATGTTGCCGCGGATGCAGGTGGCGTCGCTGGTGGCCGAGGGCCGGCTGGCCAGCATCGCCCCCGAATGCTCGCTCGCCGTGCCGCTCTATTGGCACTTCTGGCGTCACAGCGGCGAGGTACTGGAGCGGCTGACCGGGGTGCTGGGCGAGGTCCGGCTTAGCTAACCCGCTGATTTTCGGTGGTGGATAGTGACCGAGGAAGGCGCACCCGGGCTGATCACGAAAAACCTTGCTGCACTGCAACAAAAGCGCCTATGGTGGTAGTGCAATCCCCCTGATGAGGGCAATCGCAATGACTACCCCACGAGTGCAAGTCCAACCGTTCGACTCCTACGTGCTGAAGTGCTGGGCACACCAGGCTCAGTTGCAGCGAGCCGCCTTCGAAGCCTTCGCCGCCTACCTGGGCTGAAGAATCTCACTGACGTGCCGGATGCACTGGCCCGATGGTCGAAAGCCTGTATGATGATTGTGCAACATCTTCAGATACGGAGCAGAAGACACGATCGATCATTCTTTCAAGCCAGCACGGGAGGTTCTCATGAAGGTCTACAAACCGGAGTGGCAGTGCACGTTTAGCGTAAACGAGGGCGTGGAAGAATCAGCCAGCTGGAAGGCGCGAATCGCCTGGCGCTTTCGGGAATTCGCCGACAAGCTGGACGGTGGTGGAAGAACGATCAAGATTGACTGCAACGTCACCCCCGAAGTGAGCCGTGAGGACGTCGACACCTGCCTGGAGAAGGGCTTCGCCCTGAGCCAGAGCCTGCTCACCCAGCTCGCCCATCAGGCCGCCTGCGAAGACGTCATGCGTGATGCCAAGGCAGAGCTGTTCGAGGAAGCGCCTCAGCGTTGAGGCCGTGACCGTACCTGCAAGTGCCGTCACCGCACCCCATTCGGCCCCAGGTCGAATGGGGTGTTTTCGTTCACAGGTTGGTCCGTCCGCCGTCTCTGCATTAGACTGGTCGTCTACTCACCGAAGCGAAGGAGCTGCATGATGCAATCCCGCTACTTCACCATCAACGACATCCCCCAGGGCACACCAGGGCGCGAGCTGTTCGAGCTGCACGAAGCCGAGTTGGCCGAGCTGGCCGAGGGCGAGGTGCGCATCCGTAACACCTGGCTGTCGGTGGACCCCTACATGCGCGGACGGATGAGCGGCGTGAAGACGTACATCGACCCCTTCGTCATCGGCGAGCCGCTGGAAGGCGCCGCGGTGGGCGAGGTGATCGCGTCACGGGATGCGCGCCTGGCCGTGGGCGACAAGGTCCGGCACATGGCCGGCTGGCGAGACATCGCCCAGCTGCCGGGCGATCAGGTGGAGCCGCTGCCGGGCATCGAGGTGCCGGAACAGGCCTACCTCGGCGTGCTCGGCATGCCGGGCATGACCGCCTGGACGGGCCTGAACCGGATCGCCGAGATGCGCGACGGCGACAACGTGCTGGTCAGCGCCGCCAGCGGCGCGGTGGGCTCGCTGGCCGTGCAGCTGGCCAAGGCCAAGGGCGGCACCGTGGTCGGCATCGCCGGGGCGCCCGAGAAGCTCGCGTGGCTGGAGTCCCACGGCATCAAGGCGGTGAGCTACCGCGACCGCGACACCCAGCAGCTGACCGAGGCGCTCAAGGCGGCCTGCCCGGAGGGTTTCGACGTCTACTACGAGAACGTCGGCGGCGTCTGCCTGGAGGCGGCCCTCAACACCCTGCGAACCGGCGGTCGCATCGCCGTGTGCGGAATGATCGCCCGTTACAACGCCGAGGGGCCAGCGCCAGGGCCGAGCAACCTGGCCATGGTGCTGATCCAGCGCCTGCGCATGCTGGGCTTCATCATCTTCGACCACTGGGCCGACTATCCGCGCTTCCTGGAAGAAGTCGGCCCGCGGGTGGCCAATGGCGAGATCGACTACGCGGAGACCGTCGAGACGGGCCTCGAGCGCACCCCGGACGCCTTCCTGGCGCTGTTCGAGGGCGCCAACACCGGCAAGATGCTGGTGCGGCTCTGAACGACGCCGGGCATCGGTTGCGGCTGAGCGCTACTCGGCCGGCGCTCGCACCAAATCATCGACGAGCACGGTGCGCTCATCGCCCCTCACCCGATAGCGCACCACCGCCTGCGCGTCGACCGTGCCATACGAAACCCCGTTGACGATCAGCCGGCCGTCGTACCGTTCGACCCGGTCGCCATTGACCGCCACCCGTGCACTGTGCCCCGTCAGCACGGCCTCCACCACTGCACCCTCGCCCGAGGCCGAGCTGACCACGGCCGAGCTGACCACGGCCGAGCTGATGCTCGACCCCGCCTGGGCAATGCCGGTCATGGCCAGCAGCGCCAGGCCGAAGACGATATGGCCCAGCAGGGTGGAGAGGGGCGCCACCAGCCCCGCCAGCATCCCACTACTCAAGCGAGCGAACATGGCGCACCTCGCGAGGACGGCTACCGTTAGTCAGAGTATAGGCGAGGCGGTCAGGCCGCGCTGTCGCCCAGTGCCTCATGTGTTGCGCCTGATGCGTTGCGGCATCGGCCCCTCAGACCCGGGCCTGGCGCTTGTCCTGGGTCTTCGTCTGGACGTCGCTGGCGTGGTGTCGCTCGTGAAGCTGCAGCGCCGGGTCACCGAAGGTGCGGTTGACCATGCGCCCGCGCTGCACCGCCGGGCGCGCATCGATCTCCCTGGCCCAGCGCTGCACGTGCGCGTACTCCTGCACCTGCAGGAACTCGCCGAAGCGCTCCGCCAGGTAGAGCAGGATCGCGCCCGACTCGAACACCCGGATGGGCGGCGTTGTGCTGTGATCGACCAGTGCCGGGATCTTGGCGTTGGGATTGATCTCGACGAAGCCGCTGCCGAACTGGTCACCCTCGCCGATGCGGATCAGCCAGGCATCGTACTCGGCGTCCTGGTAGCCCAGTGCCAGCAGCTCCTCGAACATCGCCGTGACCTTGACGCCGTTGGGCGTGCCCATCGAGTAGAGCTGGAAGGGGTGCGTGCCGACCGGCAGCGTCTTCTCGTGGGTGGGGCCGGCGACGGGCCGGTTGATGCTGGCGAAGGTGCCGCCGCTCGCCTTCTCCCAGGTCCAGACCCTCGGCGGGACGTACTCGGTTCGTTCGCTCATGTCGGCTCCTTGTCGGACGATGGCTAGCCCACCAAATTGAATAGAGATGGGCGGGATGTACCCTATCGCTTCGACAAACGATAGCCTGTTAAGGTTTCTTCCGCGATCGACGTCACCCCCGACAGAACGGCCAGACCTGGTAGAAGCGCCGGCAACGAAACTCGGCTTCGCAGGCGGCCAGCTGTGACTGGTAGCGACTCGCCAGGGTGCCGACCTGGCGGGCGGCCTGCCTCACCCGGGGCTTGTTGCGGTAGCTGCCGCGCCGATACCCCCCGGCCCCCTCGTGGTAGGCCAGATAGAGGTGTTCAGGGTTGTGCAGCGAGATGCCCAGCTGCCGATGGGTGCGCGCGTTGTACCAGCCGATGAAGTCGGTGGCGTCCTGCATATGGGTGCGGCGCGCGAAGAGGCTCCCGGCATCGTCCTGGTACTCACCCCAGACCGGGTCCTGGGCCTGCGCATAGCCCCGTGCCGAGGAGGAGCGTGGGCCGGGGAAGATCCCCAGGATGCGCTTGCGGGGCGGGCGCACATGGCTGCGGAACGAGGATTCCCGCTGGACGAAGGCCATCTGCGTGGCGATCGGTGTGCCCCACTGCTCCTGGGCGTCGCGGGCATAGTCATACCACTCGGGTTGTTCGCGGAAGATCTCGCAGATGTTGCTCTGATCCTGCGGCGGTGACGGCGCCAGCATGGCACAGCCGCTGGCAAGCAGCCCGAGCCCCACGATCAGCAACCATCGCACGGCCCGCGCCACCACGCAGGATGCCCTTCCCTGTCGATCCATCGATGATCCCACCTGGCCTCCTGATATGTCGCGACGGATGTTTCGCCCCGCATGATAGCGCTCCGACAGGATGGCGTCTCACACGGCCCGGTGGGCACAGGGGCCATTCGAGGCTTTCCCTCGGCGTCTCGCCGATGTATCGCGCCGCTAGCGGCGCTCCCACGACATCACCGCTTTTACGCATGGATTGGTGTTACAGATCCGGGCGGCCACGCAGCCAATCGACTGGATGGCGCTGTTGGCGATGGCATCGAGCGTGACGTGACCTGGCGACCTGGCTTGACAGTGAGTGCGTGGCGCGGGTTGGCTGTCCCCTGAAAGGGCTGCCTCAGACGTTGACGACGGGTTGGCCGCCGAGCGCTACAGTGAATGGCATGAACCCCGACACCTCCTGGCGACGCTACCAGCAAGCGTTCACGAGCCTCTCCGGCGATATTTCCGGTGCCTTCGGCGACCTCGGCACCCTCCTCCCGTTCGTGATCTCGGCCATTTCGCTGGGCGTGCTCGCGCCGACGCCGGTGTTTTTCGGCTTCGCCGCCGGCTACCTGCTGGTGGCCGTGGTCTACCGGCTGCCGATCGCCGTGCAGCCCATGAAAGCGCTAGGCGCGATCATCCTGACCGGCGGCCTGACCAGCCTCGAAACCGCCTGGGCAGGCACCATCATCGGCGCGGTGCTGCTCACCATGTCCTTCACGCCGCACCTGGTCCGACTCGCCCGCGCACTGCCGCAATCAGTGGTCACGGGGCTGCAGGCGGGTTTGGGTTTGATGCTTGGCGTTCTGGCAGTGGACATGATGGGCGCGGGCTGGCTTATCGCCCTGCTGGCGCTGGCGCTGCTCGCCCTCTCGTGGATCTGGCCGCGCGGCCCCTGGGCGCTCCTGGTCGTCGGCGGCGCTCTGCTGAGCGACTCGACCGCCACTCTCCCCCTGGCCGCGGGCTCGTCCCCGGAAAGCCTCGCGCTGTCGATGCCTGCCGTGGCCGAGGGGTTAATGGCGCAGTTGCCGTTGACCCTGCTCAACGCCGTGGTCGTGGCGACGGCGGTCGCGCATTCGCTCTTTCCCGATTCGGCCCGGCGGGTCAGCGAACGTCGCCTGGCTGCCACCAGCGGGCTGCTCAATCTGGCGCTGGTACCCTTCGGCGCCATGCCCATGTGCCATGGTGCCGGCGGCATTGCCGCCCACTACCGCTTCGGCGCACGCAGCCTCATCGCCCCGCTGACTGTGGCTGCCGCCTGCGTCCTGGCCGCCCTCCAGGGCCCCACGGTGATCGCATGGCTGGCCGCGATTCCAACACCGGTGATCGGCGCCCTGCTCGCCAATGCCGCGATCGAGCTGATGCTAGGCAAACGACTGTTCGACGCTCGCCCCGACTGTCGCCCGGTAATCGCCGCCACGGCCCTGGGCACACTCTTTGGGGGAGCCCTTGTCGGCCTGGCGATGGGGCTTGTCTCCGACCGCTTGCGCCTGCATGTTAAGCACAGGCGCGCCGCAAGGGCGCCACAGGATGGGGGCGATAGCTGATAGCTGGGAGCAAGGCCCGCGACACGCAATCCATCAATACGGCGAAAGGAGAGACACGCATGAAGATCAGCGCACGCAATGTGATCAAGGGCACCGTGCTCGAGGTGAAGGAAGGCCCGGTGAACAGCCAGGTACGCGTCGACATCGGCGGCGGCAACACCATCAAGTCGATGATCACCAGTGACGCCATCGAGGACCTCGGCATTGCCGTGGGCAGCGAGGTTCAGGTCGTCATCAAGGCCTCGGACGTGATGCTCGGCATCGACTGACCGCTCGCGCCAGTGGCGACGCAGGGCGACCGACAGAGGCTGCGTCGGGCGCCGGCCCCTTGACCAGAGCAGCGCGAGGATGGGGCGACGGGAGCAACTCGCCAAGCCCCCTCTTCCCGCGGTATCAGCCGTGGCCCTTCTCACCCGCCACCATGTCCTCGGCGGTGGAATGAGGGTCTGTCCCCGATTTTCCCCCTTGGCCGCCCCTTCCGGGGCTAGACCACGCCTTCCGCCCAGCCGTAGACGGCCCCGATCACCGCGCCGAAGATGAGATGGGCGATCAGCATGGACAGCGGTGCCACCAGCCCGAAGCCCAGGCCGAACAGGCCGGAGCCCGCCAGGGGAAAGACCGTGACCATCACCACCAGCCAGCTGCCCACGCCGAACTCCAGGCCCCGCCGGGTGGGGGTGCGGCCCGGGAGATAGGGGACCAGCAGCGCGAACAGCAGCCCCCAGATCAGCGTGCCCACGGCGAAATGGATGCCCCAGGCCAGCATGTGGCTGTCCGGCGCGCCGAGCAGGTCCTGAGCGGCCAGGTTCATGACCTCGATGGGGTCGTACCAAGGGATGATGCCCGCCGCCAGGCGCAGCACCAGCATCAACGAGATGACCAGGGTAGCCGCGAACCCGGCCATCAACCCTCGTAACAGGCGAGTGCTCATGGCGTCCTCCTTGCGGTGGCTGTGCCTTTCAGTGTAGCCACTCCATCGGAGACGATGCACAGGGCCAGGCGCCCGGCAAGCCACGCCCCTGCGGTCACACCGGGAGGCCTCGATCAGCCAAGCCGGGTATTGCCCTGGGCATCGATGGGGAACCCCGGGTTGTGGGCTACCTCCCAGAGATGGCTATCGGGATCGGCGAAATAGCCGGAGTAACCGCCCCACTCCGCCCGGCTGGCCGGTTTCACGACACGACCGCCGGCGCGCTCGGCCTCGCTCAGCACCGCGTCGACCTCGGCCTCGTTCGATACGTTGTGGGCCAGGGTGATGCCGGCGAACCCGCCGCCTGCATCCACCACCCCGGCATCACGGGCCAGGGCGGCGCGAGGGTAGAGCGACAGGATCAGCCCGTTGAGCTGGAAGAAGACCACCTCGTCATCCATCGCCATCCCCACCTACCAGCCCAGCACCTCATAGAAGCGCCGCGCTCGCGCCAGATCGCCGACGCCCAGGGTGATCAGACTCACGCGCTGTTCCATCGCAATTACCTCCCGGCCTGTGCCCTATCAATAGCAACACCATAGCGGGCAGACGAGATTCGGTGCCACGGGATCAGCACATTCAGTCTATGCGACGGTGGCTGTTTCGAGCCAAGAAAGAGGGCCTGTCCCCGATTGCTCCGATTGCTCCTAGTCAACCCGCTGCTCAGCCCCTATCTGGTCAAGGTGGGCAAGATGGGCCGCAAGCTCTCCCACTGGATTTGGATGGCCACCCAGAACCTCGAGGACTTCCCGGACGCGGCCCGCAAGCTGCTCAACATGATCGAGTTCTGGCTGTGCCTCTGCATGCCGCCGGACGAGATCGAGCAGGTCAGCCGCTTCAAGGAGCTCACCGCCACCCAGCGCAAGCTGATGGCCTCCGCTACCAAGGTCTCGAAGAAGTACACTGAGGGGGTTGTGCTGTCAGGGCGCCTGGAAGCGCTGTTTCGGGTGGTGCCCCCCAGCCTCTACCTGGCACTGGCCGGCACGGAAGGTGAAGAGAAGGCCGAGCGCATGCGGGTGATGCGCGAGCAGGACTGCTCGGAGCTCGAGGCGGTGCTGCATATTACCCAGCGGCTGGACGAGGCCCGGGGTATCGGACACGCGACGTAGGTATGGGTTTAGAAAAGTCGCTGAAATTGGCCTAATCTTCCATTTCAGACACTCAAGTTAAACCATTGTGGTTTAATTTGAGCATCATAGTTGGTTGATTGGGCAATCTATGGCAACGAAAGTAAACCAGCTGTGGCAGCAGATCCCCCATGGCGCCGTCGTCACGACGGCGTGGCTGGAGGCCCGCGGCATCAGCGCCAACCATGCCGCCAAGCTCACGGATGCCGGCTGGCTGAAACGTCTCGGGCGAGGCGCCTACTGCCGTGCCGGCGACCCGCTGACCTGGGAGAGCGGGGTGTATGCGCTGCAGGTACTTCATGATCCCGAGGCGCCGCCGTTCTGGCCGGGTGGCCAGACCGCCCTGGCTCTGCAGGGCTTTGCCCACTACCTGCCCATGGGGCATGACACCACTCACCTATACGCGGCGGAGCGCCGCTCGCAGCTGCCGCTGTGGCTGGAGAAGGCCGACTGGGCCGGGGCAATCGACCTGCATCAGGACAAGGGGCTGCCGTTGGACCTGACAGGCAGCTTCACGGACTACAACCCGCCTGGAGTGGGGTTTGCCCTGCGGATATCGACGCCGGAGCGCGCTATCCTCGAGTGGATCGCCATCACGCCCACCGACCTGCTGTTCAGCAGCGAGCTGGTGGATACCTTTACCGGGCTCAATACGCTACGCCCGCGCCGGCTGCAGGCGCTGCTGGGAGGGTGCCGCTCGGTGAAGACCAAGCGCGCTTTTCTGGTGCTGGCTCGCCATGCCGGCCACGCCTGGTACCATCGCCTGGATACCCGTAACCTCGACCTAGGGAAGGGCAAGCGGCAGCTCTGCAAAGGGGGGCGGCTGGACAAGGAATATCAGGTCACGGTCCCGGAGGCGTTCACGGATGAGCATTGATGCCCGCTATCACGAACAGGTGCGCCTTCTGGTGGCGCTGTTGCCCTTTCTGAACGCCGAGCCCTGCTTTGCGCTCAAGGGCGGCACGGCCATCAACTTCTTCGTCCAGCCCTTCCCGCGGCTGTCGGTCGATATCGACCTCGCCTACCTGCCGCTGGAGCCACGTGATGAGTCCCTGAGTCGCTGCCGCCAGGCGCTACAGCGGCTGGCTCAGGCCATCGGTACCCAACTGCCCGGGGTACAGGCGGATCTCCAGGACAACCGCAGCGATGAGCTGCGAATCCTGGTGCGCCGTGGCCGCAGCCAGGTGAAGGTCGAAGTCTCGCCGGTGCTGCGCGGCACCGTGCATCCGCCTCAGCAGCTTGACCTGGTTGAGGCTGTGGAAGACGAGTACGGCTTTGCCTCGGTGCAGGTTGTGTCGCTGCCGGACCTCTATGGCGGCAAGCTCTGTGCTGCGCTGGATCGTCAGCATCCTCGCGATCTCTTCGATGTGAAGCTGTTGCTGGATCAAGGCGGCCTGGATCGCAGTGTCTTCGAGGGGTTCCTGGTCTACCTGCTCGGGCACCCCAGGCCGATGAACGAAGTCATCAACCCGAGGATGAAGCCGCTGGAGGCCATCTACCGCAAGGAGTTTGTCGGTATGGCCATAACCGACATCCCTCTGCCGCAGCTGGAGGAAGTACAGTCCAGGTTGCTGGAACGGCTGGCCCAGCTGTTCACCGATGACGATGCTCGCTTTCTACTTTCGTTCAAACAGGGGGAGCCCGACTGGTCGCTTTTCCCTGCTCAGGGAGTTGACCAGTTACCCGCTGTGATGTGGAAGCTTGCCAATATCAGAAAGATGGGGCCAGAGAAACATAGTCAAGCACTTGAGGAACTTGGCCAGGCTCTGAGAAATTTCAATTATTAATTGGCTGATGTCACTGGACAGTATCCTGAATCCGTGATCCCGAAGCCCAAGTCTTCCCTATCTCGCCTCCCGAGCAATTTTTGATCACCGGCATCCCCTTTATCGGTCCTGGTGATGACTGACCAGGGCGATATCGGCCTCCTTGCCCCCTGTTGACGGCCTGTTTCACCACCCTTTCACCGCCATTTGCGACAGCCAGGCATTCCTTACCCGCCGGCCAGTGCGGCAGCGTCGGTTTGCTGATGATCCGACAGGATCGCCCGGTCAGCATGGCGCGGCCTTGGGATAACGAAACCGGCGACGCAACGTCTTCAGTACCGTCATACGCCCGATGTCCTGGCCGAAATCGAGAATGATCTGCCGCGCCTTGTGGATCACCAGGGCGGCGCGATGCACCAGCTCTTGCAGGACCGTGCGCAGCCGCCGGCGTTTCGCCGGATGACGCACCGGACTGAGCTCGCCGGTGATGCCGGCGAACCCGCCGCCTGCATCCACCACCCCGGCATCACGGGCCAGGGCGGCGCGAGGATAGAGCGACAGGATCAGCCCGTTGAGCTGGAAAAAACGACATCGCCCTGCGCCATCCCCACCTGCCAGCCCAGCGCCTCATAGAAGCGCCGCGCTCGCGCCAGGTCGCCGACGCCCAGGGTGATCAGACTCACGCGCTGTTCCAGCGCAACTTCTCCCGCAGGTGGGCGCTAAAAACTGTTACTCTTCGACAAAGTAGTCCGTGTCCAAGCGCTTGATCACATAACGTTCGACCGGCGACACACCCACGTCGTGATCGATCATCAGTCGGGCCAGACGATACCCATCGATCAAGACGATACGGTTATCGATCATCGACGCATACTCGCGGGCCTCTCGAGTGAAGCTCGAGGTGGTAATGAAGACACCCTTCTTGGCACGCCGCCCCTGAAGCGCGCCGGCAAACTTCTGGATCTCGGGGCGCCCTACCATGCCCTCCCAGCGCTTGGCTTGCAGATAGATCACGTCCAGGCCGAGCGGATCCTCGTCGATGATGCCATCGATGCCGCCATCCCCGCTCTGCCCGACCGCACGCGCCGCACCGAGTCGCTCGCCGCCGTAACCCATGGAGACCAGCACATCCACCACCAGCTGTTCGAAGAACGCGGGCGAGACTTGCTTAATCTGGTCCACCACTTCGGATTCCAGGTTCTCCTGGATCTCTTTCCATGCTTTGGCAAGTGCTTCTTCTGGCGTCTGGCCCTCATCTTCAAGATCAGGAGTGGGCTGCTCTACTGTCTCAGCAGTGGCATTCGATCTTTCGTTGTCACTGCGCTGGCTTCGGAACTCCCGAAAGGCCTCGAACTGCATCAGATAATTCAGTGTTATGCGCTCTGGTGCATCGACCAGGACCTTTTTCCCCTGCGAAGTGATGGCATAGACACCTCGACGTCGAGGCTCCAGAAGTCCAGCTTTTTTCAGATGGGTGACAGCCCACGCGACACGATTGCGGAACAGACGAACTCGACCACTGGGCAATAGCTGCTCTCTTTCTTCCTCCGAGAGCTGAAACTGGTCAGCCAATACGGGGTAAGTTTCCTTCATTGAGCGCTCTTCAGCACCCGCCGCAAACTCAAGTACCGGACGCATAAGCGTCTGAAAATCCGGCATTGCCATGTCGCCACCTCCCTGTGCGTGGGCCAGATACACGAAGGGCCCACCAATGGTGGGCCCTTCAAAGCCTACATGATCGACGGAGCTATCACTCCCACTCAATCGTCGCCGGCGGCTTGCTGCTCACATCATAGGTCACGCGGGAGACGCCGCCGATCTCGTTGATGATGCGGTTGGAGACGGTCTCCAGCAGATCAAAGGGCAGGTGCGCCCAGCGGGCGGTCATGAAGTCGATGGTCTCCACGGCGCGCAAGGCGATGACCCACTCGTAGCGGCGGGCGTCGCCGACCACGCCGACCGAGCGCACCGGCAGGAAGACGGCGAAGGCCTGGCTGGTCTTGTGGTACCAGTCCGCCTTGTGCAGCTCCTCGATGAAGATGGCGTCGGCCTCGCGCAGGATGTCGGCGTACTCCTTCTTCACCTCGCCGAGGATGCGCACGCCCAGGCCCGGCCCCGGGAAGGGGTGGCGGTAGACCATGTCGTAGGGCAGGCCGAGCTCGACGCCGAGCTTGCGCACCTCGTCCTTGAACAGCTCGCGCAGCGGCTCGACGAGCGTGAGCTTCATGGTCTCGGGCAGGCCGCCCACGTTGTGGTGCGACTTGATCACATGCGCCTTGCCGGTCTTGGCGGCGGCGGATTCGATCACGTCCGGGTAGATGGTGCCCTGGGCCAGGAAGTCGACACCTTCAATCTTGCTTGCTTCATCATCGAACACGTCGATGAAGGTGTTGCCGATGATCTTGCGCTTGGCCTCGGGGTCGGCCTCGCCCTTCAGCTTGTCGAGGAACAGCGCCTCGGCGTCCACGCGGATCACCTTCACGCCCATGTGGCGGCCGAAGGTCTCCATCACCTGGTCGCCCTCTGCCTTGCGCAGCAGGCCGTTGTCGACGAACACGCAGGTCAGCTGGTCGCCGATGGCCTTGTGCAGGAGTGCGGCCACCACCGAGGAGTCCACGCCACCGGAGAGGCCGAGCAGCACGTGGCGGTCGCCCACCTGCTCGCGTACCCGCACAATCTGGTCCTCGATGATCTGCGCCGGGGTCCAGTTGCGCTCGGCGCCGCAGATCTCCAGCACGAAGTGCTCGAGGATGCGCTGGCCCTGCAGGGTGTGGGTCACCTCGGGGTGGAACTGCACGCCGAAGAAGCGCTTCTCCTCCCAGGCCATGGCGGCGATGGGGCAGCTGGGGGTGGAGGCGGTGACGGTGAAGGCGTCGGGCACCCGGGAGACCTTGTCGCCGTGGCTCATCCAGACGTCGAGCAGGTTCTTGCCGGTCTCGTGGTCGATATGGTCCGAGATGTCGCGGAACAGCGCCGTCTCGGCGTCGAGGCGGATCTGGGCGTAGCCGAACTCGTGGACGTGAGAGCCCTCCACGGCGCCGCCGAGCTGCTCGGCCATGGTCTGCATGCCGTAGCAGATGCCCAGCACCGGCAGGTCCATCTCGAACACGCACTGGGGGGCGCGGGGCGAGCCCAGCTCGGTGACCGATTCCGGCCCGCCGGCGAGGATGATGCCGTTGGGGGCGTACTCGCGGATCTCGGCCTCGGTGATGTCGAAGGCGCGAACCTCGGAGTAGACGCCGATCTCGCGCACCCGGCGGGCGATCAGCTGGGTGTACTGGGAGCCGAAGTCGAGGATCAGGATCTTGTGGGCGTGAATGTCGGTCATCTGGCCTTTCCTTTGAGAGGCGAACGGCCCGGAAACACGAAAGCTGGAAGCGGCGCGGCCACTTCCAGCTTCAAGCTTCCGGCGTCAAGCGTGTATCAACCCGCGCGGTAGTTCGGGGCTTCCTTGGTGATCTGCACGTCGTGCACGTGGGACTCGTTGAAGCCGGCCCCGGTGATCTGCACGAACTGCGGCTTGGTGCGCATCTCCTGGATGTCGCGGCAGCCGGTGTAGCCCATGGAGGCGCGCAGGCCGCCCATCAGCTGGTGGACGATGGCGCTCATCATGCCCTTGTAGGGCACGCGGCCCTCGATGCCTTCCGGCACCAGCTTCTCGGCGCCCTCGCTCTTGTCCTGGAAGTAGCGGTCGGCGCTGCCTTGGGTCTGGGACATGGCGCCCATGGAGCCCATGCCGCGGTAGGCCTTGTAGGTGCGGCCCTGGAAGAGCTCGATCTCGCCCGGGGATTCCTCGGTGCCGGCCAGCAGGCCACCGGCCATCACGGTGCTGGCACCGGCCGCCACGGCCTTGGCCAGGTCGCCGGAGAAGCGCACGCCGCCGTCGGCGATCAGCGGGATGTCGTAGGGCACCAGCGCCGCGGCGACGTTGGAGACGGCGGTGATCTGCGGCACGCCCACGCCGGCCACCACGCGGGTGGTGCAGATGGAGCCGGGGCCGATGCCGACCTTGACGGCATCGGCACCCGCTTCCGCGAGGGCCTGGGCGGCCTCGGCGGTGGCGATATTGCCGCCGATCACCTGGATCTGCGGGAAGTGCTCCTTGACCCAGCGCACCCGCTCGATCACGCCCCTGGAGTGGCCGTGGGCGGTATCGACCACCACCACGTCGACACCGGCCTCGGCCAGGGCGGCCACGCGGTCCGGCGTCTCGGGGCCGGTGCCCACGGCGGCGCCGACCAGCAGGCGGCCGTCGGCATCCTTGGCCGCCAGGGGGAAGGTGCGGGCCTTCTCGATGTCCTGGAAGGTGACCAGGCCGCGCAGGCGGTTCTCGTCATCCACCACCAGCATCTTCTCGACGCGGTGCTTCTGCATCTTGCCCTTGATGATGTCGAGGCTGGTGCCCACCGGCACGGTGACGAGCTTCTCGCCGGGGGTCATGATGTCGGCCACGCTGTCGCCGTGGTTGGGCTGGAAGCGCATGTCACGCTGGGTCACCAGGCCCACCAGGGTCTCCCCCTCCACCACCGGGAAGCCGGAGAAGCCGTGCTCCTCGGCCATCGCCAGCAGGTCCGCCAGCTTGGCCTTGGGCCCCACGGTGACGGGGTCCTTGACGATCACGCTCTCGTGCTTCTTGACCTTGCGTACCTCGGCCGCCTGGTGGGCGATGGTCATGCTCTTGTGGATGATGCCGATGCCGCCTTCCTGGGCCATGGCGATGGCCAGGCGGGCTTCGGTGACGGTATCCATGGCGGCGGAGACGAGCGGGATGTTCAGGAAGAGGTCGCGGGTCAGGCGGGTCCTGAGGCTGACCTCGTTGGGCAGGACATCGGAATACCCGGGCAGGAGTAATACGTCATCGAACGTAAGAGCTTCTTGGGCCATACGTAGCATATGCGGCAACACCCAGTGAACTGGTGGGAGGGAGTGAAGTTAATCTCCCATTATAGCGACCACGGCCGGGGGGCGGCAATGCGAGTCGTGGCCGTCCCCCGTCACTCGGCGCGGCGGAACTCGCGGCGCCAGCGCGCCAGGAAGGCGGCGCGGCGCTGGGGATCGACGAAGGCCAGCAGCGAGGCGTTGAGGGGAATAGGGAAGAGCCGCTCGCCCACCTGATCGCGCAGCCGCGCCGCCGTGTAGGGCCCGACGATGTCCGGGCGCACGCTGAACAGCGTGGTCTGGCCGGCCAGCACCCGCTGCCCCTCGCGGCCGAGCAGGAAGTTGACGAAGGCCTCGGCGGCCACCGGATGCGGCGCGTCGCAATGGATGAAGGCCATGCGCATCATTACCAGCGCGTAGTCCCGAGGTACCTGCACGATCACCTCGGGGTGCTGCTGGGCCCAGAGCATGGCGTAGGAACCGAGCAGGTTGTAGCCGAGCCAGTAGCGCCCCTCGCTCAGCCCCTCGAGCATCGCCCGGGTACTGCCCTCGAGTTGGGCGTTCACCCGCCCCATGCCGGCCACCAGGTCCCAGAAGCGCGGCGTGTAGCGGGCGTCCTGCTGGTAGAGCGTGTAGCCCACCCCGCTCTTGAGCGGCGAGTAGCCAGTGACCTTGCCCTCGAGCTTGCCCGGCTCGGTGGTCAGCAGGGTGTGCAGGTCAGCGTGGGTCTGGGGCGGCGCCATGTGGCGCGAGAGATCGAGCCGGTAGGCCATGACGATGGGTTCGAAGGTGAAGCCGAACACCTCGTCGCGCCACTTGGCCCAGGCTGGCCAGCGCCGCGCCGCCGGCGAATCCAGCCGCCGCGCGTAGCCCTGGTTGACCCGCGCCATCTGCCAGGGCATCGCCGAGCTGATCACCACGTCCGGCGCCGGGTCGGCCTCGCCGACCCGCGCATCAACCTCCAGGGTCGAGCGGTCGCGGAAGTCCAGGGCGATGTCGGGATGGGCGGCGCGGAAGGCGTCGAGCAGCGGCGCGACCACCTCGCGGTCGAGCGCCGCCTCAACCACCAGCGGCGTCGGCGCCGCGTGCAGCGGGGCGGCCCCTGCCAGCAGCATCGCCAGCAGGACCAGATGCAGACCGACTCGCCATCGCGTCATGGAGTCTCCTTGGGATTGCACAGGGGCAGGTAAAGTCTCACCACCAGGCCGTGAGGCTCGCAAGTCCCCAGCGTCAGCCGACCGCCGAGCCCCCGGGCGATAGAGTCGACGATCGCCAGACCCAGCCCGGAGCCGTCGGTATCCTGGCGCCCGCCCCGCTCGAAGGGCTGCAGCAGCCGCTCGCGGGCATCAGCCGGCACGCCCGGGCCGTCGTCCTCGACGAAGAGCACCGCCTCGTCGCCGTGGACCGCCACGCCCAGGGTGATCACGCTGCCCGGCGGGGTGTAGCGCAGGGCGTTGTCGATCAGGTTGCCGAGCAGTTCGCGGATCGCCCAGCCCTCGGCGCACACCCACAGCGGGCCGCCGGGCAGATCGGCCAGCCCAAGGTCATGGTGGCGCGCCACCTCGCGCCCGGCCCAGTCCAGCACGGTCTCGCGCAGCACAGCGGCGAGGTCCAACGGCGCCACCGCGTCGGCCTCGCCTAGGTGGCGCAGGCGGGCGAGGCTCAGCAACTGGCCGGCCAGGCGGCTGGTGCGCCCGGCCCCCTCGTGCACCGCCGTCAGAGCGGCCTGCCAGTCGGCCGGGTCCTCGCTCTGCAGCGCCAACTCGCTGGTGCTCTGCAGCCCGGCCAGCGGTGTCTTGAGCTGGTGGCTGGCGTCGGCGGTGAAGCGCAGCAGCGCCTCGCGGCTCTGGCGCTGGCGGGCGAACAGGTGGTCAAGGGTCTGGGCCAGCTCGCGCATCTCCTCGGGCACCCGGGCATCGAGCGGGCGCATGTCGTCGGCGTCGCGGTGGCGCAGCTGACGACGCAGCCGGCGCATCGGGCCGAGCGCCACCCGCAGGGCCAGGGCCATCAGCACGCCGGCCAGCAGTACCATGGTCACGAAGCGGGTCAGGGTGCGCTCGAAGAGCTCGTCGGCCAGCGCCACCCGCCCGCCGCGGGTATGTCCTACCCAGATCTGCACCGGCTCCTGGGAGACCCAGCCTGCCGAGTCATACTCGCGGCCGTAGAGCCGCCAGGCGGCGCCGTCGAGGCGGGTGGTGAGCGCCATCGGCGCGCTGGTCACCTGTTCGCGCCAGGCCGGCTCGATGGTGAAGGGCAGGTTAGTGGACACCGCCTCGCCGTCGGCGTCGAGCACGGCGTAGAAGACCCGCTCCTGGCGCCGGGTGGCCAGTATCTGCAGGGCCGCCGCCGGCACCTCCACCAGCGGTTCGCCCTGCTGCCACTGCACGGCCTCGGCGATCGTCAGGGCGGCGGCCTCGAGCTGGCTGTCGAAGGCCCGCTCAGCGGCCCGGTGGGTGCTCATCCAGGCCTCGACCATCAGCAGTGCGCCGAGGCCGGTGACGGTGACCAGCAGCCACACCGCCAGGCGGCGCTTGAGCGAGCCCGTGACCTCGATCACCCGGCATCCTCCTCCAGCCGGTAGCCCAACCCGCGGAAGGTGCGAATCTGAACCCCGGAGCCGGCGAGCCGCTTGCGCAGCCGGCTGACGTAGACCTCCAGAGCGTTGGAGCCCACCTCGTCGAAGCCGAACAGGCGACGCTCCAGCGCTTCGCGAGGGGCGATACTGCCGGCGTGCAACAGCAGCCCCTCGAGCAGGCGCAGCTCGCGGCGCGGCAGCGCCAGCGGAGCGTCGTCGAGGGTCGCCGCGCCGGTGGCCGGATCGAAGACGAGCGTCCCGTAACGCAGCCGATTGTCGCTGCGCTGCTGGCTGCGCCGCAGCAGGGCCCGCACCCGGGCCTCCAGCTCGGCGAGCGAGAACGGCTTGGCCAGGTAGTCGTCGGCGCCGTGGTCGAGGCCGCTGACCCGATCGTCGACGGCATCCCGGGCAGTGAGGATCAGCACCGGGGTGGTGTCGCCGCGGTCGCGCAGCGCCGACAACAGACTCAGGCCGTTCCCGTCGGGCAGGCCGAGATCGAGCAGCACCAGGTCGAAGCGGTCGTGGCGCAGGGCGGCCGCGCCCTCGCCGTGGGTGGTGAACACCTCGACGGTATTGCCCAAGGGGGACAGCGCCTGCTCCAGCGAGCGGGCGATCAGTACATCGTCCTCGATGACCAGCAGGCGCATACGACCAATGTCTCAGGGAGTGACAGGCAAGGTGACAGGTTGATGAAAGGTGACGGGCCTAGCATCTCCCTGGCCATCACGAGATGGCGGCGAGGCCCTTGCCCGCCCTTCATTACAAGAGAACAGGAGTTCGTCATGAAGATCAACCCGACCCTTCGCCGCGCCTCTGGCCTTGCCGCCATCGGCAGTGCCTTGTTTATTGGCCAGGCTCACGCTCAGACGATCCCGGAACCCACCGAGTGCATCGCGCCAGCCAAGCCCGGCGGTGGCTACGACCTGACGTGCCGACTGGCTGCCAATGGCCTGCAGGATACCGGCCTGATCAGCAAGCCGATGATGGTCAGCTACATGCCCGGTGGCATTGGCGCGGTAGCTTATAACCATGTCAACGGTGTACGCACCGATGACCCTGGCCTGATCGTTGCCGCCAGCACCGGTGCCGCCGTCAACCTGGCGCTGGGCAAGTTTGGCCAGTACGACGCTGATGAGGTTCGTTGGCTTGGCGCGCTCGGCGTCGACTATGGCGCTATCGTCGTCAGTGCCAATGCACCGTGGGAAAGCCTCGAGGAGCTGATGGCCGACCTCAAGGACAACCCGGGCGAGATCGCCTTCGGCGCTGGCGGAACGGTGGGTAGCCAGGACTGGATGAAGGCGGCATTGATCGCCAAGTCCGGGGACATGTCGCCAAGAGACCTTCGTTACGTGGCCTTCGAGGGTGGCGGCGAGGCCCTGGCGGCATTGCTCGGCGACCATATCCAGGTCTTCACCGGCGATCTCTCCGAGCTCAAGTCACAGCTTGGGAGCGGCAAGATCCGCGTGCTGGCGGCCCTCTCCGAAGAGCGCATGGACGGCCCCTACACTGAAATCCCCACCGCGGCCGAGCAGGGCTACGACGTCCAGTGGCCGATCTGGCGCGGCTATTACATGGGTCCGGACGTCAGCGACGAAGCCTACCAGGCCTGGATCAAGCGCATGCAGGAACTGGCAGAAGACCCTGCCTTTGCCGAACTGCGTGAAGCGCGCGGTCTGTTCCCGATGTCACGCTTCGGTGACGACTTCGACAGCTACGTCAAAGAACAGGTTAGCGAATTCAAAGGGCTGGCCGAAGAAGTGGGTCTAACGCAATGAGAATCGCCGCCGACCGAGTACTGGGTATTGCCCTGATCGGTCTGGCGGCGTTTATCGCCGTCCAGGCCCTTCAGCTGGAAATACCTTTCAGCTATGAGCCCGTCGGCCCCAAGGCATTCCCTTTGGGGCTGTCGATTCTGCTGACCTTACTATCGCTGGTCATGATCCTCAGGCCCGGCGACAACGGCAGCTGGCCTCACAAGGCGCTGGCGCTCCGGTTGTTACTGGTGCTGGTGTTGCTGTTGGTCTATGCCGTCTTGTTCAGACAGCTGGGGTTCATCGTCTCATCGCTGCTGGTGGTAACCGCTCTAGCGCGACTGTTTGATGCGACCTGGGGTAAGGCACTGATCACCGGCGTTGTCATGTCGATTGTCGGCTATTTTCTGTTTTCCGCCGCCCTCGGCATCAGTCTGCCTTCTGGCTACTTTTTCGCCAGCTTCATCTAAAGGATCGCTGAGATGTTCGATTTCCTGATCGACGGCTTCGGGGTTGCTCTAACTCCTCTCAACCTGGGCCTGGCCTTCCTTGGCGCGCTGCTCGGCACGCTCTTCGGGGCACTGCCGGGCATCGGGCCGATCAACGGCATCGCCATTCTGATGCCGTTGGCCTACACCCTTGGCTTGCCGGCGGAGTCATCGCTGATCCTGCTGGCCGCCGTCTACACTGGCGCCGAATACGGCGGGCGCATGTCGAGCATCCTGCTCAACGTGCCTGGTGATGCCGGCGCCGTCATGACCACCCTGGATGGCTACCCGCTGGCACAGAAAGGGCTTGCAGGCCCCGCTCTAGGCCTTTCGGCCGTCAGTTCATTCATTGGCGCGACCATTGCCATTATTGGCCTGACGCTCTTTGCGCCGCTGCTGGCAGAAGTCGCGGTGATGTTCGGCCCAGCAGAATTTTTTGCGCTCATGATATTCGCTTTCTCTTCCATGTCGGTGATGATGGGCAAGGACCCGATCAAGACCGCCATTGGCGCGGTGCTCGGCGTGCTGATTGCCACCGTAGGCATCGACTCCGGCAGCGGCGTGTTGCGCTATACCTTCGGTTTGCCCGAGCTCTACGACGGCATCGACTTCGTGGTGATGATCATTGGGCTGTTTGCCATCAGTGAAATTCTGCTGATGCTTGAGCATGCCCACCGCTCGGAGGACGAAGGCAAGCTCCCGCCGCTGGGCCGGGTCTTCGTCACCCTCAAGGAAGTACTTGCATGTAAAGGTGCTATCGGCCGTTCGGGGTTGCTAGGTTTTATCATTGGCGTTCTCCCCGGCACCGGTGCATCGGTGGCTGGCGCCGTCTCCTATACTACCGAGAAGCGCCTTTCCGACAAGGAAGGCACCTTTGGCAAGGGCGACATGCGCGGTTTGGCAGCGCCAGAGTCGGCCAATAACGCGGCTGCAGTTGGCTCCTTCGTGCCCATGCTGACGCTTGGCATTCCCGGTTCTGGCACCACGGCCGTGCTACTCGGCGCGCTGATGCTCTACAACATCACCCCCGGGCCGATGATGTTCACCGAGCGCCCGGAAGTGGCCGGTGGCCTGATCGCCTCGCTGTACATCGGTAACGTTGTACTGCTGGCGCTCAACCTGCCGCTGGCTGGCGTATTTGCTCGCGTGCTGACCATTCCGCGCTGGGTACTGGTGCCCGCCATTGCCATCCTGGCCTTCGTTGGTGTCTATCAGTTGCACTCCGACCTGTTTGCCATATACCTGATGCTGGTCATCGGCGTGTTTGGTTACCTGCTGCGCAAGCTGGGGTTCTCCCTGGCCCCCGTGATTCTTGGCTACGTGCTGGGTGGTTTGATGGAGCAAAACCTTCGCCGCGCGCTGTCGATCAGCGGGGGCGACATCGATATCCTCTGGCAGTCCGGCATCTCGCTGGGACTATGGCTTGCCGCCGCCGCGTTGCTGGTGCTGCCCTGGCTGCTGCCTAGGCTGCTGGCGGGCAATTCGCCCCGCGAGGACGTCGAGGACGGCTAAGGTCATCCCCCACCCCTTTTCTACCCCCTGGCCCGACATGTCGGGCCCGGGGCGATTGATGTGAGGTCACAGGTTAGTGCTTGACACCTTCACCACACGGCTGACTGCCCTGAGCCGTTTCCTGCCGACACTGGCCTTGGGACTGGCCGGCGGCGCCCTCGCCTTCTGGCTCGACGTGCCCCTGCCCTGGCTCCTCGGTGCCATGTTCGCCACCACCCTGGCGAGCCTTGCCGGCGCCCAACTGCGCTCGCCGGGGCGAGGCCGAAAGGGGGTGCTGGTGGTGATCGGCGTGATGCTGGGCGCGGCCTTCACGCCTGAAATGTCTGGCGACCTGAGCCTGTGGGGCGCCAGCCTGAGCACAATGCTGCTGGCCACGGCGATGATGATGGCCTTCTCGGTATGGTTCTCACGACGGGTCGCCGGCCACTCACTGGATACCGCCCTCTACGCCGGAGTCCCCGGTGGGGTGTCGGCGGTCACCGGCATGGCGCTCTCCTCCGATGCCGACCTGCGGGTGGTCGGCATGACCCATGCGGTGCGCATCCTGGTGCTGCTGGTGGCCATTCCGCCGGTGCTTGACGGCATCGGCCACGTCAGCCTGACCGCCGCCACGCCGGCCCCGGACCGGTGGCTGTGGCTGCCTGGCCCGGCGGATGCCGCCTGGCTGGCCAGTGCCGGCGTGCTGGGCGCCTGGCTGGGACACCTCGTGCGCCTGCCCAATGCGATGTTGTTCGGCCCGGCGCTGGCCTCGGCGGCACTGCACCTCACCGGCGTCACCCACGCCGCGGTGCCGCCGACGTTGCTGGCCCTGGCCCAGGTGATCATCGGCGTCTCGGTGGGCGTGCGCTTCACGGGGACCTCGCTGGCCCGGGTGGGCCATACCCTGGTGATGGCCGTGCTGCAGGCGCTGGGCCTGCTGGCGATCGCCATCCTCGCCGCTTGGGGTATCCACGCCGGGGCGGGGGTGTCGTTGCCGGCGGCGCTGCTCGCCTACATGCCGGGCGGGGCGCCCGAACTGAGCCTGGTCGCGCTGTCACTGGGCATCGACCCGGCCTTCGTCACCGTGCACCACCTGCTTCGCATCACGGTGCTGATCCTGCTGATGCCGGTGCTGCTGGGCGCTTGCCGGCGCCTGAGCGCCTGACGCGACCGGCACCAGGAACCAGGCAGGGCCGGTTCCATGCTAGGCTGGGCGGCGTACCGGCCGGAGACCTTGCCACCATGCCCCCCAACGCCAGCGGCACCACCGTCGCCCCCCCTGCCCTCTCCGTCAGCGAGCTCAACCGCCGCGCCCGCCAGGCGCTGGAACAGGATGTCGGCGAAGTCTGGGTGGAGGGCGAGCTCTCCGGGGTGTCGCGGCCGGGCTCGGGGCACATCTACTTCACCCTCAAGGATGACCGGGCCCAGCTGCGCTGCGCGCTGTTCCGCACCCGGGCGCGCTTCGTCGCCGCCCCCCTGCGTGACGGCGACCGGGTCAAGGTGCGCGGCCAGGTGTCGCTGTTCGAGCCCCGCGGCGACTACCAGCTGATTGTCGAGGCGGTGCAGGCGGCCGGCGTTGGCGAGCTGCTGGCGGCCTTCGAGCGGCTGAAGGCCCGGCTCGCGGCCGAGGGCGTATTCGCCAATGCGCGCCCCCTGCCCTATCCGCCGCGGCACCTGCTGGTGCTCACCTCGCCCACCGGCGCGGCGATCCGCGATGTGCTGGCGGTGCTGGCGGCGCGCTGGCCGCTGACGCAGGTGACGCTGATCCCGGTGCCGGTGCAGGGGCGCGAGGCCGCCCCGGCGCTGATCTCGGCGCTGGGCCTGCTCAACCGCCAGCAGGCGCTGGACCCGGCCCGCGACGCCATCCTGATCACCCGCGGTGGCGGCAGCCTGGAGGACCTGTGGGCCTTCAACGACGAGCACCTGGCCCGGGCGATCTTCCACTCGCGGTTGCCGGTGATGTCGGCGGTGGGCCACGAGGTGGACGTCACCCTGGCCGACTTCGCCGCCGACCTGCGCGCCCCCACCCCCTCGGCCGCCGCCGAGCAGCTGGTGCCCGACCGCCGCGAGCGGCGCCACCGCCTCGAGCGGCTGGCCGAACGGCTCACCCGCGCCCAGCGCGCCCGCCTGGAGACCGAGGCCCAGCGCCTGGACCACCTGCGGGCCCGGCTGCGTCACCCCGGCGAGGTACTGGCCGCGCGTCGCCGGCAGCTGGCCCAGCTGGAGGGGCGGCTGCGGCGGGCCATGCAGGCCAGGCTCGCCAGCGAGCGGCGCCGCGAGCACCACCTGCACCAGCGCCTCGCCCTGCGCTCGCCGGACCGGCTGGTGGAACAGGCCGGGCAGCGCCTCACCCGGGCTCGCTGGCGGCTCCACCAGGCCATGCCGAGGGCGCTTTCCCGCCATCGCGAGCGGCTGGGCGGGTTGGTGCGCGAGTTGCAGGCCGTCAGCCCGCTGGCGGTGCTGGGCCGGGGCTATGCGATCCTCGAGGACGACCGGGGCCGGGTGGTGCGCCGGGCGGCGGACACGAGCCCCGGCCAGTCACTCGAGGCCCGGCTGGGCGAGGGGCGACTCGCGCTCACGGTGGCCGGCGTCGAGGACGACGTCGAGGCCGACAATCCCGGGTCCCATGGCGGGAAGACATCGAATCGATAGATAATGGAATATATGTATTCCATAACATGATAACTACACTGATACCATCGCCTTGAGGACCACGAGCCCATACCCATATCCCAAGGAGCCAGGCACTTCCCCGGGCCCGGCAATCGGACGCCCGGGGGTCACACCCCCAACCCACAGGGAGCAACACCATGTCACTACGCATCAATGACGTCGTACCCGATTTCGAGGCCGATACCAGCCAGGGCCCGATCCGCTTCCACGAGTGGCTCGACGACAGCTGGGCGATCCTGTTCTCACACCCCAAGGACTTCACCCCGGTCTGCACCACCGAGTTCGGCGCCGTGGCCAAGCTCGGCGAGGAATGGAAGAAGCGCGGCACCAAGGTGATCGGCGTCTCCGTGGACGGCGTGGAGGACCACAAGAAGTGGATCAATGACATTTCCAGCTTCGCCAGCTGCGACGTCGGCTTCCCGATCATCGCCGACGAGGACCTCAAGGTCGCCAAGCTGTTCGACATGCTGCCGGCCGATGCCTACCTGCCGGACGGCCGCACCCCGGCCGACAGCGCCACCGTGCGCTCGGTGTTCATCATCGGCCCGGACAAGCAGCTCAAGCTCTCCATGACCTACCCGATGAACGTCGGCCGCAACTTCGCCGAGGTGCTGCGCGCCCTGGACGCCCTGCAGACCGCCAACGGCAAGGGCGTGGCCACGCCCGCCGACTGGACCGTCGGCGAGGACGTGATCATCCCGCCGACGGTCTCCGACGAGGATGCCAAGGCGAAGTTCGGCGAGTTCGAGACCATCTTCCCCTACCTGCGCAAGACCAAGCTGCCCAAGTAAGGCCAGCGGTTCGCCATACCCCACGATGACCCCTGCTCCGGCAGGGGATCTTGCGTTGGGGGCTAGTGGTGCTCGGGCTGGCGGGCGGCCGGCTTGAAGGCGCTGGGCTCGAGCTCGTGGCGGGCCAGCAGCTTGTAGAAGTCGGTGCGGTTGCGCCCGGCGATGCGCGCCGCCTGGGTGACGTTGCCCTCGGTGATCTTGAGCACCTTGACCAGGTAACTGCGCTCGAAGCCGGCGCGGGCGTCGTTGAAGGTCGGCAGGGCGTTGTCCTCGGCGGCCAGCGCCTGGGCGACCAACCCCTCGGGGATCATCGGCGAGGTGGTCAGGGCCACACACTGCTCCACCACATTGACCAGCTGGCGCACGTTGCCGGGCCAGGCCGAGGCGGCCAGCAGGTTGAGCGCCTCCGGGGAGAAGCCCTTGACGAAGGGCTTGTGCCGGGCGGCGGCCTGGGCGACCAGGTGCTTGGCCAGCAGCGGGACGTCCTCGGCGCGCTCCTTGAGCGGCGGTAGCCGCAGGTTCACGACGTTGAGGCGGTAGTAGAGGTCCTCGCGGAACTCCCCCTCGTGCATGGCGCGGTCCAGATCGCGGTGGGTGGCCGAGATGATGCGCACGTCGATGGGGATCGAGGTGGTGGAGCCGAGCGGGCGGATATGGCGCTCCTGCAGGGCACGCAGCAGCTTGACCTGCAGCGTCAGCGGCATGTCGCCGATCTCGTCGAGGAACAGGGTGCCGCCGTTGGCCGCCTGGAAGAGGCCGCGGTGCTCGCTCACCGCCCCGGTGAAGGCGCCCCGGGCGTGGCCGAACAGTTCGCTCTCCAGCAGCTGCTCGGGCAGCGCGCCGCAGTTGATCGCCACGAAGGGCTTGTCGGCCCGCGAGCTGGCCTTGTGGATGGCACCAGCCAGCAGTTCCTTGCCCGACCCCGAGGCACCGGTGACCAGCACGCTGACATCCGCGGCGGCCACCATGCGGGCCTGCTCGAGGATGCGCTCCATCTCGGGGCTGCGGGTAATGATCGCCTCGCGCCAGTGGTCGTCGCCCTGGGTGCCGGAGGTGGAGGTCTGGGCCAGGGCATCGTCGATGGCGGAGAACAGCTCGTCGCGATCCACCGGCTTGGTGAGGAAGCCGAACACCCCCTGGCGGGTGGCGCTCACGGCATCGGGAATCGAGCCGTGGGCGGTGAGGATGATCACCGGCAGGCCCGGCACCCGGCGCTGCAGCTCCAGGAACAGGGCCAGGCCGTCCATCTCATCCATGCGCAGGTCCGACAGCACCAGGTCGGGGCGTGCGACCTCCAGCCGCTTGAGGGCCTCGCGGCCGCTCTCCGCGGTGGTGACACGGTAGCCGCGGCTCTCGAGCCGCATGCCCAACAGCTTCAACAGGCTGACGTCGTCATCCACCAGCAGGATGTGCGCACCATGGTCACCGGCGTTGGGCAGGCGTCCGGACTGCTTCATGTCGTCTCTCCCGGTTCATTCATTCTGCTGTCGCAGATTGATGCTCTGTTCGATGGCGGTGAGCTGCTCGAGCTTCTCGGCCATGGCCTCGAGCTCCTCGGTGAGGGCCGCGTTCTCCTCCACGGCGGCCTGGTGCTCGCCCCGGCTCTCGGCCAGCTGGCCGGCCAGGCGGCGACGCCCCTCCAGCTCGTTGAGCCAGTAGCGCAGCAGTGGCTGCAGCTCGGGCGGCGCACCGTGCAGATCGGCCTTGTAGAGCTCCGAGGCACGGTTCCACTGCTGTTCGTCACCCCAGGCGAGCAGCACGGCCCGCGCCAGGCGGCGCTCGGACCTCTCGCCGCCGAGGCGCGTCAGAGTGGCCTCTCGCCACACCCGGTCGCCGCGCTGGGAGGCCAGGCCGAAGGCCACCCAGTCGTCGAGCAGGCAGGGCGCGTTGTCGAAGTCCGGCAGCTCGGCATGGCAGCGCGCCGAGCCGGTGGTGGGGCTCTGGAGGGGCGAGGGGCCGGAGGGCGACTGCAGCGACTCGGGCAGGTATTGGCAGCCGGCCAGCCAGGCCGTGGCCAGGCACAGGAACCAGGGGCGCGCGGTCATGGGGTATCGTTCCTCGAGTGGGCGCCCGCCAGGGCGAGCGTCGGGTGGTCGTGATCCTGTTCGGGAGCCCGGGCCAGCCGCGGCAGGGTCAGGCGAAAGCACACCGCCAGCCGGGTATCGTCCACGAGCGCCAGGCTGCCGTGCTGGAGCCGGGCACAGTCGGCGGCCACCGAGAGGCCGATGCCGGAGCCCTTGAGCGGCCCCTTGCGGCGCCCGCGGCCCTGAAAGAAGGCCTCGAAGAGCCGCTCGCGATCCTCCTCGGCGATCGGCTCGCCGCTGTTGGCCACTTCGATCACCAGCCGGTCGCGCAGCGGCCGGGCGCGGATCTCCAGCGTACCGCCGTCCTCGCCGTAGGCGACGGCATTGGAGATCAGATTATCGAGGACCCGTGCCGTGGCGGTGCGGTCGAGCGCCCAGGTCAGGGGGCCATCGAAGCAGCTGACGCGCATCTCCTTGTTGTCCAGCGCCAGGCGGTGCTTGGCCAGCACCTCCTTGGCCACGGTGGCGACGTCCAGCCGCTCGATGTCCAGCTGGCGGTTGTGCTGGAGCAGGTTGTAATCCAGCAGCTGCTCGATCAGCTGCTGCAGCTCGCGCCCACTGGCGTCGATCAGGTCGAGGATCTCGCGCTGGCGCGGCGTCACCTCGCCGGCCACGCCGTCGGCGAGCAGCGACGAGCCCTCGCGCACGCTGGCCAGTGGGGTCTTGAGCTCATGGGACATATGGCGCAGGAACTGCTGCTTCTGGGCCTCCAGCTCGTCGAGCCGCGAGGCCAGCCAGTCCAGCCGCTCGTCCAGGGTGACCAGTTCCGCCGGGCCCTTGAAGGGCCGCGGCGTCTGCGCCGCGTCCCCGCCCACGCTACCGATCCCCAGGATGCGCCGTTCGAGCTGGCGGATCGGATGAATGATCAGCCGGGTGAACAGCAGCATCAGCACCAGGCTCGCCGAGACCAGCGCTGCGGTCTGCCACCACAGGCGCACCTGCACGGCCTCGGCTCGGGCTCGGATGCCCTCGATGCGCTCGTCGATGCGCCGGTTGGTGGCGCGGCGCATCGCCTCGGTGTGCTGGGCGAAGGGCAGGAAGTCGGAGAGCCGGGCGGTGAACGCCTCGAGCGGCAGGTCGGGCAGCTCGGCGAGGTCGTCGAGTTTCTCCTCCAGCGCTGCCACATCGGGATCATCGGGCAGCAGCTGACGCTGCTGGGCCAACAGCTCGCGGAACTCCTCGAGGCGCTCGCCGTAGATTTGCAGCAGGCTCTCCTGCTCGACCACGGCATACTGGCGCGCACCGCGCTCCATCTCCAGCGCCAGAGCACCCAGCGAGCGGGCACGCCGGGTCTCCTCCACCGCCTGGCGGGCACTGACATCCGCCAGGCGCGACAGCTCGGAGATGGCCTGCCCGGCCTGGATCATCAACACGGCCAACGGCAGCATCACCACCAAAAAGGCCAGCAGCACCAGCTGCAACAGCGAGCGCGGCCTCCAGCGACGCGTAACGGCTGAGGTCATGGACAGCGTTCTTTGCAGGAAGGTAACGGGAACCACCATCGTTCATTCCTAAGGATACCAGAGTTCAGCCGAGCGCCCCGTGGCCAATCGGTGCCAGCTCGCAGCAAACATTCCGCCAGCAAACATTCCGCCAGAAAAAAAGGGCCGGCAGAGCCGGCCCAATACGCAGGGAACTGAAGGGTCAAGACATTCGCTCAATCGACGACCTGGTCCGTCCTTTGCCCGAATGTCCATGGGCCGGGGAGGCCCCGAAGCCATGAGGCGCCATCTGCCACCAGGGGCTGGTCATCCTCATGCGGGTGGCAAGCCATCGCATGGCGCGCCGCCCTGCTCCGTTCCTGGCACCACCGCCGCGACCGGAGGCCGATGGCGATGCTGCGCGATTCGATCCCCCACAACGGGGGAGAGGCATCCATGCCAGGGCGTCCTTGCCCTCTCGATACCGATCCTTGCCTGGCGGCGGTACCGTCTCATCGCAACCTAAAGTCACACATCGCTTGGAGCAGACACTGGCCGCGTCGGGGAGCGGGAGCACAGGGCAGTGATGGCCCGCCTCCCTTCGGCGACCGGGAAACGGTTCGAGCCGAATGAACCGTTTTCCCTTGCTCACCCTGACAACTGCCAGCGGCGTGCCACAACTCACATCATCCCTTTTATATCAACAGGTTGAAGACAGGGAAAAAGGAGACAGATCGGAAGCGGCCTGCCGAGCGGCAAATCAGTGGGGGTGATCGCGGGATTTTCGTCGCCAAGTGACGACGCCTTTCGACAGCTTTCCTGGATGGCGCTTATTTTCAGTCGGTTAGCGCGTCTCCGGATGGCGACAGCGCGCCACTCAGGCGAGGGTCTTGACCAGGATCTTGGATTTGCGCGCGTGGCTGTAGGTGTCGCGACGCAGCGGCGGCAGGGCCTCGATGTCGGCCAGGCGGAAGCCGTGCTCGAAGAACCAGTGGGTGGTGTGGGTGGTCAGGGCGAACAGCGCCGAGAGCCCCAGGCGGCGGGCCCGGCGCTCGACCTCGGCGAGCAGCAGCTCACCGCGCGCCCCGCCCCGGTAGTCGTCGTGGACCGCCACGCAGGCCAGCTCCCCCATCGTGGCCTCGCCGAAGGTATGCAGGGCGGCGCAGCCGATGATCATGCCGTCGCGCTCGATCACCACATAGTCGTCGATCTCGTACTCCAGCCGCTCCCGGGAGCGCGGCACCAGCATGCCCCGCCGCTCGAGCGGCTCGAGCAGCTCGAGCAGGCCGCCGATGTCGCCGAGCTCCGCCGGCCGCAGCTGCTCGTAACGATGCTCGGTGATCATGGTGCCCACGCCGTCGCGGGTGAACAGCTCGCCGAGCAGGGCGTCATGGTCATGCCAGGAGAGCAGGTGGGTGCGGGCCACGCCATGCCGCGCGGCGGCGCAGGCCGCGCCGAGGTGCCGGGTCAGCTCGCTGGACGGGTCGGCCTGCTGGAGCAGTGGCTCGGCCTGGCCCGGGGTCAGCTGGCGCTGCAGCTGGCCGCTGCGGTCGAACAGCCCGCTGGCCTCGCCGAGCAGGATCAGCTTGTCGGCGCCGAGCGTCGTGGCGGCATGGCGAGCCACCTCGGCGGCGTCCAGGTCGAAGACCTCGCCGGTGCTGGAGAAGCCCAGCGGCGGCAGTGCCACCAGCGAGCCGCGCTCGAGCAATCCCTCGATGGCCTCTGCCCGCACCCGACGCACCTCGCCGCTGTGGTCGAAGTCGACGCCTTCGCGCACGCCCAGCGGCTTGGCCATCACCAGGTTGCCGGAGACCACGGTCATCTCGATGCCGTGCAGCGGCGTGTTGGGCAGCCCCGGCGAGAGCCGCGCCTCCAGCCACAGGCGCTGCTCGGCGGCGATGCGCTCTACCCGCGCCATGATCGCCTCGTCGGCCACCCAGCGGCCCTGGTGGTAACGGGGCACGATGCCCGCCTCGTCCAGGGCCTGCTGCACCTGGGGACGGATACCGAACACCACCACCAGCCGCACGCCCAGGGTATGCAGCAGCGCCAGGTCCTGAATCAGCTGCTCCCCTCGCCCGCTGGCCATGGCCTCGCCCTCGATCAGGATCACGAAGGTGCGCCCCCGGTGGGCATTGATGTAGGGGGAGGAATTGCGGAACCAGTCGACGAAGGGGAAACGAGTATCCAAGGCCGCACTCCGGCAGCAGGTGAACGAAGGGGGAGTCGACAGACACTATATCAGAGCGACGAAAAAGGCGGCACCGTCAAGCTGCCAAGCTGCCAAGCTGCCAAGCTGCCAAGCAGCCAAGCAGCCAAGCAGCCAAGCAGCCAAGCAGCCAAGCAGCCAAGCAGCCAAGCAGCCAAGCAGCAGCATGGAATCCGCCGCCGCAAAAGAAAACCCGAAGGCCGAGGCCTTCGGGTTTTCTTGTAGCTCGGCGCTTGTAGCTCGGCGCTTGTAGCTCGGCGCTTGTAGCTCGGCGCTTGTAGCTCGGCGCTTGTAGCTCGGCGCTTGTAGCTCGGCGCTTGTAGCTCGGCGCTTAGCCGAACATGCCCTTGAAGGTGAAGAAAAAGAGGATGGCGAGGCCGGCGCCGGCCGGCAGGGTGATCAGCCACGACATGGCGATGGTGCCGATGACGCGCAGGTTGAGCGCCGCCATGCCGCGGGCCAGGCCCACTCCCAGCACCGCCCCCACCAGGGTCTGAGTGGTAGAGATCGGTAGGCCGGTGCCCGACGCCAGTACCACGGTCACCGCGGCCGCCAGGGTGGCGGCGAAACCGCGGCTCGGGGTGAGCTCGGTGATGCCGGTGCCCACGGTGGCGATCACCTTGTGGCCGTAGGTGACCAGGCCGACGACGATGCCGCCGCCGCCCAGCACCAGCACCCACCAAGGCACCAGGGCCGCCCCCTCGATCTCGCCGCCGGTCTGCACCACGCTGATCACCGCCGCCAGCGGCCCCACGGCGTTGGCCACGTCGTTGGAGCCGTGGGCAAAGGCCATGGCGCTGGCGGTGAAGATCATCAGCACGCCGAAGACACGCTCCACCCCGGAGAAGCCGAACTGGTCGGACTGGCGGCTCGACGCCTTGACGCGACGCTCCATGACCACGCCGAGCGCCGCGATCACCAGGCCGGCGAGGATGGCGAGCAGCAGGCTGGCGCCGAAGCCGAGATCCAGGCCGACGTGCTTGAGGCCCTTGGTGAGGGTCACCATGGTCACCGCGAAGCCGACCAGGAAGACGTACATGGGCACGTAGCGCTTGGCCGCGGCGAAGGGGTCGCGGGCCTCGAAGATCAGGTGTTGCACCGACTTGAAGAGGGTGAAGGCGATGGTACCGGCCAGCAGTGGCGAGACCACCCAGCTGGCGGCGATGGCGCCCACGGCCCCCCAGTCCACCGCGCCCGCGCCCAGCCCCGCCACCGCGAAGCCGACGATGGCGCCAACGATGGAGTGCGTGGTCGACACCGGCCAGCCCTTCATGGAGGCGAGCAGCAGCCAGGTCGCCGCCGCCAGCAGCGCCGCGAGCATGCCGTAGACCAGCAGCTGGGGGTCCTTCTGCAGCAGCTCGGGGTCGATGATGCCCTTGCGGATGGTGTCGGTGACTTCGCCGCCGGCCAGCCAGGCGCCGAGGAACTCGAAGATCACGGCGATGATGATCGCCTGCTTGATGGTGATGGCCCGAGAGCCCACCGAGGTGCCCATGGCGTTGGCCACGTCGTTGGCCCCGACGCCCCAGGCCATGAAGAAGCCGAAGAGACAGGCGAGGATGATGAAGATCTCACCGTACTGCGCAATGATCGACATAGGGAGGGTTCCCTTGTAGCGGTCGGAAGAAGGTCGACACGACACGGCCCCGGGATCGCCGGGGCCGTTGTGTTCAGTTGGCCGTCATGATCTGTAGGCGGCTGCCGACGCGCTCGGCGCGGTCGGAGAGCTCGCCCACCCAATCGATGATCTTGTAGAGGAACATCACGTCCACCGGGGGCAGGCGGTCCTCCAGCTCGAAGAGCTGGCGGCGGATAGTCACCTGCTGGCCGTCGGCCTGCTGCTCGAGCGCGTGCAGCTCGCGGATCATCTTCTGCATCACGTCGGCGACGTTGCGACCGAAGCCGGACTCGAGCAGGTCCTTGAGCTCCTCCAGGGCGTGGCGGGCCTGGGCCACGCAGGCCACCGAGGTGCGCATGTAGTCGCGCATCGGCTGGGCCAGCTCCTGGGGCATCTGCATGCGGCGACCCAGCATGATGCCGGTGATGTCGCGGACCTTGTTGGCGATCTTGTCCTGGACGCTGATCAGGTCGAGCAGGTCGGAGCGCGACACCGGCAGGAACATGGTGTTGGGCAGGTTGAGGCGCAGGTCGGTCTTGAGCTCGTCGGCCTCATGCTCGAGGCGCGTGATGGTCTCGCGATGCTGGGCGGCGGTGTCCCAGTTGCCCACGAGGGAGGCCTCGAAGAAGGGCAGCAGCTCGTCGGCACACTCGTTGGCCTTGACGATATGGGCCAGCAGCGGATGGAATGGCGAGCGGCCGAACATCGCGGAGAAGGGATTGGATGTCACCATGGGGCATCTGTGAACCTGGAAAATGGCGGCGTCAGTATAGAGACTGACACCGCCACCGTCATGAAAAAATCATCCATTATTCATCGAACCGAGGTGGCGCCCCGATGGCAGACGAGATAGAGCTCAAGCTGGCCCTGGGGGCCGAGGCGCCCGAAGCCCTGCGCCGCCACCCCCACCTGGCTGGCCTGACCCCCGCGCTCACGCGCCTGGGCAACACCTACTACGACACCCCCGAGGGCGACCTGGAGCAGGCGCGCATGGCGCTGCGCCTGCGCCGCGCCGGCGACCGCCTGCTGCAGACCCTGAAGACCCGCGGCCAGGGCGGTGGCGGCCTCTCGACCCGCGGCGAGTGGGAGTGGGAGGTGCCGGGCCCGGGGCTCGACCTGCGCGGGCTGGCCGCCCTGCCCCCCATGGCCGAACGCGACCCGGGCCTGCTCGAGCGCCTGGTGCCGCGCTTTGCCACCGATTTCATGCGCGAGACCTGGTGGCTGGAGGAGGACGGCCTGAGCGTGGAGCTCGCCCTGGACCTCGGCGAGATCCGCGCGGGCGGGCAGGCGGTGGCGATCCGCGAACTGGAGCTGGAGCTCAAGGCGGGCGACCCGACCGCGCTCTGGGCCCTCGCCGACGCCCTGGCCGATACGGTCGCCTTGCGCGCCTCGGACACCAGCAAGGCGGCCCGCGGCGGGGCGCTGCTCGGCGGTGGCTGGACGCTGCCCGAGGGCACCGGCGCCGCGGCCTGGCTGCACCGTGCCAGCATGGCGCTGGATGCCCTGGCCGATACCGGCCAGGACGCCTGGCGCGACGAGGCGCGCCGGGCCTTCCAACGCCTGTCGGAACTGGGTGATGATGCCCTCGACGATGAGGCACTGCGCGACGACGCCCGAGGGCTCGCCGAGGCCCTTGGCGCCGAGACCTGGCTGACCCCCGCCTTCGGGCGCCGGATGCTGCGGCTGGCCCGCCGGCTGCCCGGCGACATCGACCTGGCCTGACCGGCCTCGACCACCACAAGGACGAAGCGTGAACCACCTCCCCAAGCCCGCCGGCGAAGGCCTGCGCACCCGGGTCTTCCAGATCATCTTCGAGTCCGACACTCCGCTGGCCAAGGGCTTCGATATCGCCCTGGTCGTGACGATATTCGCCAGCGTGCTGGTGGTGATGCTGGAGAGCATCGCGAGCCTGCGCGCCGACTACGGCACCCTCTTCTACTGGGTGGAGTGGGGCTTCACCATCCTCTTCACCCTGGAACTGGCGGTACGCCTCTACTGCCTCGAGCGTCCCTGGATGTACCTCAGGAGCCTCTACGGGATCATCGACCTGGTGGCCATCCTACCCACCTGGCTGATGCTGCTCGTTCCCGGTGCCCAATCGATGGTCGTGGTCCGGCTGTTGCGCACCCTGCGCATCTTCCGTGTGCTGCGCCTGATGCAGTTCGTCGGCGAGGGGCGTCTGCTGGTCGACGCCCTCAGACGCAGCACGCGACAGATCCTGCTTTTCTTCTTCACCATCTTCATGGTGGTGACCATCTTCGCCTCGGTGATGTACCTGATCGAGCCCGCCGAGGCCGGCTTCACCAGCATCCCCATGTCCATCTACTGGGGGATCGTCAGCCTGACCACGGTGGGCTATGGCGACATCGTGCCGGTGACCCCGATCGGCCAGGCGATCACGGTGATGCTGATGCTGATCGGCTACTCGATCATCGCGGTGCCCACCGGCGTCTTCTCCGCCCAGGTGATCCGGGCGATCCGCGAGGATCGCTACTCCGACGAGGCCTGCCCCGGGTGCGGCCATGAACGCCACGAGCAACGCGCCCGCTACTGCCTGAGGTGCGGCACCTGGCTGGACGAGACCGCCCCCGACCCACGCCTCTCGGAGGAGGAACGCAAGGCCTGGCGGTACAAGCACGGCGACGAGGAGAGAGACGATAACGGGTCGCCGCCGGCACGCTGAGCCGGCGGCGAATGGGAGGGAATCAGACCTGGAAGGGTGAGACGTCGCCGCGTCCCTCGCGGACGATCTTCGGCGGCAGGTCGCGCAGGTCGATCACGCTGGTGGCATCCAGGTGGCAGGCGCCGCCGTCGATCACCAGGTCGAGGTGCGCCCCGAAACGCTCGCGGATCTCCTCGGCGTCGGTCATCGGCAGCTCCTCGCCGACCGGGATCAGGGTGACGCTCATCAGCGGCTCGCCCAGGGCGGCGAGCAGTGCCCGGGTGATGGCATGGTCGGGCACGCGCACGCCGATGGAGCGGCGCTTGGGGTGGAGCAGCAGCCGCGGCACCTCGCTGGTAGCATCCAGGATGAAGGTATAGGCCCCCGGCGTATGAGCCTTGAGCAGGCGGAAGACATCGTTGTCCACCTTGGCGTAGGTGCCGATCTGGGAGAGATCGGAGCAGACCAGGGTGAAGTTATGCTTGTCATCCAGCGAGCGCAGCCACTTGATCTTCTCGATGGCCTTCTTGTCGCCCAGGTGGCAGCCCAGGGCATAGCCGGAATCGGTCGGGTAGGCGACCACGCCGCCATCGCGAATGATCTGGGTCGCCTGGTCGATCAGGCGCTTCTGGGGGTTGTCCGGATGGATCTGGAAGAACTGGCTCATGCGTGCTCCCTGTGGGGTGGCCGGTGGAAGGTGTCTGTCACTATAGCGCGTCGCGATCCGACGTCCCGGCCTCAGGCGGCTGCCGGGGCGGCGAGGCCGGCCAGGCGCGGGTGGGTCCACACCGGCGGCGTGGCGGTACGTGGCACCGGACTCATGCTGCCCGGCGCCAGGTGGCCGCCGGGGAAGTGGAAGTCGCTGCCCACCGAGCCGTAGAGGTCGCGCTCCTGCAACTGCCGCGCCAGGTCGCGGGTCACGTCGGCATTCTGGAAGCCACTGACCAGCTCGGCGGCCTGGCCCCCGGCGGCGGCGAAGTCGTCGAGCAGCAGGCCGCGCTTGCGCCGTGTCAGGCCGTGGCGCAGCGGATGGGCCAGCACCGCGACCCCGCCGGCATCGAGGATCCAGGCCACCGCCGCGGAGAGGAAGGGCCAGTGGGCCTTGATGTCGCCGGCCTTGCCGTTGCCCAGGTGCTTCTTGAAGGCGGTGCCGATATCGGGCACCAGCCCCGCCGCGACCAGCGCCCGGGCGAAGTCCGGGCGGCCCAGCGGGCGCGCCGATCCGGCCTGCTCGCGGGCCCGCGCCAGGGCATCGGTGAGTCCGACCTTCTCGAGCCGCTCGGCGATGCGCCACGAGCGCCGCTCGCGCGCCTCGGCCTGGGCTACCAGGCCTGGGACCAGATCGCCGCGGGGGCCATCGGGCAGCAACCCCACCACGTGGATATTGATGCCGCGCCATTGCGTGGAGAGCTCGGTACCGGGAATCAGCCGGATCCCCTCGCGGCGGGCGGCCGCCTGCGCCTCCGCGATGCCGTCCATGGTGTCATGGTCGGTGAGCGCCATATGGGTCAGTCCCCGAGCCCGGCACAGCGCCACCACCTCGGCCGGCGGCAGGGCGCCGTCGGAAGTCGTGGAGTGCATGTGCAGGTCGATGGTAAGGGGCTCGCCCTCGAAGCGCACGGGAAGTGCTGTCATGGGCATGACGCCGGCAGGTGACTTTGTCAGAATATCCTTCCATGTTGCGTGCCCGACCGGTGACGGTCAATGCCGGGCGCCAGTCACACCCGCGGCGCGAGCCGCCCACCACCGAGGAAGACCCGAGATGCTCTACACCATCATCAGTGAAGATGTGAACAACAGCCTGGAGCGGCGCCTGGCCGCTCGTCCCGACCACCTGGCCCGCCTCGAGGCACTGCGCGATGAGGGCCGCCTGGTGCTGGTCGGCCCCCACCCCGCCATCGACAGCGAGGACCCGGGCGAGGCCGGCTTCACCGGCAGCCTGGTGGTCGCCGAGTTCGAGGACCTGGAGAGCGCTCAGGCCTGGGCCGATGCCGACCCCTACATGATCGCCGGCGTCTATGCCAAGGTGACGGTGAAGCCCTTCAAGAAGGTCATGCCATAGCTCAACCAGTAAGTATCCCCCGGCAAAGCCGGGGGCTTTATTTTGTTAGCCCCTCAAAGGGGCAAGAACCTGAGCCGCCTGAAGGCGGCTATCTTCACATGCCGAACTTAAGCTGATCATAATGCTCATCTACCTTTCTTGGTTACGGATGTAATCCCGGACCACATTCTCATCAAGCCCGACAGTGGAAACAAAATAACCTCTTTCCCAGAAGCTATCGCCAGTAAAGTTATTCGCTCTTCCCGTAAAATTCCTGGCTATTGAAATCGAACTTTCCCCTTGATGTAACCGAGTGTGACACAGAATGCATTGATGGAATGCTGATACACTCTCTCATTGGTAAACTCCTATCACTTGGCCGAGATTGGAGGTTCCCAGTGACCGCACCACACGGTCAAACCTCGGGTAGTCCCCCGGCAAAGCCGGGGGATTACCTTATTTATTTATCAACAGCGGGTTTCCCACAGCTACTGTGGACAAGCCTGTTGAAACGCGGCGGACGCCTTGCGCCAGCGCGGTCAGCAGGCCGCCGAGACGCGAGCGATCAAATCCTGACCAACCCGCCCTTTCGACCCCCCTAGGGAGCCCCGCCTTGACCGCTGCCCCCGATGACCTGTCCCCGCTCTCCGGCCTGGAGAGCGCCCGCCTGGACTGGCGCCGGGAGGAAGGCGGCGAGGAGGCCCCCCACTCCACGGCCTTCGATGATGTCTATTTCTCGCGCCATGACGGCCGCGCCGAGACCGAGCACGTTTTCATCGCCGCCAACCGGCTGCCCGAGCGGTTCGCCGGCTGGCAGGAGGCGCGCCCCTTCGTGATCGGCGAGACCGGGTTCGGCACCGGGCTCAACATGCTCTGTGCCTGGGCCTGCTTCGATGCCCATGCCCCGCCGGCCGCCCGACTCCATCTGGTCTCCACCGAGAAGTTCCCGCTGCGCCGCGACGACCTGGCCCGGGCGCTGTCCGCCTGGCCGGACCTGGCCGAGCGCGCCGCACGCCTGGTCGCCCAGTGGCCCGAAGCGGTGGCCGGCGTGCACCGGCTATGGCTCGACGTGCGCGTCACCCTGGACCTGCACCTCGGCGACACCGCCGAGCGCCTGGCGCTGCTCGATGGCCGGGTGGACGCCTGGTTCCTCGATGGCTTCGCCCCCGCGAAGAATCCCGAGATGTGGCGACCCGAGCTGTTCGAGGCGATGGCGGCCCGCTCGCGCCCCAGAGCGACCCTGGCCACCTTCACCTGCGCCGGGGTGGTCAAGCGTGGCCTCGCCGCCGCCGGCTTTCGCTGGCGCAAGGTGCCGGGCTTCGGGCGCAAGCGCGAGATGCTGGCCGGCGAGATCGCCGAGCCCACCGCGGATCGCCGCCGCGAGCACTCCCCCTGGTTCTCGCCCCCGGCCCCGCACCGCACCCGTCATATCGCGGTGATCGGCGCGGGCCTCGCCGGCGCCAGCACCGCCGCCGCCCTGGCCCGGCGCGGCGTGACGGTCACCCTGATCGACCGCGAGGGGCCCGGCAGTGGCGGCTCCGGCAACGCCCAGGGCGCGCTCTACGTCAAGCTCGCGGCCGACACCAACCCCCAGAGCCGGGTCTATCTCGCCGGCCTGCTGCACAGCCGGCGCTGGCTCGAGGCCCTCGACCCCGACCGGGAACTCTGGGCGCCCTGCGGCGTGTTGCAGCTGGCCACCCACGAGAAGGAACAGGCCCGCCAGGCGCGCTTCCTGGCCCACCACCCCCTGCCGGAGGGCGTGGTGCGAGGGGTGACGGCGGACGAGGCTTCCCGGCTGGCCGGCACGCCAATCGACCACGGCGGACTTGAGTACCCCCAGGCAGGCTGGGTGCGGCCGGCCGCCCTCTGCGCCCGGCTGGCCGCCACGTCGGGCATCCAGGTTCGTCGCGCGGAGGTGGTCGGCATGACCCCGGACGAGCAGGGCTGGTCGCTGGCGCTGGCCGACGGCGAGCGCCTGGCGGCCGACCAGGTGGTGATCGCCAATGCGGCGCTGGCCAACCGCTTCGCGCCGACGGCGCGGCTCCCGCTGCAGCCGGTGCGCGGCCAGGTCAGCCGGCTCGCCCTGCCCCGGGGCGCCCCCGAGCTCGAACGGGTCATCTGCGCGGGCGGCTATGTGTCGCCGGCGCTGGACGGCGTGCTCACCTTCGGCGCCAGCTTCGCGCCCCGCGAGACGGACACCGGGATCCGCGAGGCCGACCACGCGGCCAACCTGGCGGAGCTTACGGCCACCCTGCCCGCCTTCGTGGCCGCCCTGCGCGAAGCGGGGGCCCGTCTCGACCCGTGTGACCTGGAAGGACGGGCCGCGGTGCGCGCCGCCAGCCCCGACAAGTCGCCCTATGCCGGCCCGGTGCCCGACGCCGAGGCCTGGCAGAGCGACTATGCGGCACTGGCCAGGGACGCCACCCGCGTGCCCGACACACCCGGCCGCCACCATGCGGGGCTATGGATCAGCGCCGCTCACGGCTCCCGGGGCCTGGCCAGCGCGCCGCTGTGCGCGGAGCTTCTCGCTTCACGGATCTGCGACGAGCCGCTGCCGCTGGAACAGCCGCTGGTGGACCACCTCCACCCCGGCCGGCGGCTGATCCGCGACCTGATTCAAGGCAAGCAGCCAGCGAGAGGCGTCGGAAACAGCTCGTAGAGGGGGCGTAGGAGCCTGTCGGACTTAACGCTGATCTACTGCGAGATCCGGTCTTTCGGCCAATTTCATTCGATCTGATTCGTTAAATAGCGGGCTATTCGCCTCATCAGATCGATAAACTTGTCTCGAAATCCGAATCTCTCGTCACGATCGGTCAAATCCGACAGGCTCCTAGCCCTCCTCGTCGTCGGCCAGGTCGCGGCCGAAGGCGCGCCACTGGGCCAGGGTCATCACCTCGGTGGTCTCGGTCCTGAGGTCATGGGCGATCAGCAGCTCGCCGCGCTCGAGCTGGGCCTTGAGCTGGGCCACCCAGCCGCGCATGCCATCAGAGGTATCGGTGGTGTCATAGCCCTGGCGGGTGACGAAGGCCTCCAGCAGGGCGTCCAGGGTCTCGCCCGGCAGCATGCGGGACGGCACCTCGATAAAGCGATCGCCATTCATGAATCGGTCTCCCCCTTTTCCCAGGCGGCCAGCCGCTCGAGGAAGCTGGCCTCGTCGATGACTTCGACCCCTATCTGCTCGGCCTTCTCCCGCTTGCTGCCGACGGCCTCGCCGGCCACCACGCAGGCGGTCTTGCGCGAGACACTGCCCGCCACCTTGGCGCCCAGGGCCTGGAGTCGCGCCTTGCCCTCGTCGCGGGTCATGCTCTCCAGGGTGCCGGTGAGCACCCAGCTCTGGCCGGCCAGCGGCCGGGGGCGCTCGCCGACCTCCTCCTCAGGCCAGTTCAGCCCGCAGGCGATCAGGTCGTCGATGGTCTCGCGGTTGTGGGGCTGGCGAAAGAAGGTATGCACGTGGGCGGCGACGACGGGGCCCACATCCTCCACGGCCTCCAGTGCCTCGATGTCGGCCCCCATCAGCGCCTCCAGGCGGCCGAAGTGTCGGGCCAGGTTGGCCGCCGTGGCCTCGCCCACTTCACGGATGCCCAGGGCATAGATGAAGCGCGCTAGAGTGGTTTCTTTTGCCTTCTCCAGCGCCGCCACCAGGTTCTCGGCGGACTTCTTGCCCATGCGCGGCAGCTCGGCGAGGCGCTCGGTCTCGAGCCGGAAGAGGTCCGCCGGCGTGGTCACCCAGTCACGCTCCACGAGCTGGTCGATGAGCTTCTCGCCCAGGCCGTCGATGTCCAGCGCCCGGCGCGAGGCGAAGTGCTTCAGCGCCTCCTTGCGCTGGGCGGGACAATAGAGCCCCCCGGAGCAGCGCGCCACCACCTCGCCCTCCAGGTGCTCGATGTCCGCGCCACAGGCCGGGCAGTGCTCGGGGAAGACGATCGCCCGTGCATCGTCCGGACGGCGCTCCTCCAGCACCCGGACCACCTGGGGAATGACGTCACCGGCGCGACGGATCGCCACGGTGTCGCCGATCATCACGCCGAGCCGGTCGATCTCGTCGGCATTGTGCAGGGTGGCGTTGGCGACGGTGACCCCGGCCACTGAGACCGGCTCGAGCCGGGCCACGGGGGTGATCGCCCCGGTGCGGCCGACCTGGAACTCCACGCCGTTGAGCCGGGTGGTCTCCTCCTGGGCGGGAAACTTGAAGGCGATGGCCCAGCGCGGGGCGCGCGCCACGAAGCCGAGCTCGCGCTGCCGACGCAGGTCGTCGACCTTGATCACCACGCCGTCGATGTCGTAGCCGAGTCCGTCGCGCTTCTCGCCGAGCCGCCGACAGTAGTCGATGATCCCCTCGGCCCCCTCGACCACCGCCAGCTCCTGACTGGTGCGAAAGCCGTACTCGCCGAGCCTGGCCATCAGCTGGCTGTGACTGGCGTCGTCTCGCTGCGGCTCGATGCGCGCCACCTGATAGGCGCTGAACTCCAGCGGGCGCGTCGCGGTGACCTTGGGGTCGAGCTGGCGCAGGCTGCCGGCGGCGGCGTTGCGGGGGTTGGCGAACACCTTGCCGTCCGACTCCCGGGCCCGCTCGTTCAACGCCTCGAAGCCCTGATGGCTCATGATCACCTCGCCGCGCACCTCCAGCAGGTCGGGCGGGTCATCACCACGCAGACTCAACGGGATGGAGCGCAGGGTGCGCAGGTTGGAGGTGATGCCCTCGCCGCTGCGGCCGTCGCCGCGGGTGGCGCCGTTGACCAGCATGCCCTGCTCGTAGACCAGCGACACGGCGGCACCGTCGAGCTTGGGCTCACAGCAGAAGGCCAGCGGCTCGCCATGGCCCTCCAGGCGGTCGGCGACGCGCCTGACGAAGGCCTTGATTTCCTCCTCGCTGAAGGCGTTGTCCAGCGAGAGCATGGGCACGGCATGCCGCACCTCGGGGAAGCCGGCATCGGGCGCGGCTCCCACCCGCCGGGTCGGCGAGTCGGGGGTCACCAGGTCGGGATAGGCGTCCTCGAGCTCCTGCAGGCGGCGAAGGCGGCGGTCATAGTCGGCATCGGTGAGCCGGGGCTCATCGAGGACATAGTAGCGGTAGTTGGCATCGTCGAGCTCGGCACGCAGGCGCGCCACCTCGTCGAGGATCTGCGGGTCGGCTTGGGTCATGACGTCCCTGGTCTGATAATGGCGGGAAAGCTCGAAGCTTGAAGCTCGAAGCTTGAAGCTTGAAGCTTGAAGCCAGGCTTCATTTCGTATCCCTGATAACAGAACAACCCCATGGATTCATGGGGTTGTTCCGCTTCAAGCTTACGGCTTACGGCTCCGGGCGTAGCCCGGTCGGCTAGTTCACCTGATAGCGGTTGAGGCGATTGCGCCGCTCGAACTCCTGGACCCGCTGGCGGGCGAACCCCACGGTCTGGGCGGTCATCACGCTCTGGTTCTCGTCCTTCAGCTCGCCGCCGAGGTGGCGGACGATGACCATGGCGGTCTCGACCATCGCCTCGAAGGCGGCCGCGGTATCACTGGCGCCCGGCAGCGGCATCAGCAGGGTGATGCCCTGGGTGCGGAAGTCGTCCATGGCCTCGATGGGGAAGGTCCCCGGCTTGACCACGTTGACCATGGAGAACTGCAGGCGGCTCTCGGGATCCTCGGTCTCGAAGCGATGGAAGATGCCCATGTCGCGGCCATAGCGCAGCCCGCAGGCCAGCATCAGGTCGAGCAATGCCGTCCCGGAGAAGCCCTCCTCGTCCCGGGACATCACGCTGATGACGATGATCTCGTCGGCCTGGCTCAGGGTCTCACGGGCATGCTCGGCGTTGACGTCATGGCGAAGGGCCCGTTCCAGCACCGGGTGGGTACGCACCACGTCGTCGCGCGGGGCCACGTCGTCCCTCGCGGTCTCGACCGGTGCCTCCTCGGACGCCTGCCGCGGGTGGTGGGCGGGGGTGAAGAGCGGGTCATCGTCATCGGCAAAGGCCACCGTCTCGGCCTCCAGGCGACGCCGCTCGGCCTCCCGGACGGCCTTCTCGTCCTCGGCCTGCTGGCGACACGCCGCCTCGCGAGCGGCGTTCTCAGCGCGCTGCTGCTCGCGGCGAACCTTCTCGCTGCGCTTGTGCTCACGCCGCTCGGTGAGGCTCTTCTGCAGGGAGGCCCCGAAGCGCTGCATGGAGGAGCCGACCCGCTTGGAGCCGCTCTTGAAGGAATCGCCCATGCCCTCGAGGTCCACCAGGCGATAGTGCTCCTCGTCGGCGTAGGTGTCGTGATCCTCGGGGTCGGCCGCCAGGGGCTGGGTATCCTGCCGTGCTGCAGCGGACTCCATGGGCTTATCATCCAGGCCATCCAGGCTCGAGAGCCCCGGCTCGCGGCGCTCGTCGGCCTCGGGGTAGAGACCCGTCGGCTCCTGATCCGCCGCCGGCGCCGTCACCGGGCCCCCGGCGGGACGGGCGACGCTCGGCTCTTGCTCGCCGGCCGGCTGGGGGCCCGATGCCTCGGGGCCGTCGGCATGCCGCCGGAACTCCGCCAGCACCCGCGAGGGGCCGGGGTGCTCCTGACGCTGCAGCTTGGGCTTGGATTGTACCCCCCGGTCGTCCGCCGGCCTGATGACCCGCGCCCCTCCGTTGGGCAGCTCCCAGTTGATTTCGGCCGCGCGGGCCGCGGCTTCAGGGTCCTCGTCGTTCCCCGTGGGGCCACGCTCGTCACGGTCCGCAGAGACCTGGTCGAGACGTGGAACACGACGCTGACGCTGCAGGCGACGCACACCATCGATGACGATGAGGGTCACCAGCGCCAGCCCTAGTAAGATCAGCCACTCTCTTAGTTCCATGGGTCGTCATGCCTTTTGCTAAGGCGCCATGCCTGATGGTTGTCCGTCAACAGCATAGCGCGATTGCCAAAAAAAGGGCCACTTTTTTTATTTGTCAAGCTCGGCATTTTGCTGCCGTAACCCGACCGGACCCTTCGCAATCGCCCTTAAGGTTCCCCGTGCTTCCGTGCAATGCAGTATTCATTGTCTTCCTTGTTAACCCGTTTGCCGTTCACGTTCAAGCCCATCAGGCCTCGGCCAGGGCCGCGGCCTCCTCGACGCCGACCGACACCAGGCGTGACACCCCGGGCTCCTGCATGGTCACCCCCATCAAGCGTTCCGATGCCTCCATGGCGATCTTGTTGTGGGTGATGTAGATGAACTGGACGGTGTCGGACATCTCCTTCACCAGCTTCGCGTAGCGTCCCACATTGGCATCATCCAGCGGGGCATCCACCTCGTCGAGCATGCAGAAGGGCGCCGGATTGAGCTGGAAGATGGCAAATACCATCGACAGCGCGGTGAGCGCCTTTTCCCCACCGGAGAGCAGGTGAATGGTGGTGTTCTTCTTGCCGGGGGGGCGCGCCATGATGGCCACCCCGGATTCCAGCAAATCCTCGCCGGTCAGGGTCAACCACGCGGTTCCCCCACCGAATACCCGCGGGAAAAGCACCTGCAGGCCGGCATTGACTCGCTCGAAGGTGTCGCGGAATCGTGTCCGGGTTTCCTGGTCGATACGCCGGATGGCCCGGTCCAGGGTCTCCAGCGCCTCGCTCAGCTCGGCATGCTGGGCCTCCAGGTAGTCGCGCCGTTCGGCCTGCTGGTCGTACTCCTCGATGGCCGCCAGGTTGATGGCCCCCAGCCGGCGGACGCGCTCGCCGACCTCCTCCAGCCGGGTCTGCCAGGCGGACTCGGTGGCATTGGGATCAAGGGACTCGGACAGGCTCGCGGCGTCGTGGTTCAGCTCGGCGAGCTGCTCGTCCTGGGCCTCGGCCTTGAGGGAGAGGGCCTGGGCCTGCATGCGCGACTCCTGGAGACGCTCGCGAATGCCCTCGAGGCTGCGCTCGTGGCCCTGGCGGGCCTGCTCATCCTCGCGCAGCCGCTCGACCAGTTCGGCGGCCCGGGCACGGGTCTCGTTGAGCACCCGCTCCTCGCGCTCGCGGCGCTCCAAGAGCTCGTCGAGCCGCTCGCGACGCTCCTCGTCGGGTTCATGGAGGCCTTCGCGCGCCTCCTCGAGCTCGGCACAGCGCAACTCGAGGCGCTCGCGCGCCTCGCCGGCGCGGCCCAGCTGCTCGGCCAGCCCGCTGCGTTCGGTGGCGGTCCGCTCCTGCTCCAGGGCCAGGCGCTGGGCCTGCTCGGCCAGGGGACGCTGCCGTGCGCGCAGCGCGGCCAGCGTCTCGCGGGCCTCGCGACGTTCCCGCTCGAGCCGCTCGCGGGTCTCGGCCCCCTCCTCCAGCCGCGCCATCGCCGCCTGCCACTGCTCGCGTGACTCCTCGAGGGCCAACAGGGCCTCCTCGCGGGATTCGGCCAGGCCCTCGAGCTCCTCGGCGAGTTCGGCGGCGCGCCCTTCCAGGTGCTCGAGCCGGCTGGCCAGCCCGCTCTCCTCCACGGCCAGCTGCTGGCGCTGCTGCTCGAGCTCGCGCTCTTCGAGTCGCGCCTGCTCCAGGTCCGCCTCGGCCTGCTCGACGCGGGCCGCGGCCTCCTCGAGGTGACGGTCCTGGTCGGCGAGGCGGGCTTCCACCCCGGCCAGCTCATCGCGCACCTCCGCCTCGCGGCGACGGCTGACCAGCAGGGCATCCGGGCCGTTGCCGGCGCCACGATGGCGCACCCAGCCGGCCCCCAGCCAGAGGCCATCGGGGCTAATCAGGCTCTCGCCGGCCGCCAGGCCCTCGCGGGCCGCCCAGGCCGCCTCGCGGTCCTCGACGCAACGGATTCCGGCCAGCCACTGGCCGGCCGCCCCGGCCCCACGCACCCGGGCCGCCAGGCTGCCGGCCGGGGCAGGCGACACCTCGGCCTCGAGCAGGCCGAGTTCGGCGTCCGGCGGCGAGGCCAGGGCCTCGCGGGCGCCGGGCAGCGACACCAGCCGCGCCCGCAGCCAGGGCGCCAGCACCCAGGAGACCGCCTCCTCCCAGCCGGGCTCGACCTCGAGGGCCTCGCCGAGACGCGGCTGCTGACCCAGGCCGTGCGCGGTCAGGTGCGCATCCAGCGCCTCGTCGTGATCGGCCAGGGCCGCCTGGATCAGCGCCTCCAGCGAGGCCAGCTCGCCCTGCAGGGTGCTGCGCCGCTGGCGGTCGGCCTCGCGGGCCGCCTCGGTCTCCCGCACCAGCTCCCGGGCGCCATCGCGGCTGGCCTGGTGCTCGCCGCGGCGCGCCTCGAGCTCGGCCAGGCGCTCCTCGAGCTCGGCATGGCGTTCGGCCAGTTCGCGGCGCTGCTCGCCCAGGCCGGCGATGTCGGGCAGTTCCTCGTGCTGCTGGCGGCGGCGGCGCTCGTCGGCGGCCAGGCGCTCGAGCCGACTCTCCAGGTCGCGCAGCCGGTCCTGGGCGCGCTCCGCCTCGCGGCTCTGTTCCTGCCAGCGCTCGCCGAAGCTCTCCCAGGCGGCCTCGGCCTCCTCGGCCCGAGGCTCGGCCTCCTCCAGGGCGGCCTCCAGCTCGGCGAGCTGTTCCGCCACCTCCTCCTGTTCCGGCCCCAGGGTCGCGAGGTGCTCGTCCAGGCGAGCCAGGCGCGCGTCGTCGTCGTCACCGAGGCGGGCGAGCTCGGAAAGCTCGCGGCGCGCGGCCTCGAGATCGCGGGCCAGCTGCTGGTCCCGGGAGCGGGTGTGCTCCAGGTCCTGCTCCAGGCGGGCGATGGCGGTGGTGGTCTCGAAGAAGCTCGCTTGCCGGCCGTCGAGCTCCTCGGCGAGGCGGTCATGCTCGGCGCGGGCCTCCTCCAGGCGGCTCTCGGCCTGGCGCATGCCCAGCACCTCGCGCTCCACGGCGGTCTCCAGCTCGCGAACGCGGGACTCCTCCTCGGTCTGGCTGGCACGCAGGGCGCGACCGCGCAGCAGCGCCAGCTCGCCCTTGAGGCGATGCTCCTCCTGCTTGAGGGTCTGGTAGCGACGCGCCGCCTCGGCCTGGCGATTGAGCCGCTCGAGCTGCTTGTCGAGCTCCTCGCGGATGTCCTCCAGGCGCTCCAGGTTCTCCTGGGTGCGCCGCATGCGGTTCTCGGTCTCGCGGCGTCGCTCCTTGTACTTGGAGATGCCGGCGGCCTCCTCGAGGGTCGAGCGCAGTTCCTCGGGGCGCGCCTCGATCAGCCGCGAGATCATGCCCTGGCCGATGAGGGCATAGGAGCGCGGCCCCAGGCCGGTGCCCAGGAACAGATCCGCGATGTCACGGCGGCGGCACTTCTGGCCGTTGAAGAAGTAGCTGGACTGGGCGTCGCGGGTGACCTGGCGCTTGACGGCGATCTCGGCGTACTGGGCATAGACGCCGCCCATGGCGCCGTCACGGTTGTCGAAGAGCAGCTCGATGGAGGCCAGCCCCACCGGCTTGCGGCCAGTGGAGCCGTTGAAGATGACGTCGGTCATCGATTCGCCGCGCAGGGTCTTGGCCGAGGATTCGCCCATGACCCAGCGCACCGCATCGATGATGTTGGACTTGCCGCAGCCGTTGGGCCCCACGATGGCGGTCATGTTGCCGTCGAAGGGCACGGTGACCGGGTCGACGAAGGACTTGAACCCGGCCAGGCGGATCGACGTCAGGCGCATGGGCTTACTCGACGACCCGGTCGATCACTACCTCGACGGGCTCGCCATCGGTGTCGCCCACCGTCACCCCCTCGAGGGTCCCGAGCAGGTCGCCGGGCCGGGGCGTGGCCTGGCCACTCGCCGAGACACGGACCCTCAGTCGCGCCTGGTCCACCTGGGAGATCCGCGCCTGGGGGGACATGGAACGGCCATCATCGAGCACCACGGTGGTCGGCAGCTCGCCCAGCCGGGCCCGGACCACGGCCAGCGGCGGCAGCTCCCCTGCGAGGTCCCGCGCCACCACGAAGACGGTGGCGTCGTCGTCGAGTCGCCCGGCGAGGTCATCTGCCAGGCGAACCCTGACGGTGATGCCGGGCCCCTCGGCGACGGTCTGCTCGGCCTCGTCCGGCGCGATCCCCAGGCGCTGCTGGGCGACGCGGATGCCCTGGCGCAGGGCGTCGGCGGTATCGGGGTCCTCCATGCCGGCGATGGCCCGGCGCCACTGGTCGATGGCGGCATCAAAGTCGCCCGTCTCGAAGGCCTCGACGCCGAGCATGCCGAGCAGCGTCGGCTGGGCGGGGTCCATCGCCAACACCTCGTCGACCAGCGCCTGGACCTCAGCGGTCATCTCACGGCCGGCGGCGAAGTAGCGGATCTGGGCGAGCTCGGCCAGCAGCCAGGGCTGGCGCCCCTCGAGCTCGACCAGCCGTTCCAGGGTGCGAATGGCCGCGTCGCTGCGGCCGCTGTCACGGTAGAGCGGGAACAGTGCCCGCCAGACGTTGGGATTGTCGGGCTGGCGGGCGGCCTGCTCCTCGAGCCGCTCGATCAGCATCGGCAACGAGGCCTCGGGGTCGTTCATCACCTGCTGCTGGACCGTATAGAGGGTGAGGTCGCCCTCCGCCCCCTCCTGGAGGTACCAGGTGAGGCTGGCCAGCACCACGGCCACCATGACGACCGGCACCGCCAGCTTGCCGGACGCGGCCGGCTTCAGCGGCGCGCGCGCCAGGCGCTCGGTATCCTCGAGCAGGCTGCGCTCGAGCTCCAGGCGATCCTCCTCGAAGCGCGACTGGTCGATGTCGCCCCGCTCCAGGGCCGCCTCCAGCGAGGCCAGCCGGCGGCGGTAGATGGCCAGGTTCTGGTCGGTCGTGCGGTCGTTGGCCTCGACGTCACGCTGGGCGGCACGCACGGAGGCGGCACGCCGCAGGGGGGCCACCAGCAGCCACAGGGCCGGCAGCAGCAGGACGGCAAGGGCGATCCATAGCAGGGTCATTGGGTCCTCTCGCGTTTGATCAGGGCATCCAGGCGCGCGCGCTCCTCGGCGCTCAGATCGCGGACCGAGGTGCGCCGACGGGCGCGCACCATGAGCACCACCACCAGGGCGCCCAGCAGCACCAGGCCCGCGGGGAGCCCCCACAACAGCAGGGTGCGTCCCTCAAGGCGCGGGTTATAGAGCACATAGTCACCGAAGCGGTTGACCATGAAGTCGAGGATCTCCTTGTCGGAGCGGCCGTCCTGGAGCTGGAGATAGACCCGTTCTCGCATGTCGCCGGCGATGGGCGAATCGGAGTCACCGATGGCCTGGTTCTCGCATTTGGGGCAACGCAGGGTCGCGGTGAGGTCGCGATAGCGCTGTTCGGTGACCGGGTCATCGAACTCGCGCACCTCCACCGCCGCCTGGCCCAGGATGGGCCACAGCAGGACGGCACACAGCAGCAGTCGGGGGATCAGCGCCATCTTTCCACCTCCGGCAGTATCGTCTTGCGCACGTCCTCCGGCCGGATATAGCCGGTATGGTGGTAGCGGATAATGCCGTCGCGGTCGACCAGGAAGGTCTCCGGGGCACCGTAGACGCCCAGGTCGAAGCCCAGGCTGCCCTCGGGGTCGAAGATGTTGACCTCGAAGGGGTTGCCGAACTCGGTGAGGAACTCACGTCCCTTATCCCGGGTGTCCTTGTAGTCGACCCCCACCAGGCGCACGCCGCGCTCGGCGAGGTCGAGCAGCTGCGGCATCTCCTGCTTGCAGGTCGGGCACCACTCGCCCCAGACGTTGACCAGAGTGACCTCGCCCTCGAGCAGCGAGGCATCCACCACCCGCTCGGGATCCTCGAGGGTGGTGAGCTCGAAGGCTGGGAACTCCCTCGCCATCAGCGCCGAATCTCGCTCGAAGGGATTGATCGACAGCCCCATGTAGAGGAAGGCACCGAGCACCAGGAAGCCGACCAACGGCAGCAGCAGCAGCAGGCGTCGCTTCATGTGGTGGCCTCCCGGGGCTCGGCGACTACCGCGCGTTCCGGGTCGCGGGCCTTCACGCTGCGCCGATAACGCCGGTCCGCCACGGCCAGCAATCCGCCGGTGGCCATCAGCAGGGCCCCCAGCCACAGCCAGCGCACGAAGGGCTTGACCTGCAGGCGCATGGCCCAGCTGCCGTCCCCCAGGTCCTCGCCCATGGCCACGTAGAGGTCACGGAACAGGCCGGGGCTCAGCGCGACCTGGGTCATCGGCATGCCCCGAGCGATATAGAGGCGCTTCTCGGGGGTCATGGTGAAGCGGCGCCGGCTGTCGCCGCGACGCACCTCGATCTCGGCGGCGTCCGCCAGGTAGTTGGGCCCCCGCCGATTGGTGAGCTCGGTCATGGTGAAGGTGTAGCCGGCCACCTCGACACTGTCGCCTACGCCCATGCGCACGTTGCGCTCGATGGCGTAGTTGGAGACCACGGTGACGCCGATGATGGTCACCGCGATGCCCAGGTGGCCCAGCACCATGCCCCAGTAGGCAAGCGACAGCCGCTTGATGCCGGCCAGGCGGCCGGCAGAGTGGCGGGACCTGGCCCAGAAGTCGCGAGCCATGGGCAACACGATCCACAGCGCCACCGCCACCCCCAGGCTCACCTTGAGGTTCCACTCCCCGCGATAGAGCAGCGGTGCAACCGCACCGATCACCAGGGCCGCCAGGCCGGCGAGCCAGCTGCGCCGGAAGAGGTCGCGGGGCGAGGTATCCTTCCAGCGCGACAGGGGGCCCAGGCCCATGAACAGGCAGAGCGCCACCGTCAACGGCACGAAGAGGGCGTTGAAGTAGGGCGGGCCGACGCTGATCTTGCCCAGGTTCAGGGCATCGAGCAGCAGCGGATAGACCGTGCCGAGCAGCACCGTGACGGTCATGATCACCAGCAGGATGTTATTGATCAGCAGCAGGGCGTCACGCGACAGCCAGCCGAAGCCCACCCGCTGGCTGACCCGCGGTGCGCGCAGCGCGAACAACAGCAGCGACAGCCCCACGGTGATGCCCAGCAACGCCAGGATGAACAGCCCGCGGGCGGGGTCGTTGGCGAAGGCATGCACCGAGGTGAGAACGCCCGAGCGCACCAGGAAGGTGCCCATCAGTGACAGCGAGAAGGTGAAGATCGCCAGCAGCACCGTCCAGCTCTTGAAGGTCCCCCGCTTCTCGGTCACCGCCAGCGAGTGGATCAGCGCCGTGCCGGCCAGCCACGGCAACAGCGAGGCATTCTCGACCGGGTCCCAGAACCACCAGCCGCCCCAGCCCAGCTCGTAGTAGGCCCACCAGCTGCCCAAGGCGATGCCCACGGTGAGGAAGGCCCAGGCGATGTTGGTCCAGGGCCGCGCCCAACGGGTCCAGGCCGCATCCAGGCGCCCCTCCAGCAGGGCGGCGATGGCGAAGGCGAAGACCACCGAGAAGCCCACGTAGCCCATGTAGAGCATCGGCGGGTGGACGATCAAACCGAAGTCCTGCAGCAGCGGATTGAGGTCGGCGCCATCCTGGGGGACGTTGGGCAGCAGCCGCTCGAAGGGGTTGGAGGTGATCAGCACAAAGGCCAGGAAGCCGACGCTGACCAGCCCCATGACGCCCAGTACCCGGGCCAGCATGTCGCGGGGCAGTCGCTTGGAAAGGTGAGCGACGGCGAAGGTCCAGCCCGCCAGGATCAGGCTCCACAGCAACACCGAGCCCTCGTGATTGCCCCACACGGCGCTGGCCTTGTAGTACCAGGGCAGCATCGAGTTGGAGTTGTTGGCCACGTTGGCCACGCTGAAATCATCCAGCAGGTAACTGGCGGTCAGGCAAAGATAGGCAATGCCCAGAAACAGGAACTGTCCAGTGGCCATGGGACGCGCGTAGGCCATCCACAGCGGGCGACGGGTGGCCGCCCCGGCGAGTGGCATCACCGCCTGGACCAGGGCCATCAGCAGGGCAATGATCAGGGCGTAGTGGCCGATTTCGGGGATCATCAGGGTCTGCATGGGTACTCCGGGTCAGTTCTGGCTGGCGCCGTCATCCTGCGCGTCCAGCCGCTCGGGCGCCTTGGCCTGGTAGTCCTCCGGCGAGTAGCCGGCCTCCTCCAGGGCCTGGGCCACCTCGGGGGGCATGTAGTTCTCGTCGTGACGCGCCAGCACCTGGTCGGCCCGCAGCCAGCCATCCTGCTGGAGCTCGCCGACCACCACCACGCCCTGCCCCTCGCGGAACAGGTCGGGCAGGATGCCGCTATAGCGCACCTCGAGGTCATCGACATAATCGGTGACGGTGAACGTCACCTCGAGACTCTGCTTGTCGCGATCCACCGAGCCCTCCTTGACCATGCCGCCAGCGCGGAGCTGGCGTTCCAGGGGAGCATCCCCGGCGGCGATCTGTACCGGGCTGAAGAAGAGGTTGATGTTGCTGCGCAGGGCATAGAGGGTCAGGCCCACGGCGATGGCGACCAGCGAGACCAGCCCCAGGATCACGAACAGCTTCTGCTTGCGTTTAGCTCTCACGGGCGCGGCCCTCTTGATGTGAAATCGGCGGTGCGGCGGCGCCCGAGGCGCCGTGGTATTGCGCGCGACGCGCCCGGCGCCGCAGGTCGCGCAACAGCGCTCGACGCTCGGCGCGGGCGTGAATGACCACCCCCACCAGCAGCAGCCCGGTGACGCCCCAGGCCGCCCAGACGTAGACGCCATGGCCGCCCATGGCCAGGAAGGCCGACAGGGAGTCGAACGCCATCAGCTCACCTCCTCGGCCAGCTCACGCACCCAGCGCTTGCTCGCTTCGCGACGCAGGATCTCGCTGCGGGTGCGCATCAGGGTCACCGCAATGAAGAAGCAGTAGAAGCCCAGCACCATGATCAGCAGCGGGGCCCACATCTCCAACGGCATGGCCGGGCGCGAGGTGACGCTGAAGGTGGCCGGCTGGTGCAGGGTGTACCACCAGTCCACCGAGTACTTGATGATAGGGATGTTGATTACGCCGACCATGGCCAGCACCGAGGCGGCCCGAGAGGCGCTGTCGCGGCTGGTGAAGGCGCCGCGCAGGGCAATGACGCCGAAGTAGAGGAACAGCAGGATGAGCATCGAGGTCAGGCGCGCGTCCCACATCCACCAGGTGCCCCAGGTCGGCACGCCCCACACCGCGCCGGAGAACAGCGCCACGAAAGTCATGGCAGCGCCCAGCGGGGCCATCATCGCCGCCGCCATGTCGGCGATCTTGATCTTCCAGACCATGAAGATGAAGCCGGCCACCGCCATGCTGACGAAGATCGACTGAGCCAGGAAGGCCGCCGGCACGTGCACGTAGATGATGCGGAAACTGTTGCCCTGCTGGTAGTCCGCCGGGGCGAAGGCCAGTCCCCAGGCGCTACCGACCAGGATCAGCACCACCGCCGCCGCCCAGAACCAGGGCGAGAGCCGCGCGCTGATGCCATAGAACCACTTGGGGGATCCGAGCTTGTGTATGAAGGCCCACATGCCGATTGTCGTCCTCAACCGTTGATACTGATGCGCAGTGACGCCGCGATCGCCCAGGGGGCGAGGCTCAGCGCCACTGCCAGGAGCGCACCCAGGATGGCCAGATGCGCCGAGACGCCATCGCCGAGGATGGCCGCCTGCACGGCCCCGGCGCCGAAGATCAGCACCGGGATATAGAGAGGCAGCACCAGCAGCGAGAGCAGCACGCCACCCCGCGAGAGCCCCACGGTCAGCGCCGCCCCGATGGCGCCGATCAGGCTCAGGCTGGCAGTGCCCAGCGCCAGCGACAGCGACAGCACCGCATAGCTGCCTGCCGGCAGCGACAGCATGATGCCCAGCAGCGGCGCCATCAGCGCCAGCGGCAGGCCGGTCAGCAGCCAGTGCACCGCTACCTTGGCGAGCGCCAACGCCGGCAGCGGCTGGGGCGAGAGCAGCAGCTGCTCCAGGGAGCCGTCGTCATAGTCGCTGCGAAACAGGCTATCCAGGGAGAGCAGCGCCGCGAGCAGGGCCGCCACCCACAGCAGGCCCGGGGCGATGGTCGCCAGCAGCTCCGGGTCCGGCGAGATGCCGATCGGGAACAGGGTGATCACCAGGGCGAAGAACACCAGCGGGTTGAGCACCTCGCTGCGCCGGCGCATCATCAGCACCAGGTCACGCTTCAGCGTCGCTCGAATTGCGACCCCGGCACCGCCCTCGGGTTCCCGGAACAGCGGCATGTCACCCGGCTCCTGCGCCAGGCGTGACTCAGCGTGCGGCATCGTCGCCCCCCTGCCCCAGCCGGATGCGCCGCAACGCAGGAGAATCGGCCAGTTCGTGGTGGGTGGTGACCAGCACGCAGCCGCCACGCCGGGCATGAGCCGCCAGGCGCCCCTCGAGGGCCGCCACGCCGTCGCGGTCGATGGCGGTGAAGGGCTCGTCGAGCACCCAGAGCGCACGCGGGATCAGCTCCAGCCGGGCCAGGGCCACCCGGCGCTGCTGGCCGGCAGAGAGCTGGCCGGCGGGCAGGTCCTCGAAGCCGGCGAGCCCCACGGCCGCGAGTGCCGCGAAGCGCGCGGCCTCGTCATCGGGCTCGCCCGCCAGGGCCTGGTACCAGGCCAGGTTCTCCAGTGGCGTCAGCGCCGCCTTGACCCCCGGCGCATGGCCCAGGTAGAGCAGGTTGGCCAGGAAGTCCTGGCGCGAGCGCCGCATGGGGTGGTCGTTCCAGTAGAGCTCACCCTGGAAGTCAGCCAGCTGCCCGGACAGGATCTTCAGCAGGGTGGTCTTGCCGCTGCCGTTGGGGCCTTCCACACGCACGATCTCGCCGGCATGAATGTCCAGATCCAGGTCTCGGAACAGCCAGCGATCGTCCCGCTCACAGGCCAGCTTTCGGGCTTGCAGACGCAGGCTCAAGGCACTCTCCCGGCATGGGGTATTTCGCTCGGAACTCTACACGGAAAGGGCCCTGGCTACCAGTCGAGCCGGCTGCGTCAGCCGGTCGCACTTGCCCTGGATCACGCCTTGCGTGGACCGCCATCCCTTGCCAGATTCCGGTCCGCTGCTATGCTCGTGAAACACTGTACGTATCGACAGTCATTGACGACAGGGGAAACATCGCATGCCCAACGTCACACCGCAGTACCTGGAGCGCCGCCCCAACCTCCCGCTCGCCCAGGCCTGGGCGGCCATCGCGGCCGACGACCTGACCGAGATCCCGCTGCTCGGCCGCGTCTCGGCGGGAATGCCCATCGAGGCCTGCCCCGAGGCCGGCTGCATCCAGGTGCCCACGCGCATGGTGCGTCGCAACACCTATGCCCTGCGAGTACGCGGTGACTCGATGGTCGATTGCAACATCTTCGACGGGGATGTGATCATCATCGAGCGCCGCGAGAGTGCCGAGAACGGCGAGACCGCCGTGGTGATGATCAACGACCAGGAGGTCACCCTGAAGAAGCTCTACATCGAAAAGTCAGGCGTGCGCCTGCAGCCGGCCAACGAGCGCATGGCCCCCATCTACCTGCGCAACGACGACATCCAGGTGATCGGCCTGGTGATGGGCGTGGTACGCCAGGTGGAGCTGGCCGCCTGATGCGCTATGCCGTCCCCGACGTTCCTGCGGGACGCTGGCAGGAGAGCGAACTGGAAGTGGAGAAGAGCCGCTTCATCACCTGGATCTGCCATGCGCCGGACACGACCGCCTTCGCGGCGATGCTGGCCGAAGCACGCCGCACCCACCCCAACGCCAGCCACCACTGCAGTGCCTTCATCGCCGGCCCGCCCGGCGAGCAGACCGCCATCGGCTTCTCCGACGACGGCGAGCCCGGCGGCACCGCCGGGCGCCCCATGTTCCAGGTACTGGAGGGCGCCGGCCTCGGCCAGGTCGGCTGTGTGGTCACGCGCTACTTCGGCGGCACCAAGCTCGGCACCGGCGGCCTGGCGCGCGCCTACTCCCGCGCCGTGGCCGAAGGCCTGGAGGCCCTGCCGCGCCGCGCGGTGGTCGAGCGCACCCCGCTGCGCCTGCGGGTCGACTTCGCCGGCGAGGCCGAGGCCCGCGCCTGGCTGGCCGAACAGGACGTCCCGGTCGAGCAGGCCGACTACGGCGCCGACGGGGTGGACCTCACCGTGGGCTGGCCCAGCGACGCCCCCGACGACCTGAGCGCCCTCGAGGCACGCCTGCGGGGAAGGCTGGCACGACTGGACGATCGACCCCACCACGACGAACGGCGCCCGTAGGCGCCGTTACGGGTCAACGGGGTCCTGCCGATCACCCCAGGTACTTGATCATCACCCCGGCGGCCACCGCCGAGCCGATCACCCCGGCCACGTTGGGCCCCATGGCGTGCATCAGCAGGAAGTTGTGGGGGTTGGACTCCAGCCCCACCTTGTTGGAGACCCTTGCTGCCATGGGTACCGCCGAGACCCCCGCCGAGCCGATCAGCGGGTTGATCGGCATGCGACTCACCGCATTCATCAGCTTGGCCATCAGGATCCCGCAGGCAGTGCCGATGGCGAAGGCCACCATGCCCAGCGCCAGGATCCCCAGGGTCTCCACGGCCAGGAAGCGGTCGGCCATCAGTTTGGAGCCCACCGAGAGGCCGAGGAAGATGGTCACGATGTTGATCAGCGCGTTCTGAGCGGTGTCGGAGAGCCGCTCCACCACCCCGCACTCGCGCATCAGGTTGCCGAAGCAGAACATCCCCAGCAGCGGTGCGGCATCCGGCAGGAAGAGCACCACCAGGATCAGCAGCGCCAGCGGAAAGACGATCTTCTCGAGCTTCGACACCGGCCGCAGCTGGGTCATGACGATCTCGCGTTCCCGCTTCGAGGTCAGCGCCTTCATGATCGGTGGCTGAATCAGCGGTACCAGCGCCATGTAGGAGTAGGAGGCCACGGCGATGGCGCCCAACAGCTCCGGGGCCAGGATACTCGACACATAGATCGAGGTGGGGCCGTCGGCGCCGCCGATGATGCCGATGGCGGCGGCCTGGTTGAGCGAGAAGTCCATCCAGCCCATGGCCGACATGCCCACCGCGCCGAGCAGGGTGGCGAAGATGCCGAACTGCGCCGCCGCGCCCAGGAACAGGGTCCGGGGATTGGCCAGCAGCGGCCCGAAGTCGGTCATCGCCCCCACGCCCATGAAGATCACCAGCGGGGCGATGCCCGAGGCGATCGCCACGCTGTAGAACTGGTAGAGCATGCCGTGGGCGAAGCCGGCGTCCATGGCCATGTCGTTGGCGGCCCGCAGCAGCGCCGGCGAGACGTCGCCATGCAGGACCTCGGTCAGGGTATGGCGCCAGGCGTCGATGCCGGCGGCCGGGTCGAGGCCGAGCTGCAGGGTCGCGGCCATCTGCTCGAGCAGCGCCGGCCGCGCCAGGTGCGCCGCCTGCTCGGCCGCCGACAGGGCGAGGCCCGCCTCGGGAATGTTGGCCAGGATGCCGCCGAAGCCGATCGGCACCAGCAGCAACGGCTCGAACTTCTTGGCCATGGCCAGCCACAGCAGCAGCAGCCCGACCAGCACCATCACCGCCTGGCCGAGGCTCAGGTTGTAGAGCCCCGAGCCGGTCCAGAGTGTCAGTATCTTCTCCGTCATGGGTACCTTCCTCAGAGCTCGATCAGGACATCACCGACGACGACGCTGTCGCCCTCGCTGACATTGACGGAGGAGACGGTGCCGGCAGCGGTGGCGCGCACCTCGGTCTCCATCTTCATGGCCTCGAGGATGATCACCACGTCGCCCTCCTCGACGCTGTCGCCCTGGCGCACGTTGACCTTGAAGATGTTGCCGGCGAGCGGCGCGGTGATCGCCTCGCCGGACGGCGCGGCGGGCTCGCTCGCGGCCGGCGCGCTGCCGCCCTGCTCGGCCACCTGGCCGACCTCGCCGCCTTCGGCGACCTCGACCACGTACTGCTTGCCATTGACCTTGACGGTATAGGTCTCGGGGCCGGCCGGGGCCGCGCCCTGGGTCGCCGGCGCCCTGGCCTCGGCCCCGCCTTTCTGTGGAGAGGCCGGCAGGCTGGCGTCGGACGTCTCTTTACCAGGAGCCTGGGGCGCCGGCTCGAAGGCATCCGGGTTGTCGCGGTTCTTGAGGAACTTCAGGCCGATCTGCGGGAAGAGCGCATAGGTCAGCACGTCGTCGATCTCGCGCTCGCCCTCGGCCAGGCGGATGCCCTCGGCCTTGGCCTTTTCCTTGAGCTCGGCGGCCAGCTTGTCCATCTCGGGGCTGAGGTTGTCGGCCGGGCGACAGGTGATCGGCTCGCCCCCCTCCAGCACACGCGCCTGCAGCTCCTTGTTGAACGGCGCCGGGGCGGCACCGTACTCGCCCTTGAGCAGCGCCTGGACCTCCTTGGAGATCGACTTGTATCGGCTGCCCATCATCACGTTCATCACCGCCTGGGTGCCAACGATCTGCGAGGTCGGGGTGACCAGCGGAATGAAGCCCAGGTCCTCGCGCACCCGTGGGATCTCCTGGAGCACGTCGTCGAGCTTGTCGCCGGCGCCCTGCTCCTTGAGCTGGCCTTCCATGTTGGTGAGCATGCCGCCCGGCACCTGGGCGATCAGGATGCGCGAGTCGATACCCTTGAGCGAGCCCTCGAAGGCGGCGTACTTCTTGCGCACCTCGCGGAAGTAGGCGGCGATCCCCTCGAGCAGCTCGAGGTCCAGGCCGGTGTCCCGCTCGGTGCCCTGGAGGATGGCCACCACCGACTCGGTGGGGCTGTGGCCATAGGTCATGGACATCGAGGAGATGGCAGTATCGACGTTGTCGATGCCCGCCTCGGCGGCCTTTAAGGCAGTGGCGGTGGACATGCCGGTAGTGGCATGGCACTGCATGTGGATGGGGATATCCACGGCGGCCTTGAGCTTGGTGACCAGCTCATAGGCATCATAGGGTTTGAGCAGGCCGGCCATGTCCTTGATGGCCAGAGAGTCGGCGCCCATGGCGGCGATGGTCTTGCCGAGCTCGACCCAGCCGTCCAGCGTGTGCACCGGGCTCACGGTATAGGAGAGCGTACCCTGGGCATGGCCCTCGACCTTGCGTACCGCCTGGATGGCCCGCTCCAGGTTGCGCGGGTCGTTCATGGCATCGAAGACGCGAAACACGTCGACGCCGTTGGCCTTGGCCCGTTCGACGAACTTATCCACCACGTCATCGGCGTAGTGGCGATAGCCGAGCAGGTTCTGGCCACGCAGCAGCATCTGCTGGGGGGTGTTGGGCATGGCCGCCTTCAACGCCCGTATCCGCTCCCACGGATCTTCGCCGAGGTAGCGGATACAGGCGTCGAAGGTGGCCCCGCCCCAGGACTCCAGCGACCAGAAGCCGACGCGGTCGAGCTTCTCGGCGATGGGCAGCATGTCATCGAGGCGCATGCGGGTGGCGAACAGCGACTGGTGGGCATCGCGCAGGACGACATCGGTGATGCCAAGTGGGCGTGTCTTGTCAGTCATGGTCGTGACCTTGTCGTTATGGATGGAAGGGGAAAGGGGGAGCGGCCGCCTCAGCGGCGGTGGCGGCGGCGATAGCGATGCACCGCGGTGCTAATGGCGACCATCACGTCATCGCCCTGGCTCGCCTGGGCTCTAGCCCCGCCCCGTGCCGGCGCCTCGGGCGCGACGGGCTCGGGGAAGAAGCGACCGATGGCCTTGGACATCAGCGTCGTGACGATCACCAGCACGGTAAGAAAAACAAAGACGAAGCCCATGCCGAGGCCCATCAGGGCAAGCCCCTCGTTGAGCAGCTGTGTGTCCTGCATGCGAATTCTCCTGTTTTTTGCGCTTAGTTTGCCTCGATCTTACGAGAAAACCCGGCTTGCGCATTTTTTAGGATGCTATAACCTGCCACATCCCCGACAGATTGCAATGGCGTCATGGTGGAAGCCATCGTTGTTAATTTACTACATAATGGACGGATCGGCCTAGCGCCCATGGAAGGGGTCATCGATGCGGTGACCCGCGACCTCCTGACCCGCACCCCCGGTTTCGACTGGGGGGTGACCGAATTCGTGCGCGTGGTGGACGCCTGCCTGCCGCCTCGCGTCTTCCACCGGCACTGCCCGGAACTGGCGCGCCCTGGCGTCACCACGCCGAGCGGCGTCCCCGTGCAGCTGCAACTGCTGGGCGCCGATCCCGAGGCCCTCGCGGCCAATGCCCGCCAAGCCCTGCGACTCGGCGCCACCGGCCTGGATCTCAATTTCGGCTGTCCGGCCAAGCTGGTCAACCGTCACGATGGTGGCGCCTCGCTGCTGCGTGACCCGCGACGGGTCCATGCCGCCGTATTGGCGGTGTCACGGGCCGTGGGCGACGAGATCCCGGTGACGGCCAAGATCCGCCTGGGCTTCTCCGATCGTCGCCTGGCCCTGGCCTGCGCCCTGGCCACCCAGGACGCCGGTGCCCAGCGGCTGGTGGTCCACGGCCGCACCCGCGACGAGGGATACCGCCCGCCTGCCCACTGGGAGTGGATCGGCCGCATCCACCAGCGCCTCTCCATCCCGGTGGTCGCCAACGGCGACATCTGGACCCTGGAGGACTACTGGAAGGCCCGCACCCTCTCCGGGTGTCGCGACGTGATGCTCGGCCGCGGCGCCCTGGCCGACCCCTGGCTGGCGGCGCGCATCCGCCATTGGCAGGCGACGGGCGAGCGATTGCCCGGCACGCCCTGGCGGGCCCGCGCGCAGATCCTCGCCGATTTTGCTGCATTGCAGCGTAGCACACTTCCTGAGCGTGTCGTCACGGCCCTGATCAAGCAGTGGCTCAACCATATGCGCCAGCGCGACGATGAGGCGGCTCGCCGCTTCCAGGCGGTGAAGCGGCTACGCGAGCTGGACGCCCTGCTCGCCGGCCTCGAGCCCCCTGCTGCCGCCACCTGGCCGCCTCTGAGCGTTCGCGCCGAGACGGCCTGAGGGCGGGGACACCGGAGGGCGACAGGCGCCCACAAAAAAGAGACGCTCGTCGCATCACGACGGCGCCTCAAACGATCGCCGGGCCGGCACGCGAGGAACGCCGACCCGGCTAGCAGAAGGCCGGAACCCGAGACACCGGTGAAACCTCGGAACAGCGGGTCCGGAAAGCAGAAGACCCGCCCTCGCAGTGAGGACGGGTCGATATCTGGCGCGCCCGGGAGGATTCGAACCTCCGACCACCTGATTCGTAGTCAGGTACTCTATCCAGCTGAGCTACGGGCGCGTAAGGCAACGAGCAGAGTCATTGCAGGGATGGGCCAGGCAGCATGCCGCTGATCACATCCGGTGTGAAGATGGCGCGCCCGGGAGGATTCGAACCTCCGACCACCTGATTCGTAGTCAGGTACTCTATCCAGCTGAGCTACGGGCGCTTGACCTTCGCGTGACGACGATGGCGGAGAGGGAGGGATTCGAACCCTCGAAGAGGCTATAAACCCCTTACTCCCTTAGCAGGGGAGCGCCTTCAGCCACTCGGCCACCTCTCCCTCATCGGCACGGTGCGTATCCTACCGTTTTAGAAGGCCATTGTCCAGCGACCCGGGCGATTTTTCGCCATGACCCCGCGATGGCGCTCCCGCCTCGAGCACCCGGCCGCGTGCTAGTCATCGCTCTCGAGGCCGGAATCGGCCTTCTCGCGCTGGATGCGCTGGTAGATCTCCTCGCGATGCACGGCGACATCCTTGGGGGCATTGACGCCGATGCGGACCTGATTGCCCTTGACGCCAAGGACGGTCACGGTGATGTCGTCACCGATCATCAGGGTTTCGCCGACACGGCGGGTCAGGATGAGCATGACTGATCTCCTTCTCAGACTTCTGGCTACGGGATGCTCGCCGGCAGGGACGACGAAGTTACATTGTGCGACATGTCGTCGTCCCTGACCAATGGCGCCGACCCATGAGACGCCCGCGTCACGTTGAAAGGAAGCCCTGTGGCACGGGTGTCGCGGTCTTCCCTACAAGCGTAGAAGGTGTCGCCGCCCCGAGGGAGCCCTATTCGGGCTCGATATCGCTCTTGTCGAGGCCGAAGGCCTTGTGCAGCGCCTTGACCGCCAGCTCCATGTGCTTGTCGTCGATCACCACGGAGATCTTGATCTCGGAGGTGGAGACCATGCGGATATTGATGTTCTCGTCGGCCAGCACGCGGAAGAACTTGGCGGCGACCCCGGCATGGGAGCGCATGCCCACCCCGACCAGCGAGACCTTGGCGATGTTGTCGTCCCCGCGCAGTTCGCCGCCGCCCAGGTCGGGAATGACCTGCTCCTGGAGGATCTTCATGGTCTGCTTGTAGTCGCCCTTGGCCACCGTGAAGGTGAAATCAGTGTAGTCACCGGCCGGCGCCACGTTCTGGACGATCATGTCGACCTCGATGTTGGCATCGGCGATCGGCCCCAGGATGCGCGAGGCCACACCCGGCACGTCGGGCGTATTGAGCAGGGTCAGCTTGGCTTCGCTGGCGGTGAAGGCGATGCCGGAGATCAGCGGTTCTTCCATGGAATCCTCGTCTTGGTCGGAGTCTGCAACGATCAAAGTGCCGGGGCCATCCTCGAAGCTGGACAGCACGCGCAGCGGGACATTGTACTTGCCGGCGAATTCGACGGCGCGAATCTGCAGCACCTTGGAGCCCAGGCTCGCCAGCTCCAGCATCTCCTCGACGGTGATGGTGTCGAGGCGCTGGGCCCTGGAACAGACCCGCGGGTCGGTGGTGTAGACGCCGTCGACGTCGGTATAGATCTGGCACTCGTCGGCCTTCAGCGCCGCCGCCAGCGCCACGCCGGTGGTGTCGGAGCCGCCGCGGCCGAGGGTGGTGATGTTGCCCTCCTCGTCGACGCCCTGGAAACCGGCGACCACGACCACCTGGCCGTCGTCCAGGTCGGCCTGCAGCTCATCGGTCTCGATGCGCTGGATGCGCGCCTTGGTGTGGGCACTGTCGGTGCGGATGCCCACCTGGGACCCGGTATAGGAGGTCGCCGGCACGCCGATCTTGTGCAGCGCCATGGCCAGCAGCGAGATGGTCACCTGCTCGCCGGTGGAGACCAGCATGTCCATCTCGCGCGGCGTCGGCTCGTCGTTGATCTCGTTGGCCATGCCGATCAGGCGATTGGTCTCGCCGCTCATGGCGGAGACCACCACGACGATCTGATGGCCGTTGTCGCGACAGCCCTTGACCTTCTCGGCCACGGCCTTGATGCGCTCCACGGAGCCCACCGAGGTGCCGCCGAACTTCTGTACGTATAGTGCCATATGCCGATTTCCCTCGTGCGTCGAGTGCGCGTCGCGCTCGGATGAGTGAAAGGTGAGTGAAGATGACGAGGGCCGGGGCATCGCTGTCGCCGGCCCTGCCAGCCCTTACGGGAGTCGCTGCTCGACCCAGGCTGGCACGCCTTGCAGCGCGCCGGGCAGTGCCGTGACGTCGCTGCCGCCGGCCTGGGCCATGTCGGGCCGACCACCGCCCTTGCCGCCGACCTGGGCCGCCACGTGGTTGACCAGCTCGCCGGCCTTGATGCTGCCGGTCAGGTCATCGGTGACGCCGGCGATCAGGCTGACCTTGCCGGCCTCGGCGTCGGCCACGCCCAGCACCACGATGCCGGAGCCGAGCTTGTTCTTGAGCTGGTCGAGCATGCCGCGCAGCTCCTTGCCGGCCACACCCTCGAGGTGCTTGGCCAGCACCTTGACGCCCTTGACCTCGCGGGCCTCATTGACCATGTCGTTGCCCGCGGCGCTGGCCAGCTTGGCCTTGAGGCGCTCGAGCTCCTTCTCCAGGGTGCGGTTGCGTTCGAGAAGCGACTCGAGGCGCTCCTCGGCCTGCTCCGGCTTGGCCTTGAGGCGCTCGCCGATGCGATTAAGGCGCGCCTCCTGCTCGCGGAACCAAGCCAGCGCCCCCTCGCCGGTAATCGCCTCGATGCGGCGCACGCCGCTGGCGATGCCTGCCTCGCTGACGATATGGAAGCAGCCGATATCGCCGCTGCGCGCCACGTGGGTGCCGCCGCACAGCTCGATGGAGAAGTCGTCGGCGCCGATGGTCAGCACCCGCACGCTGTCGGCATACTTGGCCTCGAACAGCGCAGCGGCGCCCTTGGCCTTGGCCTCGTCGAGGCTCATCTGCTCGATGCGGGTCGGCGCGTTGGCGAGTATCTGAGCGTTGACCAGGCGCTCTACCTCGGCCAACTGCTCCGGGGTCATGGGCTCGAAGTGGCTGAAATCGAAGCGCAGCCGCTCGGGGGTGACCAGCGAGCCCTTCTGCGCCACGTGGTCGCCAAGCACCAGGCGCAGCGCCTTGTGCATCAGGTGGGTCGCGGAGTGGTTGCGTACCGTGGCCGCCCGCAGGCTGGCGTCGACCCGGGGGCGGACATCGGTCCCCACCGCCAGCGCCCCTTCGAGCAGCACGCCGTGGTGCAGGTGATGGCCGGCCTGCTTCTGGGTATCGGTCACCAGGAAGCGTCCGCCGTCGAGCTCCAGGTAGCCGGTATCGCCGACCTGGCCACCGGACTCGCCATAGAAGGGCGTGCGGTCCAGCACCACCACGCCGCGCTGCTCCGGCTCGAGCCGCGCCAGGGGATTACCCTCGTGATCGACCAGGGCGGTGACGGTGGCGCGATCCTCCAGCAGGTCATGGCCGGTGAAGGCGGTCTCGCCCTCCAGGTCCAGGGCGGCAGCGTAGTCGGCGCCGAACTGGCTGGCCGCGCGGGCACGCTCGCGCTGGGCCTGGAGCTCGCGCTCGAAGCCGGCCGCGTCGAGGCTCACGCCGCGCTCCCGGCAGACGTCGGCGGTCAGGTCGAAGGGGAAGCCGTAGGTGTCATAGAGCTTGAAGACCGTCTCGCCGGGCAGGGTATCGCCCCCGAGCCCCGCCAGGGCCTCCTCGAGCAGGCCCATGCCATGCTCCAGGGTACGGGCGAACTGCTCCTCCTCCTTGAGCAGGACGCGCTCGATCTGGTGGCGCGCCTCGCGCAGCTCGGGAAACGCCTCGCCCATCTCCACATCCAACGCGCCCACCAGCTTGTGGAAGAAGTTGCCGCGCGCGCCCAGCTTGTGCCCGTGGCGAATGGCGCGACGGATGATCCGGCGCAGCACGTAGCCGCGCCCCTCGTTGGAGGGCATCACGCCGTCGGCAATCAGGAAGGCGCAGGAACGGATATGGTCGGCGATGACCCGCAGTGACGGTGTGGAAGTATCGGCATGGCCGGTGGTGCGGGCCGCGGCCTCGAGCAGGTTCTGGAAGAGGTCGATCTCGTAGTTGGAGTGCACGCCCTGCATCACCGCGGCGATGCGCTCCAGGCCCATGCCGGTATCGATGGAGGGTTTGGGCAGCGGGTGCAGGGTACCGGCCGCATCGCGGTCGAACTGCATGAACACCAGGTTCCAGATCTCGATGTAGCGGTCGCCGTCCTCCTCGGGACTGCCGGGCGGCCCGCCCCATACCTCGGGGCCGTGATCGAAGAAGATCTCGGAGCTCGGCCCACAGGGGCCGGTGTCGCCCATCTGCCAGAAGTTGTCCTCGTCGAGCGTGGAGAAGCGCTCGGGGTCGATGCCCATCTCGTCCTTCCAGATGCGCTCGGCCTCATCGTCGCTGACGTGCACGGTGACCCACAGCTTCTCCTTCGGCAGCCCCAGGGTCTCGGTGAGGAACTCCCAGGCAAAGCGGATGGCATCGCGCTTGAAGTAGTCACCGAAGCTGAAGTTGCCCAGCATCTCGAAGAAGGTGTGATGGCGCGCGGTATAGCCGACATTGTCGAGGTCGTTGTGCTTGCCGCCGGCGCGCACGCAGCGCTGGGACGAGGCCGCACGCACGTAGGGACGGGGGTCACGACCCAGGAAGACGTCCTTGAACGGCACCATGCCGGCATTGGTGAACAGCAGGGTCGGGTCGTTGCCGGGAACCAGTGAGCTGGAGGGCACGACGGTATGGCCGTGCGCCTCGAAGTAACTCAGAAAGGCCTGTCTGATGTCTGCGCTTTTCATGGGGTATCCGTGGCGATGAACATGGTGGCCCGGTGGGCACCACGCAGCGCAGTCTCCAGGCGCATCGTGGTGCCGCGGAATGCCACCCGGGGCGTTCGCAAAGGGAGCCATTATAGCGCAGTTGTCAAGGGACTGAAGGGGCGCCAGGCTACTGCAGTCGCTTATCAAGGAGGGGCGCCGGGGGGAGGCCGAAGAGGAGGTCCTACGCCAGGGATGGCGTCGGTAGCGCCCAGGGAGGGGTTCACAGCGCCTCCTCGAAGGCCTTCCGCCGGAACAGCCCCGAGCAATACAGCTGTCTATGCTACCCGCTGGGTGTGTCATCGTCCCAGGCGTGTTCCAGGGCATGGCGCACCTGGTCGAAGTCGAAGCCCCGTTGGGCCAGGAAGCGCTCGCGGCGGGCGCGCTCGCGAGGCGACTCGCCGGGCCCCGTGAAGCGCCGCGCGAGCGCCTCGCAGGCCAGGGCGAACCAGTCGCCCTCGCCCTGCCCTTCCTGTTCCGCGAAGGCAGCGTGAATGAGCTCGCGCTCGAGGCCGCGTCGCTCGAGCTCGATGCGGATCTTCAGCGGCCCCTGGCCCCGCAGGATGCGTGAGCGCAGGAAGCTCTCGGCGAAGCGGGCGTCAGACTGCAGCCCCTGCTCGGCCAGGTCATCGAGGCACTCGGCGATGCTCTCGGGGGCGTGTCCCTTGGCCGCCAGGCGCTCGGCCAGTTCTCGGCGCGAATGCTCGCGCCGGGCCAGCAGGCGGATGGCATCGTCCCGGGGCGACGACTCGCCGCCGCCGGTGGGCTGTCCGAACATGACTTATGGCTGGTCGTCGTCGCGGCCGGCCTCGGCGGTGACCGCCTCGTCGACGGCCTCCTCCTTCTTGGGCTCCACCGGCGCGAGCAGCTGGCCGCGGACCTGGCTCTCGATCTCCTCCATCACCGCCGGATTATCCTCGAGGAATTGGGCGGCATTGGCCTTGCCCTGGCCAATCTTGTTGCCCTGATAGCTGTACCAGGCACCTGCCTTGTCGACCAGCTTGCACTGTACGCCCAAATCGACCACCTCCCCGGCATGGTAGATCCCCTTGCCGTAGAGGATCTGGAACTCCGCCTGGCGAAACGGTGGCGCGACCTTGTTCTTGACCACCTTGACCCGTGTCTCGTTGCCGGTGACCTCGTCACCTTGCTTGACGGAGCCGGTGCGGCGGATGTCCAGGCGCACGCTGGCGTAGAACTTGAGCGCATTGCCGCCGGTGGTGGTCTCGGGGCTGCCGAACATCACGCCGATCTTCATGCGGATCTGGTTGATGAAGACCACCATGCAATTGGCGTTCTTGATGTTACCAGCGATCTTGCGCAGGGCCTGGGACATCAGGCGTGCCTGCAGGCCCACGTGGGAGTCGCCCATCTCGCCCTCGATCTCGGCCCGCGGCGTCAGCGCCGCCACCGAGTCGATGATGATCACGTCGACGCCGCCCGAGCGCACCAGCATGTCGCAGATCTCCAGGGCCTGCTCGCCGTTGTCGGGCTGGGAGACCAGCAGGTCGTCGAGGTTGACGCCGAGCTTCTCGGCATAGCTCGGATCCAGGGCATGCTCGGCATCGATGAAGGCGCAGGTCTTGCCCTGCTTCTGGGCCTGGGCGATCACCGACAGGGTCAGGGTGGTCTTGCCCGAAGATTCGGGGCCGAAGATCTCGACCACCCGGCCCAGCGGCAGGCCGCCGATGCCCAGGGCGATGTCCAGGCCCAGCGAGCCGGTGGAGACCGAGGGCATCACCACGCGCGGGGCGTCGCCCAGGCGCATCACGGTGCCCTTGCCGAACTGGCGGTCGATCTGGGAAAGGGCGGCATCCAGCGCCTTGCTGCGGTTTTCGTCCTGAGCCATGTAAGGAACTCCTGAGAGATAGCGAATGAAGGTGACGATGGCCGATAACTACTGTATGACTGCACAGTAGTATGGCGAAAAAATCCCGGCGCGACCAGCGTTGCGGTCACGCCAGCGCGGCCTGCTCGGCGTCAGTGCGGCTCCAGCCGCCGCACCAGGCCGACCAGCGCCTCGCGCACCGCCTGCTCGCGCACGGCCGCACGGTCGCCACCGAAATGGCGGCACTCCGACTCGGCCCGTTCGGCATCGCCCCAGGCCAGCCAGACGGTGCCCACCGGCTTGTCGGGGCTGCCCCCGCCGGGGCCGGCCACCCCGCTGACCGCCACGCCGAGCCCGGCGCCGCTGTCGCGGCAGGCGCCGGCCACCATCGCCTCGACGACGACGCGGCTCACCGCCCCCTGCTCGGCCAGCAGCGCTTGCGGCACGCCCAGCAGCCGGGTCTTGGCACCGTTGGCATAGGTCACGTAGCCGGTCTCGAACCAGTCGGAGCTGCCGGCCACGGCGGTGATGGCGCTGGCCACCCCGCCCCCGGTGCACGACTCCGCCGCGGTGACGGTCACGCCGCGTGCCCGACAGCGCTCACCGAGCCGCTCGGCGAGGGCCACGAGATCGAGATCGGCCAGGCGGGACGCATTGGGAGGCATGGCAGGACTCCTGGGTATTCGCCGCGGCCGAGGCGACGCCGGCCGCGCGTGAGCGATGACTTTTCCGTACAATAACGGCTTTGTCAGCGACATGCATGGCGCATTCGACGCCAGCCATCCGTCATCCGTCAGAGCAGGAACCCGATGTCACAGGCCAGTGCCCAGCATACCCCCATGATGAGCCAGTACCTGAAGATCAAGCGCGAGCACCCCGACGTGCTGCTCTTCTACCGCATGGGCGACTTCTACGAGCTGTTCTTCGACGATGCCCGGCGCGCCGCCGCCCTGCTCGACATCACCCTGACCCAGCGTGGCCAGTCCGCGGGCCAGCCGATTCCCATGGCCGGCGTGCCCTACCACAGCGCCGAGGGGTACCTGGCCCGCCTGGTGGCCGCCGGCGAGTCGGTGGCGATCTGCGAGCAGATCGGCGACCCGGCCACCAGCAAGGGCCCGGTGGAGCGCCGCGTGGTGCGTATCGTCACCCCGGGCACCCTCTACGACGAGGCGCTGCTCGATGCCCGCCGCGACAACCTGCTGGTCGCCGTGGCCCCGCTCGGCGAGCGTTGGGGGCTGGCCTGGCTGGAACTCTCCAGCGGACGCTTCAACGTGCTGGAGGTCGAGGGCGAGAGCGAGATGCTCGCTGAACTGCAGCGTCTCGACCCCGCCGAGCTGCTGGTCGCCGAGAGCCTGGCTCTGCCGGCCGCGCTGGAGGGGCGTCGCGGCCTGCGTCGCCAGAGCGACTGGCTGTTCGACCTCGAGAGTGCGACGCGCACCCTGTGCGAGCAGTTCCAGGTCCAGGACCTGCGCGGCTTCGGCTGCGCCCACCTGGAGGCCGCCATCACCGCTGCCGGGGTGCTGGTCGACTATGCCCGGGATACCCAGCGCACCGCCCTGCCCCATGTCACCGCCATCGGCGTGGAGAGCCGCGACGACGCCGTGGTGATCGATGCCGCCAGCCGTCGCAACCTGGAGATCGACGCGAACCTCGGCGGCAGCGCCGACAACACCCTGGCCAGTGTGCTCGACACCACCGCCACGGCCATGGGCTCGCGGTTGCTCAAGCGCTGGCTCAACCGCCCGCTGCGCGACCGCGCGCAGGTCGGCGGCCGCCAGGCGGCGGTGGCGCTGCTGCTCGACGACGAGGGCTTCGCCACCCTGCGTGAGTCACTCAAGGCGATCGGCGACGTGGAACGGATCCTGGCCCGGGTGGCCCTCTACAGCGCACGACCCCGGGACCTGGCCCGCCTGCGCGACGCCCTGGTTGCCCTGCCCGACCTCCAGGCCGCCCTCGAGGCCTACGGCGAGGGCAGCACGCTGGACGAGCTCCGCCACCATATCCACCCCTTCCCGGCGCTGGCCGACACCCTGACCCGCGCCCTGGTGGAGAACCCACCGGTGGTGATCCGCGACGGCGGGGTGATCGCCGAGGGCTTTGACGCCGAGCTCGACGAGCACCGCGGACTCGCCGAGCATGCCGGCGACTACCTGATCCGCCTGGAGACCCGGGAGCGCGAGCGCACCGGGCTGCCCGGCCTCAAGGTGGGCTACAACCGGGTCCACGGCTACTACATCGAGATCCCCCGCGCCCAGGCCCGGGATGCCCCCGTCGACTATGTGCGCCGCCAGACCCTGAAGAACGCCGAGCGCTTCATCATCCCCGAACTCAAGGAGTTCGAGGACAAGGCCCTCTCGGCGAAATCCCGCGCCCTGGCCCGGGAGAAGCTGCTCTATGATGGCCTGCTCGACACCCTGAACGCCGAGCTCGCCGCGCTGCAGGGCACCGGGCGGGCACTGGCGGCACTGGACGTGCTGTGCGCCTTCGCCGAGCGCGCCCAGGCCCTGGACTTCGTGCGCCCGGCGCTACCCGAGGCGCCGGGCATCGACATCCGCGGCGGCCGCCACCCGGTGGTCGAACGGGTCACCGGGACACCCTTCGTGCCCAACGACCTGGTGCTGGACGACGTGCGCCGCATGCTGGTCATCACTGGCCCTAACATGGGCGGCAAGTCCACCTACATGCGCCAGGCCGCGCTGATCACCCTGCTCGCCCACACCGGCAGCTTCGTGCCGGCGGATGCCGCCACCATCGGGCCGGTGGACCGCATCTTCACCCGCATCGGTTCCTCGGACGACCTGGCCGGCGGGCGCTCCACCTTCATGGTGGAGATGACCGAGACCGCCAGCATCCTGCACAACGCCACCGACCACAGCCTGGTGCTGATGGACGAGATCGGCCGCGGCACCAGCACCTTCGATGGCCTGTCGCTGGCCTGGGCCAGCGCCGAACACCTGACCCGCACCCGCGCCTTCACGCTGTTCGCCACTCACTACTTCGAGATGACGGCACTGGCCGAGCAGGCAGAAGGGGTCGCCAACGTGCACCTGACGGCGACGGAGCATCGCGACGGGATCGTCTTCATGCACCGGGTGGAGGACGGCCCGGCCAACCAGAGCTACGGACTGCAGGTGGCCCAGCTGGCCGGCGTCCCCCAGGGCGTGATCGCCCGCGCCAGGGAGAAGCTCGCCACCCTGGAGCAGCAGGAGGTCGACCAGGGCAACCGGCTGCCGGCCGGCGAGGGAGAGCGCTCGGCCGCGCCCCGACAGGCCGACCTCTTCGCCAGCACGCCCCACCCGCTGGTCGAGCAGCTGGGCGGCCTGAATCCCGACGCGCTGTCGCCCCGCCAGGCCCTGGACCTGCTCTACCGGTGGAAGGAGGCCCTGTGAATGGTCGACAATGGCGCCGAGCTCGGCTTGCGAGGTCACCCTCGCCGCGACTAGAATGGCTCGATAAAATCCTGGAAATTATAAGAACTTTTTCTCTTATAACTTACTTAGCATCATTGACTACCGGCCGCGCTCTGCCACGGCCAGAGAATGGGAGACTGGCATGACATTCGTCGTCACCGAGAACTGCATCAAGTGCAAGTACACCGACTGTGTCGAGGTCTGCCCGGTGGACTGCTTCTACGAAGGCCCCAACTTCCTGGTGATCCACCCCGACGAGTGCATCGACTGCGCCCTGTGCGAGCCGGAGTGCCCCGCCGAAGCGATCTTCGCGGAGGATGAGATACCCGAGGGGCAGGAGCAGTTTCTCGAGATCAACGCCGAGCTGGCCGAGGTATGGCCCAATATCAGCGAGAAGAAGGATCCCCCGGAGGATGCCGAGGAGTGGGACGGCAAGCCGGGCAAGCTGGAGCTGCTCGAGCGCTGAACCGCCGACACGGACGGACACGACGACGCCGGATGTCATGAGACATCCGGCGTCGTCGTTTCTGCCCTGAGCGAAGAAGGAGAACACTCGGCAAAAAGGCGGCAAAAAGGCGGCCCGCAGGCCGCCCGCTCCCAGCCGATCCTCGAGCGGCTCCCTCCGCCCGACTCCCGTGATGCCTTCCCTGCCCGGGAGCGGCCTCCTGCCGCACCGTGCGCATCACTTGACGCATCCCGTTGCATCCTGCCGGAAGAGCATCCCCGCTCTCCCACATCCCGAATGCAGTGTGGCATAGCCGCATTGCCGCACAACCCCGCCCGTGACGCGCCGGGGGGAGGGGCACGCCTGCCTGCCCCGTACCACGGCGAAAATGAAAACCCATGAAAATCAACAAAATGAAAGGGTCGACCCCATGAAGGGTCGACCCTGTCCGACGCCAGAATAGCGAATCTCTTCGTCACCCTGTAGGCGATCTCCTACAAGAGATCACGCAAAAGGCAACACTGTTCGCTTACTGCCCCTTGATCGCGGCGCGCCCCGGATAGTCCACCTGGCCGTCCAGCTCCTGTTCGATCACCAGCAGGCGGTTGTACTTGGCCACGCGGTCCGAGCGGCTCAGCGAGCCGGTCTTGATCTGGCCGGCGCAGGTGCCCACGGCCAGATCGGCGATGGTGGTGTCCTCGGTCTCGCCGGAGCGATGGGAAATCACCGCGGTGAAGCCGGCATCCTGGGCCATGCGGATCGCCTCCAGGGTCTCGGAGAGCGAGCCGATCTGGTTGAACTTGATCAGGATGGAGTTGCCGATCTGCTCGTCGATGCCACGCTTGAGAATCTTGGTGTTGGTGACGAAGAGGTCGTCGCCCACCAGCTGGATCTTGTCGCCCAGCCGGTCGGTCAGCACCTTCCAGCCGTCCCAGTCGGACTCGTCCATGCCGTCCTCGATGGAGACGATCGGGAACTGCTCGCACAGCTCGGCCAGGTAGTCGACGAAGCCGGCGGCGTCGAAGGTCTTGCCTTCACCGGCGAGGTCGTACTGGCCGTCCCGATAGAACTCGGAGGAGGCGCAGTCCAGCGCCAGGGTCACGTCGTCGCCCAGGCGGTAGCCGGCGTCGGCCACGGCCTGCTGGATCACCGCCAGAGCCTCGGCATTGGAGTCGAGGTTCGGCGCGAAGCCGCCCTCATCGCCCACCGAGGTGGCAAGTCCTCGGGCGCTGAGCACCTTCTTCAGGGCATGGAAGATCTCGGCGCCCATGCGCAGGGCCTCGCGGAAGGTCGACGCCCCCACCGGCTGGATCATGAACTCCTGGATGTCGACGTTGTTGTCGGCATGCTCGCCGCCGTTGATGATGTTCATCATCGGCACCGGCATCAGGTACTGCCCGGGCTGGCCGTAGAGCTCGGCAATATGCGCGTAGAGCGGCATGCCCTTGGCATTGGCCGCCGCCTTGGCCGCCGCCAGCGACACCGCCAGGATGGCGTTGGCACCCAGCGATGCCTTGTTGTCGGTGCCGTCCAGCACCAGCATGGCATCATCCAGCCCGCGCTGGTCACGGGCATCCATGCCCACCAGGCGCGCACGGATGGTCGTGTTGACGGCCTCCACGGCCTTCAGCACGCCCTTGCCCAGGTAGCGACTCTTGTCGCCATCACGCAGCTCCAGCGCCTCGCGGGAGCCGGTAGAGGCCCCGCTGGGCGCACAGGCTACGCCGGTGGCGCCGCTTTCCAGGCGCACTTCGGCCTGCACGGTGGGATTGCCGCGTGAATCGAGCACCTCGAGGGCGCGGAGTTCGACGATCTTGGTCATCTTGTGGGTCCTTGTCGTGTCAGCGTGGGGGGAATCAGGAAATCTCGAGCGGGGTAAAGCCCTTCACGAGGTCATCGACGGCCTTCAGCTGAGCCAGGAAGGGCTCGAGGCGATCCAGCGGCAAGGCACAGGGGCCGTCGCACTTGGCGTTGTCGGGATCGGGGTGGGCCTCCAGGAAGAGGCCGGCCAGGCCGACCGCCACCCCGGCACGGGCCAGCTCGACCACCTGCTGCCGACGCCCACCGGCGCTGTCGGCCCGGCCACCCGGGCGCTGCAGGGAGTGCGTGACATCGAAGAAGACAGGATAGCCGGTCTGCTTCATGTCACCGAAGCCAAGCATGTCGACGACCAGATTGTTATAGCCGAAGCTGGATCCGCGCTCGCAAAGCAACAACCTGTCGTTGCCGGCCTCTTCGCACTTGCGAATGATGTGGCGTACCTCGTGGGGCGCCAGGAACTGCGGCTTCTTGATGTTGATCACCGCCCCGGTCTCGGCGATGGCCACTACCAGGTCGGTCTGGCGCGCCAGGAAGGCCGGCAGCTGGATGATGTCGGCGACCTCGGCCACAGGCTTGGCCTGCCAGGGCTCGTGGACGTCGGTGATGATCGGCACCCCGAAGCGAGCCTTCACCTCGGACAGGATCGCGAGCCCCTTCTCCAGGCCGGGGCCGCGGAAGGAGTGGATGGAGCTGCGGTTGGCCTTGTCGAAACTCGCCTTGAAGACGTAGGGCATGCCGAGGCGGCGGGTCACCGACGCATAGGTCTCGGCGACCTCGAGGGCCAGCTCGCGGGATTCCAGCACGTTCATGCCGCCCAGCAGCATCAGCGGCAACGAATTGCCGGCCGTCAGGCCGGCGACTGATATATGACGCTCTGGGATCTGGCGTTCGGGGGCAGACTCGCTCATCACGGACATGGGCCTCACTCCTGGTGGGAGGACTGGGCGCGGATGCGTGCCGCCTTATGCTCCAGCGCCGCATTGACGAAGCCGGTGAACAGCGGATGGCCGTCACGCGGCGTGGAGGTGAACTCCGGGTGGAACTGGCAGGCGACGTACCAGGGGTGATCCGGCAGCTCGACCATCTCCACCAGGGAGTCGTCGACGCTCTTGCCGGAGACCACCAGGCCGGCCTTCTCCAGGTCGTCGATGAACTGGTTGTTCACCTCGAAGCGGTGGCGGTGGCGCTCGACGATCTCGTCGCTTGCGTAGGCCTCGCGCGCCCTGCTGCCGGCCTTGAGCTGGCAGACCTGGCCGCCCAGGCGCATGGTACCGCCGAGGTCGGAGGCCGCGTCGCGCAACTCGACCTTGCCCTCGGGACTCAGCCACTCGGTGATCAGGCCGACCACCGGATGCTGGGTGTCGTGGGTGAACTCGGTGGAATTGGCATCCTCCCAGCCGGCCACGTTGCGGGCAAATTCGATCACCGCCACCTGCATGCCGAGGCAGATGCCGAGATAGGGAATGCCGCTCTCGCGGGCAAAGCGGGCGGTGGCGATCTTGCCTTCCACGCCGCGCTCGCCGAAGCCGCCGGGCACCAGGATGGCATCCTTGCCGGCCAGGCGCTCGGTGCCGTGGTGCTCGATGTCCTCGGAGTCGACATAGTCGACGTTGACCTTCACCCGGGTCTGGATGCCGGCGTGGATCAGTGCCTCGTTGAGCGACTTGTAGGCATCGAGCAGTTCCATGTACTTGCCGACCATGGCGATGTTGATCGACTTCAGCGGGTTGAGCTTGGCATCGAGCACGTGCACCCACTCGCCGAGGTCGGCCTCGGCGGCTTCGAGTCGCAGCTTGTCGCAGACGATATCGTCGAGGCCCTGCTCGTGGAGCATCAGCGGGATACGATAGATGGTGTCGGCGTCCTGCAGCGGGATGACGGCACGCTCTTCCACGTTAGTGAACAGCGCAATCTTGCGTCGCTCTGTCTCCTCGAGCTCCACCTCGCTGCGGCAGATCAGGATGTCCGGCTGGATGCCGATGGAGCGAAGCTCCTTGACGCTGTGCTGGGTCGGCTTGGTCTTGGTCTCCCCCGCCGTCTTGATATAAGGCACTAACGTCAGGTGCATGAAGATCGCCCGGCTGGCCCCCAGCTCGCTTCTGATCTGGCGGATCGATTCCAGGAAGGGCAGCGACTCGATGTCACCCACGGTGCCGCCGATCTCGACCAGGGCCACGTCGAAGCCCTCGCCACCGGCATAGACACGGCGCTTGATCTCGTCGGTGATGTGCGGGATCACCTGCACGGTGCCACCCAGGTAGTCGCCGCGGCGCTCCTTGCGCAGCACGTTCTCGTAGACGCGCCCGGTGGTGAAGTTGTTGGCCTGGGTCATCTTCGTGCGGATGAAGCGCTCGTAGTGGCCCAGGTCCAGGTCGGTCTCGGCGCCATCCTCGGTGACGAACACCTCGCCGTGTTGGAAGGGACTCATGGTGCCCGGATCCACGTTGATGTAGGGATCGAGCTTGAGCATGGTGACCCTGAGGCCGCGCGCCTCGAGAATCGCCGCCAGCGAGGCCGATGCGATGCCCTTGCCGAGTGAAGACACAACGCCGCCGGTCACGAAGATATATCGTGTCATGGAGAACCTGTCGAAACGTGATCGGTAGGCACGGCAGGAAGCCGCGCCAGGATGGGACGACAGACTAGCAGAATACGACCAATGGCTCAATTTCAGCGCCGGCGGCCTGGCTCGACGCTTATCCATATTCAAGACGGAGCCAAACTCGCGGCTTACCCGGCGACAGGCCTTCGAGGGGGCGCTGTGAATACCTCCCTGTACGCTACCGATGCCATCCATGGCATAGGACCCCCTCTACGACCTGTCCCCGGCGCCGCTCACTCTTGGTGGAGCCATCGAGCTTCGAGCTTCGAGCTTCGAGCTTCGAGCTTCGAGCTTCGAGCTTCGAGCTTCGAGCTTCGAGCTTCGAGCTTCGAGCTTCGAGCAGCATGATAATTCCGAACGGCTCACTGCGCATTGCCCGAAGCCCGTAGCTCAGACCCCCAGGTAGTCCAGGATGCCCTCGCCGGCCTGGCGGCCTTCGTAGATGGCGGTGACCACCAGGTCGGAGCCGCGCACCATGTCGCCGCCGGCGAAGATCTTCTCGTTGGTGGTCTGGAAGGCATGGGCGCCCCCCTCCTCCGGTGCCTTGACCCGGCCGCGCTCGTCGATCTCGATGCCCACGGCCTCGAACCAGGGCGCCGGGCTCGGCTGAAAGCCGAAGGCCACGACCACCGCATCGGCGGAGATGATCTCCTCGGAACCGGGCACCACTTCCGGGCGCTGCCGGCCGTTCTCGTCGGGCTCGCCCAGGCGGGTGCGCACCACCTTCACGCCCTCGACCTTGCCCTCGCCGACCACCGCCACCGGTTGGCGGTTGAACAGGAACTCCACCCCCTCCTCGCGGGCGTTGGCCACCTCGCGCTTGGAGCCGGGCATGTTCTGCTCGTCACGGCGGTAGGCGCAGGTCACGCTGGTGGCGCCCTGGCGGATGGCCGTGCGGTTGCAGTCCATGGCGGTATCGCCGCCGCCCAGCACCACCACCCGCTGGCCCTTCAGCGAAGTGAACTCCCGCGGGTCCCTCTCGAAACCCAGGCAGTGATTGACGTTGGCGATCAGGTAGTCGAGGGCCTTGTACACACCGGGCAGGTCCTCGCCGGGGAATCCGCCCTCCATGTACTTGTAGGTGCCCATGCCCAGGAAGACGGCATCGTACTCCTCGAGCAGGCGATCGAACTCGACGTCCTTGCCCACCTCGACGCCGAGGCGGAACTCCATGCCCATCTCCTCGAAGACGGCCCGACGGCGCTCCATCACCGTCTTGTCGAGCTTGAACTCGGGGATGCCGAAGGTCAGCAACCCGCCGATCTCCGGATACTTGTCGAACACCACCGGCTTGACGCCGTTGCGCACCAGGATGTCGGCGCAGCCCAGCCCCGCGGGGCCGGCACCGATCACCGCCACCTTGCGGCCGGTCTGGGTGACGCGGGAAAGATCCGGGCGCCAGCCCATGGCGAAGGCGGTGTCGGTGATGTACTTCTCCACCGAGCCGATGGTCACCGCGCCGAAGCCGTCGTTGAGGGTACAGGCCCCCTCGCAGAGGCGGTCCTGGGGGCAGACCCGCCCGCACACCTCGGGCAGCGAGTTGGTGCGGTGGCACAGTTCCACCGCCTCGAGGATGTTGCCCTCGCTGACCAGCTGCAGCCAGTTGGGAATGTAGTTGTGGACCGGGCACTTCCACTCGCAGTAGGGGTTGCCGCAGTGCAGGCAGCGGTGCGCCTGCCCGGCCGCCTCCTGGGGCTTGTAGGGCTCGTAGATCTCGGCGAACTCCCTGGCCCGGGTGCGCGCCTCCTTCTTCTGCGGGTCCTGGCGACCCACGTCGATGAACTGGAAATCGTTGCTCAAGCGGTTAGCCATGGTCTCTGCTCCTGATGTCTGCGGGGCGATCTCGTCGTCTCGGCGGCGGCTGATTCCGGCCGACGCCGATTCACCTACTCCGGCTGACGCCGACTCTTATTCCGGCTGACGCCGGGATTGGGCCAGCAGGCTGCCCAGGCTCGCGGCCTTGGGCTTCACCAGCCAGAAGTGACGGACGAAGTCGCTGAAGTCCTCGAGAATCGCGCGGCCGCGCGCGGAGCCGGTCTCGGCCACGTACTCCTCGATGATCTCCCGCAGATAACGCCGATAGGCCTCCATGACCTCGGTGTTCACCCGGTGGATCTCCACCAGTTCATGGTTGTACTTGTCGACGAAGGTGCGGTCCTCGTCGAGCACGTAGGCGAAGCCGCCGGTCATGCCCGCGCCGAAGTTGACGCCCACCTCGCCGAGCACGCAGACCAGGCCGCCGGTCATGTACTCGCCGCAGTGGTCGCCGGCGCCCTCGATCACCGCATGGGCGCCGGAGTTGCGCACCCCGAAGCGCTCGCCGGCGGTACCCGCGGCGAACAGCTTGCCGCCGGTGGCGCCGTACAGGCAGGTATTGCCGATGATGGCGGTGCGGTGGCTCTCGAAGGCACTGCCGGCCGGCGGCACGATCACCACCTTGCCGCCGTTCATGCCCTTGCCGACATAGTCGTTGGCATCGCCCTCCAGGTAGAGATTTAGGCCGCGGGCATTCCAGACGCCGAAGCTCTGGCCGGCCACGCCGGTGAAGCGCGCGGTGACCGGCGCATCCTCGAGCCCCGCCTCGCCATAGCGCTTGGCGATGGCCCCGGAGGTCAGCGCCCCGACGCTGCGGTCGCAGTTGGTGATGGTGAAGGCGAACTCGCCGCCGGACTTCGCCTCGATGGCGTCCTTCAGGGCCTCGAGCACCTCCTGGTTCTTGGCCCCCGGGTCATGGGGGACGTTGCGGCTGACCGCACAGAACTGCGGCGCGTCTTGCGGCACGAAGTCGTTGCCCAGCAGCCCCGACAGGTCGAGCTTGCGCTGGGAGGCGGTGACGCCCTCCAGCACCTCCAGCAGGTCGGTGCGACCGATCAGGTCGGTGAGCTTGCGCACACCCAGCAGGGCCATCAGCTCGCGCACCTCCTCGGCAATGAAGCGGAAGTAGTGCTTGACCATGTCCACGGTGCCGCGGAAGTGCTCGTCGCGCAGGTACTGCATCTGGGTGGCCACGCCGGTGGCGCAGTTGTTGAGGTGGCAGATGCGCAGGTACTTGCAGCCCAGCGCCACCATGGGCGCGGTGCCAAAGCCGAAGCTCTCGGCGCCGAGGATCGCCGCCTTGACCACGTCGAGGCCGGTCTTCAGGCCGCCGTCGGTCTGCAGGCGGATCTTGTCGCGCAGGCCGTTGATGCGCAGCGCCTGGTGCACCTCGGGCAGGCCCAGCTCCCAGGGGCTGCCGGCGTGCTTAATCGAGGTCAGCGGGCTCGCCGCGGTACCGCCGTCGTAGCCGGAGACGGTGATCAGGTCGGCGTAGGCCTTGGCCACGCCGGTAGCGATGGTGCCGATGCCGGGCTCGGAGACCAGCTTCACTGAGACCTGGGCATCGGGGTTGACCTGCTTCAAGTCGAAGATCAGCTGCGCCAGGTCCTCGATGGAGTAGATGTCGTGGTGCGGCGGCGGCGAGATCAGGGTCACGCCGGGCACCGAGTAGCGCAGCCGGGCGATCAGCTCGTTGACCTTGCCGCCGGGCAGCTGGCCGCCCTCGCCGGGCTTGGCGCCCTGGGCCACCTTGATCTGCAGCACCTCGGCATTGACCAGGTAGGCCGGCGTGACGCCGAAGCGCCCGGAGGCGATCTGCTTGATCTTGGAGGAGCGGATGGTGCCGTAGCGGGCCGGGTCCTCGCCCCCCTCGCCGGAGTTGGAGCGCCCGCCGGCCTCGTTCATGGCCTGGGCCAGGGCCTCATGGGCCTCGGGTGAGAGGGCGCCGAGACTCATCCCGGCGCTGTCGAAGCGCGGCAGCAGGTCCTCAACCGCCTCGACCTCCTCCATCGGTAGCGGCTCGGTGGCAGGCCTGAGCCCGAGCAGGTCACGCAGGGTGGCCGGCGAGCGCTCGTTGACCAGCCGGGCAAACGTCTTCCACTTGGCGTAGTCGCCCTCCTGGACCGCCTCCTGCAGCGACATGACCACATCGGGATTGTAGGCGTGGTATTCGTGGCCATGGACGTACTTCATCAGGCCGCCCTGGGGGACGCCCTTGCGCGGCGTCCAGGCCTCGCGTCCCAGCAGCTCCTGCTGCAGCTGCAGCTCGCTGAAGCCGGTGCCCTCGATGCGCGAGGCCATGCCGGTGAAGCACAGCTCGACCACCTCCGAGGCGAGGCCCACCGCCTCGAACAGCTGGGAGCCCCGGTAGGAGGCGAGCGTCGAGATGCCCATCTTGGACAGTATCTTGAACAGCCCCTTCTGCAGGCCCTTGCGGTAGTTCTCCCGGGCATCGGCGGGGTTGCCGACCAGCTCGCCGGTATGGTGCATGTCGGCCATGACCTGGTAGGCCAGCCAGGGGAAGACCGCGGTGGCCCCCACCCCGAACACCACCGCCATCTGGTGGGCATCGCGGGCATAACCGGTCTCCACCACGATGTTGCAGCGCGGGCGCAGGGCCAGGCGGCCCAGGTGGTGGTGCACCGCACCCACGGCCAGCGCCGCATGGATGGGCACCCGCCCCTTGTCCAGCTCGCCGTCGCTGAGCACCAGGATCACCTTGCCGTCGTTGACCGCCTCCTCGGCCTGGCGGCAGAGCTCATGGATCGCCCCCTTGAGGCCGATCTCCTGGGGGTCATAGCCCAGCGACAGGGTGTGGCTGGTGAAGGCCGGGTCCTCCTGGTTGACCAGGGCGGCGAACTTGCGCGGCGAGAGGATCGGCGTGGTCAGGATGATGCGGTGGGCGTGCTCCGGGGTCGCCTTGAAGACGTTGAGCTCGGCGCCGACGCAGGTCTCCAGCGACATCACGATCGCCTCGCGCAGCGGGTCGATGGCCGGGTTGGTGACCTGGGCGAACTTCTGGCGGAAGTAGTCGGTGAGCATCCGCTGCTTGCCGGAGAGCACCGCCATGGGGGTGTCGTCGCCCATGGAGCCCACGGCCTCCTGGCCGCTCTCGGCCAGCGGGCGCAGCACCTGGTCGCGCTCCTCGAAGCTGACCTGGAACATCTTCTGCTGGGTGAGCAGGGCCTCGGGGTCCATGTTCTGGAAGCTGGCGAGCTCGGTCAGCGCCGATTCCAGGTACTGGGCCTCCTGCTTCAGCCAGCGCTTGTAGGGATAGGCGGACTTGAGGCGCTCGTCGATGTCCGAGGTATGCAGCACCTCGCCGGTCTCGGTGTCCACGGCCAGTATCTGACCCGGGCCGACACGCCCCTTGGCCACCACGTCCTCGGGCTTGTAGCCGTAGGTGCCGACCTCCGAGGCCAGGGTGATGTAGCCATTCTTGGTGATCACCCAGCGGGCCGGGCGCAGCCCGTTGCGGTCGAGCATGCAGACGGCCTGGCGACCATCGGTCATCACCACCCCGGCGGGGCCATCCCAGGGCTCCATGTGCATGGAGTTGTATTCGTAGAAGGCGCGCAGGTCACCGTCCATCAGCTCCACGTTCTGCCAGGCCGGCGGCACCATCATGCGCACCGCGCGATGCAGCTCCATGCCGCCGGTGAGCAGCACCTCGAGCATGTTGTCCATGCTCGAGGAGTCCGACCCGGTGGTATTGACGATCTCGTCGAGCCCGACGATCTCGGGCAGCCTGTCGCTTAAGAAGTTCTCCTTGCGCGAGTTGGCCCAGCCGCGGTTGGCCTCCACGGTATTGATCTCGCCGTTGTGGGCCAGCAGGCGGAACGGCTGGGCCAACGGCCAGCGCGGGGCGGTGTTGGTGGAGAAGCGCTGGTGGAAGACGCAGATCGCGGTCTCCAGGCGCTCGTCGCCCAGGTCGGGGTAGAAGGCCGGCAGGTCCACCGGCATCATCAGCCCCTTGTAGGAGACCACTTCGCGGGAGAGCGAGCAGACATAGAAGTCCTCGTCGTCGCGCAGCGTCTCCTCGGCGCGGCGGCGGGCCATGAACAGGTCCACATCGAAGTGGCCGACCTCGTCGTCGCCCGGCTCGACGAACAGCTGGCGGATCCGCGGCAGGCAGTCGAGTGCCATGGGCCCGCAAACGCTGGCATCCACCGGCACGTCGCGCCAGCCGGCCACCCGCAGGCCACGCGCCTCGAGCTCGGCGACCAGGGTCTCGCGGCCGCGGGCCTCACGGGCGTCGTCGTCAGGCAGGAACACCACGCCCACGGCGAAGTGCTCGCCCAACTCCACACCGAGAGATTCCTTGGCGACGTCGCGCATGAAGGCATCGGGCATCTGGAGCAGCAGCCCGCAGCCATCGCCGGTCTTGCCGTCGGCCGCAATACCGCCACGGTGGGTCATGCAGGTCAGGGACTCGATGGCGGTCTTGAGCAGGTCGTGGCTGGCCTGGCCCTCCATATGGGCGATCAGGCCGAACCCGCAGTTGTCGCGGAACTCGCCAGGCTGATGAAGACCTCTGTTCATGGGCGTGCCTCAGGTTGAAGAGTTTCTTTGGCAGTCATCACATGTTATCATTATCGCTTTTTCTTATTTCATGCTGCGCCTGAAGCGGCCGCACAACTGCTCGACAAAAGGCTGACCAGCATAGCCAGAGCCGCCCCCACCGCGCAATATTTCGCCCCCGCACGCCATGAAAAACCATCGACAAATCCGCGACTTGCACCGAAAATAATCCAAAAAAACCCGTTATCTCAATGGCTTGCAAGGCCCAGCCACGCGCCGGAGAATGTATTAGACTTTAGGCTAATATCTTCCCATTTCCCCATGCCGATTCGGCATACGCCATGCAAATGCTTGTCCCGACACGACGACGCCCGCGCAGGGCGGGCGTCATCAGGCAGGCAGGCGCTGGTCGGCATCAGCGGCGTGGGAACGCCTCGATCAGCGCGGCCAGGGTCTCGGTTGGGGTCGCGTCATGGATGCAGGCCTCGCCCAGGGTGCGCAGCAGGATCAGGCGCAGGCGGCTGTCGAGGTTCTTCTTGTCGAGACGCATGATAGCGAGGAAGTCGTCCACCGACATGTCCGCCGGGGCCGCCAGGGGCAGGCCAGCGGCCTCGATGATCGCCCGGGTGCGCGCCACCTCCGCATCGCTCAGCCAGCCCAGCCGCCGGGAGAGCTCGGCGGCCATCAGCATGCCGGTGCCCACGGCCTCGCCATGCAGCCAGTGGCCGTAGCCCTGGTGGGCCTCGATGGCATGGCCGAAGGTATGACCGAGGTTGAGCAGCGCCCTCACCCCCTGCTCGGTCTCATCCTCGGCGACGATCTCGGCCTTGAGGGCACAGCTGCACTCGATGGCCCGGGTCAGAGCGGCGGCGTCGAGGCCGCGCAAGGCGTCCATCTGCGCTTCCAGCCAGGCCAGGAAGTCGGCATCGCGGATCAGGCCGTACTTGATCACCTCGGCGAGCCCCGCGGAGAGCTCGCGGGCCGGCAGCGTCGCCAGGGTGTCGGTATCCACCAGCACTGCCCGCGGCTGCCAGAAGGCGCCGATCATGTTCTTGCCCCGCGGGTGGTTCACCCCCGTCTTGCCCCCCACCGAGGAGTCGACCTGGGCGAGCAGCGTGGTCGGCACCTGCACGAAGGCCACGCCGCGCTGGTAGCAGGCCGCGGCGAAGCCGACCATGTCGCCGATCACCCCGCCGCCCAGGGCAATGAGGGTGCAGCGACGGTTGAAGCCGGCCGCCAGCAGGGTATCCCAGATCCGCTCGACGCTGGCGAGTGTCTTGGTGGCCTCGCCATCGGGCAGCACCAGCTCGCGCACGTCGAGGTCATCGCCGAGCCCCTGCCTGAGGCGTGCCAGGTAGCGCGGCGCCACCGTCTCGTTGGTCACCACCATGACCTGGCGCCCGGCCAGGTGCGGGGCCAACCAGCGAGGATCGCCCAGCAGCCCGGGGCCGATGTGGATGGGATAGCTGCGGCTGCCCAGCGCCACCTCGAGGGTGCTCGGAGCCTTGCGGGAATCGCTCATGGCGTCAGGCCTTGCATTGCAGGGGATCGACCAGGCGCGTGACGCGCCGCACGATCTCGTTGACCACGGCACGCGGGCCGCGCCGGTCGGTGCGCACCACCACATCGGCGGTGGCGCGGTAGAGGGGGTCACGCAGCGCGAACATGTCGCGCAGCAGCTGCTCGCGGTCGCCGTGCTGCAGCAGCGGTCGGTTGCGGTCCTTGGCGGTGCGCCGCAGCTGCTGCTCCACAGTGGTGAGCAGATAGATGACGGTGCCACTCTCGCGCAGCACCCGGCGGTTCTCCTCGCGCAGCACGGCGCCGCCACCGGTGGCGATGACCACACCGTCGTGACGGGTCAGCTCGCGGATCATCTGGGTCTCACGATCGCGGAAGCCCGCCTCGCCCTCGACGTCGAAGATCCACGGGATGTCGGCGCCGCAGCGCGCCTGGATCTGGTGGTCGCTGTCGTAGAACGCGCGTGACAGTTCGGCCGCCAGCAGGCGGCCGATGGTGCTCTTGCCGGCCCCCATGGGGCCGATCAGTATCAGGTTGGGTAGTGCCTGCATCAGCGAATGGCCAGGTTGTCGTCCAGTATTCGGGGCGTGATGAATACCAGCAACTCTACCTTATCATTGGTGTTCTCGGTATAGCGGAAGAGGTTGCCGATCACCGGCAGGTCACCGAAGAAGGGCGTCTTGAATAAGCTTCGAACTTCTTCGGTAGTGAGAATTCCACCCAGCACCACGGTCTCGCCGTTATCCACCAGCACCTGGGTCTCGATGGAGTTCGTATCGATGGAAGGCACGCCGTTGAAGAGCTGCCCCACCGTATCGTTGTTGATCACCAGGTCCATGATGATGCGATTATCCGGAGTGATCTGCGGCGTCACCTCCAGGGACAGCACCGCGTCCTTGAACTCGGTATCGGTCGCACCGCTGGAGGTCGCTTCTTGATAGGGGATCTCGGTGCCTTGCTTGATCACCGCGGTACGCTGGTTGGCCGTGATCACCCGCGGCTGTGAGATGGTCTGGCTCTTACCCTCGCTCTCCAGGGCGCGCAACTCCAGGTCGAGCAGGATATCCCCAGAGAGATAGCCGAAGCTGAAGGCCGTGTTCGCGACATCGGAGCTGCCCATATTCACGGCCAGACCGCCGCGGCGAAAGACTTCACCACTCGGGTCGTCATAGCGGCCCGTGAACTCGCCTCGGGACTCACGCTGGCCGCTGAAGTCATCACCGTAGGTCGCAGTCGGACTGCCCGACGAAGCTCCACCTAGGTCGAGGCGGCCATCGCCCCTAGGAGATGAAATTCCCCAGTTAACGCCCAGTTCACGTGTGGCACTGTCGCGAGCGATAACGATACGCGCCTCGATCTGCACCTGACGTACGGCCACATCCAGCGTCTCGAAGGTTGCCAGGATGGTGTCGATGTTCTGGGCGGTATCCTGGATCAAGAGGGTATTGGTACGGGCATCCACGGCGACCCGGCCCCGCTCCGAGAGCAGGCCAAAGCCCTCCTCGCCACGCAGCAGGCGGGCCATATCCTCGGCCTTGGCATACTTGACCTGGATGTACTCGGTCTCCAGCGGGGCCAGGGTCTCGAGCTGCTCGCGGGCCTGAAGCTCGATCTGCTCGCGCTGGGCGAGCTCCGACGCCGGCGCCACCACGATGACGTTGCCCTCCCGGCGACTGGCCAGGCCGTGGCTCTTGAGCACTAGATCCAGGGCCTGGTCCCAGGGCACGTCCTGCAGGTTGAGGGTGACGCGGCCGGTCACGCTGTCGCTGGCCACCAGGTTGAGGCCGGTGAAGTCGGCGATGATCGCCAGCACCGAACGCACCTCGATGTCCTGAAAGTTCAGGGTGATGCGCTCGCCGGTATAGGGGAACTGCTCGCGGGCGCGCTCCTCACGCTCCTCCCGGGTGACCGGCTGGGCCTCGATGGTCAGCTGGCGGCCGCTCTGGGTGGAGACCATGGCGAAGCCGCCCTCGCCCTCGATATCCAGGGTGACGCCATCGCGTCCCACCCGCGGGGTGACGCGCTTGAGCGGCGTGCCGAAGTCGCTGACGTCGTAGACCTGGTCCAGGGAGGCCGGCATCTCGACCCCGCGTAGCTCGGCGACGATGCGGTTGCGCCCGCTCTCGCGCACCCGGGCATCCACCCCCGTGCGGTTGAAGGTCACGACCAGCCGCCCGGCCCCGTCGCCGCCGCGGCGGAAGTCGATGTCCTGGATGCTCGGTCGGCCGGACGCCATGGCGGTGTCCCGGCTCGGCCTCGTTGAGGCGGTGGTCGTAGCGGTCGTGGTCGAAGCCGCCGGCGGCTGGCCGGCTCCGCCACCGATGGAGAGACGCAGGCGGTCGCCCTGCTGACGAGTGTCATAGGGTAGAGGCCCCTCCAACTCGAAGACCAGGCGCGTGCGCGAGCCGGCCTCCAGGGCCGTAACCCGTTCGACTCCGCCGATGCCGAGCTCCTCGCGACGCCGCTCCAGGGCGCTGTCGGTGTCCATCAGGTCGATGGTCAGCCGGGCCGGGTCGTCGAGGCGATAGCCGCGAACCTCGGGTACCGGCCCTCGGAAGTCGAGATCCACTTCCAGCGCTCCGTCACTGCCCTGGCGAAAGTCCAGAGCGGTGAGGGTGGAAGCCGCCGCGGCGGACGTGGCGATTACCAGCAGTGCCACGAGTGCGAGACCACGAATCATCGGTTGCATTGTTCCCTTCCCCCTGCGGACCTCTGCCACCTCCATTCCGGCGACATGGCGTGAACTGTTCTATTCGCCCTCACCGAGGGCAATTTGCCTGGAGCGCTCCTGCCAGGCGTTTCGCTCAAGCACGGTTTCTACCAGTACCACTGAGGCATCCGTGATACTCACGATACGTCCATGATCCAGCCCCATGTAGTTGCCGATCCGGACCCGATGCACCTTGCCATCGGGCCCCCGCACCAGCGCCGATGGCTCTCCGCCTACCGTCAAGGTCCCGACCAGATCCAGCTCGGAGAGGTCGTAGGCCTCGAGCGGCTCACGGGGTCGATCTGGCGGAGGAGCAAGCTCACTGGTCTGAGGCACTTCACGCTGATCCTGCATTCGTCGAGGTTCGAAGGGGCTCCTATCATCGCTCTTGGTATACGCCACCCGATCAATCTGCGGAATTTCCGGAAGTTCTACACGAGGCACTTCACCCGGATCCGTCCGAACCTCTTCCAACTCCTGCTCGAGAGCTCGTAGCTCAGGATCTGCACAGGCCGTCAGCAACCCCATTCCGAGGGCGAGAAGCACGTGGCATCCGCTTGCTCTTGTCACGGTGCCTCCTCCTCTCCCGACTGGCGATAACTGTAAGTGCGGGCAAGCATGGATAACTGTAGTTGTTCGCCACCGGCAGCTTCCATGGGCTCGAGCGTCAAGTCGTGCTGGGTGACGATGCGCGGGAGGCTGGCGACATTTGCCAAGAACTCCGCAATACGGTGGTAGCCACCCCGCACTCGAATATCGAATGGCTGCTCGACATAAAATTCCTGAGAGACGGGGCTGCGCAGACGAATGAACTCGATGGAAAGTTGATTGCTGATCGCCGCTTCACTGATGTTATCGATCAGGGAAGGCACTTCGGCGCCCGTCGGCAGCATATCTCTGAGCGTGTTCATGCGCTCCTCCAGAATGGCCATCTCTTCGCGCATGACTTCCAGATGTGCCGCCTGCGCCGCCTTGCTCTGGTAATCCCTGATCAGACGAGCCTCCTCTGTCCTGGCCTGACCCAGTTCCTCGAACTTGGGCGCGGCAAGGTACCAGTACATGCCGGCGAGTGTCAGACCCAAGGCCAGCAAGCAGCAGATCAATTGCAGCAGGAAGGGCCAGCCGCCGGATTCCTTGATATCCAGCTCCCCCCAGTCCATATCACGCAGTCGACGAACCTCCGTGGATAGATTCATGGCGCCTCCGTGCCTTCTCCATCGGGCATCAGCTGGTTCACGCTAAGGTTGAAGCGACGCATCTCGTCGTTGGCAGTCTCGACTTCGGAAAGCACTGGCTCGCTCAGAGAGGGCGCCGCATCCAGCGCTCGCAACTGATCCGACACTTGCCGGTTGTTCTCAGCCACACCCGCCATCCGCAGGCTATCCCCCTGACGGTTAAGCTGCGTGTAATACACGCCGTCAACAAGGCTGGTTACCAGGTCATTGAAGACATGAACCGTCAAGCCTCGTCCCGCTTGAAGCTCTGTGAAGACCCGCACCTGTGCCTCCATGGTCTGTCGAATCTCCTCCAGATCACTAATCTCGCGGATAGCGGCATCCAGTTGCTTGCTTTCGGCCTCGACGAACCGGTTCCGCTCCTGCTGAGCACTCAACCGCTGATCGAGATACCAGGTCGCACCATAGCCACCACCGAGACCAATAAGCGCCATCAACGCCAGCGCCATAAAGAACCGCTTGCTGCGCCGGGCACGCTCTTCCTCTCGCCAGGGAAGCAGGTTAATCTCGATGGTCATTTGCCTACCCTCATCGCCAGGCCGCAGGCCGTGAGCATGGCCGGGGCATCGCCGGCCAGGGTCGGGACGTCGATGCGGGGGTTCACCTTCATGCGCCGGAAGGGGTTGGCGATCACCACCTCCATGCCGCTCTCCTCGGCCAGGCGCTCCGCCAGCCCCGGCAGCACGCAGGTGCCACCGGCCAGGATCATTCGCCGCACCTCCAGCTTGCGACCAGCGGTATAGTAGAGCTGCAGCGAGCGACCCACCTGTTGAACCAGAGTATCGAGGAAGGGGTCGAGCACGCTGCGCTGATAGTCATCGGGCAGGCCGCCGCGCTTCTTGGCCAGACCCGCCTCCTCGAGGGTCAGGCCGTAACGATTGCGGATCTCGTCGGTAAGCTGGCGACCACCGAACACGGTATCGCGGCTGTAAGTGACGCGCCCCTCGCGCAGCACATGGAAGGCGTTCATGGTGGCGCCGATATCCACCAGGGCCACGCACTCCTGCTCGACCTCGGTCGCGGGCAGCTGGTGGCGAAGCTCCTGGAAGGCGCGCTCCATGGCGAAAATCTCGACATCCACGGCCGCCGGGGTGAGCCCGGCCTGCAGCACGGCCTCGGTCAGCTGATTGACATCCTGCTGGCGGCAGGCGACTAGCAGCACGTCCTGCTGGTCGCCGTAGCGCGAGTTGAGCCCCAGCCGCTGGAAGTCGAAGGCGACCTCACTGAACGGAAACGGGATGTGCTTGTCAGATTCGAGCTGGATGCGCGCCTCGATCTCGTCGTCATCGAGGGAGGCGGGCAAGGTGAGGGTCTTGGTGATGGCGGCACTGGCCGGCACGGCCACGGCGGCATTGCGCGACCCCGGCCGGGCATGGTCCACGGCGCGCTTGAGGGCGTCCACCACGGCCGACATGTCGCGTATGCGCCGCTCGATCACGGCGCCTTCGCGCAGCGGCCGTACGGCGTAGCTTTCAACCTGGTAGTGGCTACTATCGCGTTTGAGTTCGATGACCTTGACGGTTGCCGAGGTGATGTCGACACCGACCAGTCCCTTGCCGGATGCTCTCAGTCGCATCTTGAGTCATGCCCCTGCCTGGTCCATGCGGCGTGCCGCTCATTATGATTATCCATTCCGAACCGAAGTGGAACACATGAAATTCATCATACCCGATCCGTAATCGAAGGTTACATGATATTTCCGGATCTCACACGAATGACGGTGTCACCGCATGTCAACGCTGGTGACCACCTCCTCGGCTTCCTATAATGGCAACCGCAAGGGAAGGCCTCTTCATCGCCACCATTCCGCCCCCGTTCCCAGCATGGATACTGCGTTTTCATGAAGTTACTCAAAACCCTGGTTGTCTCTCTCCTCTGGCTGCTGGTCTCGCTCTTTGCCGCCGGGATACTGGGCGTAGTGGGTGCCGCGCTCTATTTCGCCCCCGGCCTGCCCGATGTGCGCCAGCTGCAGGACTTCGAGCTGCAGACCCCGCTGCGTATCTTCACCCGCGACGGCAAGCTGATCGGGGAGTTCGGCGAGGAGCGCCGCACGCCGGTGGAGTATGAGGAGATCCCCCAGGCACTCATCGGGGCCCTGCTGGCCGCCGAGGATACCACCTATTTCGAGCACCGCGGCGTCGACCCCAAGGGTCTGGCGCGTGCCGCCGTGGAACTGGTGGCCAGCGGTGGCGACATCCAGTCCGGGGGTTCAACCATCACCATGCAGGTGGCGCGCAACTACCTGCTCACCCTGGACCGGACCTTCACCCGCAAGATTCGCGAGATCCTGCTGGCGCTGCAGATGGAGCAGATCCTCTCCAAGGAGGAGATCCTCGAGCTCTACGTCAACAAGATCTATCTGGGCAATCGCGCCTACGGTATCGCCGCCGCCGCAGAGGTCTACTACCATCGGACGCTGGCCGAGCTGACCCTGGCCGAGACGGCGATGATCGCTGGCCTGCCCAAGGCGCCTTCCGCCTTTAACCCGCTGGCCAACGCCGAGCGCGCGCTGATCCGCCGCAACTGGATCCTGTTCCGCATGCGGGAGTTGGGGATCATCGACCAGGCGGCCTACGACGACGCCGTGCAGGCCCCGGTGACCGCGCGGCGCCACCTGGCCCAGCTCGAGGTGGAAGCCGACTACGTCGCCGAGATGGCTCGCCAGTTCGCCGTGGAGCGTTACGGCGACCGAGCCTACACCGGCGGGTATCGCATCCATACCACCCTGGACAGCGAGCTGCAGCCGCTGGCCGGCCAGGCCCTGGCCAACGGCCTGATCACGTATGACACCCGGCACGGCTGGCGCGGCCCCGAGCAGACCGACCTCCCGCGCAGCCTGGCCGAGGCCCAGGAGCAGACCGGACGCGAGGGCCTGGAGGAGGAGCTCGCCGAGTCGCCCGAGATCATGCAGACCGCCCGTCGCGCCGCCGAGCGCAGCCAGACCGAGGTCGAGGGCGTCGAGGGCGATGTCAGCAACTGGCTGCAGGTGCTCGAGCGCACCTCTGCCTATGGCCCCCTGCAGCCAGCCATCGTGGTGGAGAACGAAGGCCGCGAGATGCAGGTGCTGGTTCGCGGTGGCGAGCTGCACACCCTCGACTGGGCCGGCCTGGAGTGGGCGCGCCCCTATCGCAGCGCCAGGAGCCGGGGGGCCGCCCCGGGCTCAGCCAGCGAGATCGCCAGCCGCGGCGACCTGGTGCGCATCCTGCAACGGGAAGACGGCAGCTGGCGTCTCTCCCAGCGCCCCGACGCCGAGGGCTCGCTGGTGGCGATGGCCCCCGACACCGGTGCCATCCTGGCCCTGCAGGGCGGCTTCGACTTCGATGCCAGCAAGTTCAACCGCGCCACCCAGGCCCGCCGCCAGTCCGGCTCGATCTTCAAGCCCTTCATCTACCTCGCGGCGATCAACAGCGGCGAGATGAACCCGGCCAGCGTGGTCAACGATGCCCCCGTGGTGGTGCAGGACGGCAGCAACGAGCTATGGCGACCGGCGAACTCCAGCGGCGACTTCCTCGGCCCGACCCGGCTGCGGGATGCCCTGGCGCACTCGCGCAACCTGGTCACCATCCGCGTGCTGCAGGCCCTGGGGCTGGATCGCACCATCGCGTTCCTCCAGGGCTTCGGCTTCGCCGGCGACCAGCTGCCGCGCGGCCTCTCCCTGGCGCTGGGCAGCGCGAGCCTGACCCCGCTGGAGATGACCAACGCCTATGCGGTGCTGGCCAACGGCGGCTTCAAGGTGTCGCCCTGGTTCATCGAGCGGGTGACCCGCATCGATGATACCACCGTCATCGACGAGGCCAGCCCGCGCGTCGCCTGTCGCGACTGTAGCGACGGCCAGCAGACCGTCGAGCGCGACGGCGAGACCTTCGAGGTCGCTCCCCGGGTCGCCGACCCCGCCGCCGTCTACATCCTGCGCGACATGCTGCGCGACGTGGTCGAGCGCGGCACCGCGCGCAAGGCCCTGGAGCTCGGCCGCAGCGACATCGTCGGCAAGACGGGCACCACCAACGACCAGCGCGATGCCTGGTTCGCCGGCTTCAACAGCGACCTGGTGACCACCGCCTGGGTGGGCAAGGACGACAACACCCCCACCGCCGAGTACGGCTCTCAGGCCGCCCTGCCGATCTGGATGGACTTCATGAGCCAGGCCCTGGAGGGCCAGCCGGAGCGCTGGCCCGATCGGCCGGAGCAGGTGGTCACCAAACGGGTCGACCCCGACACCGGCCGCCTGCTGCGCGAGGGGCAGAGCGGCGGCATCGAGGAGCTGTTCATGGCCGACCATCTGCCGGACTTCCAGCCGCGTCGCGTCGAGCGTGAGGTCGAGCGCGAGAGCGGTTCCCAGGGCACCGGCGCCTACGAGGCCATCTTCTAGATCAACACCCGCACCCCGCACCGGGCGGCAGGGACGCCGCCCGGCCACCACATCCTCGGTTTCCCGACATCCTCAACTGCACACACGACACCGCCGGCCTCAGGGCCGGCGGTGTCGTGTGTGCAGTTGAAGGCACTAAAGCTTAACCACCGTAAACGTCGTCTATGGTCTTCAGCGGATAATGCGAGGGATAGGGCTTGCGTGCCACCCCGGAGTCCACCGCGGCCTGGGCCACCGCCGAGGAGATCCGGTCGAGCAGACGGACATCCACGGGAGTGGGAATGATGTACTCCGGCCCGAAGTGCATCTCGTCCATCTCGTAGGCCTCGAGCACCTCCTTCGGCACCGGCTCGCGGGCGAGATCCTTGAGGGCGTGGACAGCGGCGACCTTCATCTCCTCGTTGATGCGGGTGGCGCGCACGTCGAGCGCCCCGCGGAAGATGAAGGGAAAGCCCAGCACGTTGTTGACCTGGTTGGGGTAGTCGGAGCGGCCTGTGGCCATGATCACGTCCGGGCGCGCCTCCCGGGCCACGTCGGGGTGGATCTCCGGGTCGGGGTTGGTGCAGGCGAAGACCACCGGATTGGAGGCCATGCTGCGGATGTGAACGGCACTCATCAGCCCCGGCCCAGAAAGACCGACGAAGACGTCGGCGCCCTCGATGGCATCGGCCAGGGTGCGCTTGTCGGTCTCCACGGCGAACATCGCCTTGTACTGGTTCAGGTCCTCGCGACCGCTGTGGATCACCCCCTTGCGGTCGAGCATCACGATGTTCTCGGGATGCGCGCCGCAGGAGACCAGCAGCTTCATGCAGGCGATGGCCGCGGCGCCGGCCCCCAGGCAGACGATGCGCGCGCTGTCCAGCGACTTGCCGGCGATCGCCAGGGCATTGAGCATACCCGCGGCAGTGACGATGGCTGTACCGTGCTGGTCGTCATGGAACACCGGGATGCTGCACTGCTCGACCAGCGCCTGCTCGATCTCGAAGCACTCCGGGGCCTTGATGTCCTCGAGGTTGATGCCACCCCAGGTGTCGGCGATACGCGCCACGGTGTCGATGAAGGCCTGCGGGCTCTCGGCGTTGACCTCGATATCCACCGAATTGATGCCGGCAAAGCGCTTGAACAGCACCCCCTTGCCCTCCATCACCGGCTTGCTGGCCAGCGGCCCCAGGTTACCGAGACCGAGGATGGCGCTGCCGTCGGAGATCACGGCCACCAGGTTGCCCTTGCCGGTATAGAGGTAGGCGTTCTCCGGGTCACTGGCGATCTCGCGAACAGGCTCCGCCACGCCCGGGCTGTAGGCCAGGGAGAGGTCCCGGGCGGTGGCGGTGGGCTTGGTGAGCTCCACCGACAGCTTTCCGGGGATGGGTTTCGCGTGGTAGTCCAGCGCCGCCTTCTTCTTCGCGTCAGTCATGCTGAGAGGATCCGGTAAAACAGTTAGAGACCGGCTAGCGTATACAAAAAGCCCGGCGCGCTCAACTCGCCAGATATCTCCCTGATGTACGCTCGTTTGAAGACGTTGAGACCATTTGCCGACACTTATGGCTAACCCCTCCAGCCACGACGCTTCGCTTATCCCCGCGGCCAGCAGGCGGCCAACGGGAGCGCCGACAGCCGGGCATAAAGAAACCCGCCATGATAGGCGGGTTTCTCGATGGTGCGATGGGCCAGGCGGCTCAGCGCTTGATGGCAGCACCGAAGCGCTTGTTGAAGCGCTCGACGCGACCACCGGTGGTCGCCTGCTTCTGCTTGCCGGTATAGAAGGGGTGGCACTGGGAGCAGACGTCCAGGGAGAAGTCGTGACCGGCGGTGGTGCCGACCTCGAAGGTGGCGCCGCAGGAACAGGTCGCGGTGACCGTCTTGTAATCCGGATGGATACCTTGTTTCATCTTGAGCCTCATGAAGCTGTATGCCGCCACCTGATCTTCTGCCAGGCACCGCATACGGGTTGTCTGTCGATGCGAACCGGTTGCCGCCACGCACCCTCCCACGCACTCTGGGTGTCCGCAGCGGCGGAGCATTCTAGCAGAACCGACGCCGGAGGCCAATTGCCCGATTCCCCCTGCCCGCCCGTGCCACGCGTACTGGGCGTTGCCGTGCCCTCGCCGCTGCGCCGGCTGTTCGACTATCGCCCCTGCGGCGAGTCTCCCCCGGGGGGCTGGCAGCCCGGCCTGCGGGTAACGGTGCCCTTCGGCCGCCGGGAGGTGGTCGGCGTGGTGGTGGAGTGCCGCGATGAGAGCGAGCTGCCGCTGTCACGCCTCAGGCCGGTGGCGGGCTGCCTCGACGACGCCCCGCTGCCCGCCGACTGGCTGTGGCTGTGCCGCTTCGCCGCCCGCTACTACCAGCATGCCCTCGGCGACACCCTCCAGCAGGCGATGCCGGCGTTGCTGCGCCAGGGCCGGGCGCTCGAGGCCCGCACCCGCGAGCGCTGGAGCGTGACCGTGGCCGGCCGCCAGGACGCCCCGCCGGGTCTGGCCCGGGCCCCCCGCCAGGCCGAGCTGCTGAGCATGCTGCGCCAGCATCCCCATGGGCTGGTCAGCCAGGCGATCCTCGCCCAGTCGTTCAGCCGCGACCAGTTGCGCGCCCTGGCCGACAAGGGCCTGGTGGCGCATCGCGAGGAACCCCTGGCGGCCTCACCGGCGGTCAGGGGCGACGCGGGGCTGACCGAACCCGCCCTGCCCCTCAACCGCGAGCAGGCGGTGGCGCTGGCCGCCATCCACGAGCGGCTCGACGGCTTCCACCCCTGCCTGCTGCATGGCGTCACCGGCAGCGGCAAGACCGAGGTCTACCTGCAGCTCATCGAGGCGGTCATCGGCCGCCACCGCCAGGCCTTGGTGCTGGTCCCCGAGATCGGCCTGACGCCCCAGAACCTCGCCCGCTTCCGCCGCCGCTTCCGGGCGCCGGTGGTGGCCCTGCACTCGGGGCTCACCGATCACGAGCGCCTCGATGCCTGGGAAGCCGCCGCTAGCGGCCGGGCGCCCATCGTGCTGGGCACCCGCTCGGCCATCTTCACCCCCCTAGCCCGCCCCGGGGTGATCATCGTCGACGAGGAGCACGACGGCTCCTACAAGCAGCAGGACGGCCTGCGCTACCATGCCCGCGACCTGGCCGTGGCCCGTGCCCACCGCCACCGCATCCCGCTGCTGCTGGGCAGCGCCACGCCGTCGCTGGAGTCCCTGCAGCGGGCGCTGCACGGCGACTACCGCCACCTGCGCCTGACCCGCCGGGCCAGCCGCCATGCCCCGGCCCGCCTCGAGCTCGTCGACCTGCGCGGCCGCCGCCGCCAGGGCGGACTGATCCCGCCGGTGATCGAGACGGTGCGTGAGACCCTGGCCGCCGGCCACCAGGTGCTGGTCTTCATCAATCGTCGAGGCTTCGCCCCCACCCTGGCCTGCCACGCCTGCGGCTGGATGGCCGAGTGCGACCACTGCGATGCCCGCATGACCCTGCACCGACAGCCGCCGCTGCTGGCTTGCCACCACTGCGACCGTCGCCGTGCCCTCCCCGACACCTGCCCCGAGTGTCACAGCGTCGACCTGCGCCCCCTGGGCAGCGGCACCGAGCGCACCGAGGAGACCCTGGCGTCGCTGTTCCCCAAAGTGCCGGTGCACCGCATCGACCGCGACAGCACCCGGCGCCGCGACGCCCTCGAGCAGATGCTGGCCGAGGTGCGCCGCGGCGAACCCTGCCTGCTGGTGGGGACCCAGATGCTGGCCAAGGGCCACCACCTGCCCCATGTCACTCTGGTGGTGGTGGTCAATGCCGATGCCGGGCTCTATGCCAGCGACTTCCGGGCGCTGGAACACAGCGCCCAGCTGCTCGAGCAGGTGGCGGGCCGCGCCGGCCGCGCCGCCCACCCTGGCCGGGTACTCGTGCAGACCCTGCATACCGACGACCCGCACCTGCGCCTGCTGGCCGAGCGTGGCTACGACGCCCTCGCCAGCCAGCTGCTGGAGGAGCGCCGCGCGGCCCGGCTGCCGCCCTTCCGCTTCCTGGCCCTGCTGCGGCTGGAGGCACCCCGCGAGGCGGCCGTGGTCGACTTGGGTGGCCTGGCCGCCGAGGCCCTGCGCCAGCGGATCGGCGAGCGAGGCCTCGAGGTCGACTGCCTGGGGCCGGTTCCGGCCCCCATGGAACGGCGCCAGAACCGCTATCACCTGCAGCTGATGCTGGCCGCCGACCGCCGCAGCCAGCTGCACGAAGCCGGTGCCTGGCTGGTCGCCTGGCTCGAGGGCCGTCCCGAGGCGCGACGGGTACGCTGGTCGTTGGATATCGACCCGCAGACGCTGGCCTGAAAGCCGTAAGCCGTAAGCCGTAAGCCCTGAGGCTGTTTTTGGTGCTGCCGATGGCAAGGGCTTTCTCTTATAGCGTAACGCTTATGGCTTACAGCTCCGGGCGAAGCCCGGCCGGGCTTTAAAGCCCGGCGCCGATTGCCGATAATGGCGCCCCAGACTCGCCCGGCGGTCGCCCCGCACCGCCCACGCCACAGGACACCGGACATTTCCATGAAAGAGACCATCATCGCGCTGCTCGAGGGCTCCCTGGACCACCTCCGGCAGCAGGGCGTGCTGCCCGCCGATCTCGCGCCGAGCATCAAGGTCGACCCGACCCGCGACAAGGCCCACGGCGATTACGCCACCAACCTGGCGCTGATGCTCGCCAAGCCGGCCGGTCGAAAGCCCCGCGAGCTGGCCGAGGCGCTGGTCGCGGCCCTGCCGGCCAGCGACGCCGTGCAGAAAGTGGAGATCGCCGGCCCTGGCTTCGTCAACTTCTTCGCCGCCACCGACGCCGCCGCCCAGGTCGTGCGCCAGGTGCTCGAGGCCGGGGATGCCTATGGCCGCAGCCTCACTGGCCAGGGTCGCCGGGTGCAGGTGGAGTTCGTCTCCGCCAACCCCACCGGGCCGCTGCACGTCGGCCATGGCCGCGGGGCGGCGATCGGCGACTGCATCAGCCGCCTGCTCGAGGCCACCGGCCATGAGGTGACCCGCGAGTTCTACTACAACGACGCCGGCGCCCAGATCAGCAACCTGGCGCGCTCGGTACAGGCGCGGGTCCAGGGCATCGATCCCGGCGACCCGGGCTGGCCGGAGGACGGCTACCGCGGAGGCTACATCATCGATGTGGCCAACGCCTACCTGGCCGGGGAGACGGTGCATGCCGATGACCGTCACGTCACGGCGGCAGGTGACCCGGACGACCGCGACGCCATCCGCGAGTTCGCCGTGGCCTACCTGCGCCGCGAGCAGGACCTCGACCTCAAGGCCTTCGGCGTGACGTTCGACGTCTACTTCCTGGAGTCCTCGCTCTACGAGCAGGGCAAGGTCGAGGCCACCGCCGCACGGCTGATCGAGAAGGGCCATACCTTTGAACAGGACGGCGCCCTGTGGCTGCGCACCACCGACTTCGGCGACGACAAGGACCGGGTGATGCGCAAGTCCGACGGCCACTACACCTACTTCCTGCCCGACGTCGCCTACCACCTCGACAAGTGGCAACGCGGCTTCGAGACTGTGATCAACGAGCAGGGCGCCGACCACCACTCCACCGTGACCCGGGTACGCGCCGGGCTGCAGGCCCTCGAGGCCGGCATTCCCAAGGGCTGGCCCGACTATGTGTTGCACCAGATGGTGATGGTCACCCGCTCCGGGGTCGAGGTGAAGCTCTCCAAGCGCGCCGGCAGCTACGTCACGGTGCGCGACCTGATTGACGAGGTGGGCCGCGATGCCACCCGCTTCTTCCTGGCGGCGCGGCGCGCCGACTCCCAGCTCACCTTCGACATCGACCTGGCCCGCTCGCAGTCCAACGACAACCCGGTCTACTATGTGCAGTATGCCCACGCCCGGGTGTGCAGCATGCTGCGCAAGGCCGAGGCCGAGGACCGGCCCTTCGACCACGCCCTGGCCATGGCGCAGCTAGCCCTGCTCGACAGCGACCAGGAGAAGGCGCTACTCAACCGCCTGGCCCGCTATCCTGAGGTGATCCAGCACGCCGCCGCCGCCCACGAGCCCCAGCAGATCGCCCAGTACCTGCTCGACCTCGCCGCCGACTTCCACACCTGCTACAACGCGGTGAAGGTGATGGTCGACGAGGATGCCCCGCGCAACGCCCGGCTGGCGCTGGGGCTGGCCACGCGCCAGGTCCTGCGCAACGGCCTCGACCTGATGGGTGTCGGCGCGCCCGAGGAGATGTAAGCCATGGCCACCCGCAAGCAGCCAGCAAAGAAGCGCGGCGCCACCAGCAGCCCGCGGCGCCGCGCCGCCCCGTCCCCACGCCGCGGCATCCCGGGCTGGCTGTGGGGCCTGGTCGGCCTGGTAGCCGGCTTCCTGCTGGCCCAGCACCAGCAGGGCATCGCCCCCTGGCAGGAAGGCAGCGACTCGCCGTTGGCCACGGTGCTGACCAAGCCTGGGGACCGCCAGGACTCCCGGGAAGGCGAACCGGCCGCCACCCCCGAGGAGCCGCCGATGCCGACCTTCGAGTTCTACACCCTGCTGCCGGAATCCGAGGTGATCGCCCCGGGCGGCAAGGTGCCGGCCTCCACGGCTACCCCGCCGGAGCGCCCCGAGACGCCCGAAGCGGCGACCAGCGACGATCCCATCGCCCAGGTGATCGCCGCCAACATGGAGGCCGAAGAGACGACACGGCCCGCCGCGACGAGCGCCTCGGACGCCGATTCTCGCTTCATGCTGCAGGCCGCCTCCTTCCGCGAGGCGGGCGATGCCAGCAAGCTGGCGGGCCGGCTGCGCGACTTCGGCCTGCTCGCCAAGATCAGCAAGGTGAAGGCCGGCGGCGGCGACACCTGGCACCGGGTCCAGGTCGGCCCCTACAGCGACCGGCGCGAACTCAACCGCGCCCAGGACCTGATGGTCACCCAGGGCATCGAGCCGCTGCTGATCCAGCTGCAGAACTGACCCCCCGGACGAGGGAGGCACGACCAAGGTTGAATTCCTCGCCCTCCGCCCGCACTACCTTCCTGAGTTCATCTACGGCGCCCCGGCCCTATCCGCGGCGCCGCCAGTCATCGGGAGCCCTCCGCTCCCCCAAGGAGTCCCCTCCATGACCACGATCGTTTCCGTGCGCCGCGGTGACCAGGTGGCGCTGGCCGGTGACGGCCAGGTCTCGCTGGGCAATACCGTGATGAAGGGCAACGCCAGCAAGGTGCGCCGCCTCTACCACGGCCAGGTCCTGGCCGGCTTCGCCGGCGGCACCGCCGACGCCTTCACCCTCTTCGAGCGCTTCGAGGCGCAGCTGGAGAAGTACCAGGGCAACCTGGTCAAGGCCGCCGTGGAGCTGGCCAAGGACTGGCGCACCGACCGCGCCCTGCGCCGTCTCGAGGCGCTGCTCGCCGTGGCCAACAAGGACGCCTCGCTGATCATCACCGGCAACGGTGACGTGGTAGAGCCCGAGGGCGGCATCATCGCCATCGGCTCCGGCGGCAACTACGCCCTGGCCGCCGCCCGTGCCCTGCTCGAGAACACCGACCTCGGTGCCCGCGAGATCACCGAGAAGTCGCTGGCCATCGCCGGTGACATCTGCGTGTTCACCAACCACAACGTCACCCTGGAAGAGCTCTGACCATGACCCGGATGACCCCCCGCGAGATCGTCCACGCGCTGGACCAGTACATCGTCGGCCAACAGGACGCCAAGCGCGCCGTGGCCATCGCCCTGCGCAACCGCTGGCGTCGCATGCAGCTCGATGGCGAGCTGCGCCAGGAGGTGACGCCCAAGAACATCCTGATGATCGGCCCCACCGGCGTGGGCAAGACCGAGATCGCACGCCGCCTGGCCAAGCTGGCCGGCGCCCCCTTCATCAAGGTCGAGGCCACCAAGTTCACCGAGGTGGGCTACGTGGGCCGCGACGTCGAATCGATCATCCGCGACCTGACCGAGGCCGCCATCAAGCTGGTGCGCGAGCAGGCCAAGGCCGAGGTGGGCCATCGTGCGGAGGATGCCGCCGAGGAGCGCATCCTCGACGCCCTGCTGCCGCCGCCCCGCGGCCAGGAGGACGCGCCCCGCCAGGACAGCTCGACCCGCCAGATCTTCCGCAAGAAGCTGCGCGAGGGACAGCTCGACGACAAGGAGATCGACATCGAGGTCACCCCCCAGGGGTCTGGCGTCGATATCATGACCCCGCCGGGCATGGAGGAGATGACCAGCCAGCTGCAGAACCTCTTCGCCGGCATGGGCAAGCAGAAGAGCGAGATCCGCCGGGTGGCGGTGAAGGACGCCTTCGGCCTGCTGCGCGACGAGGAGGCCGGCAAGCTGGTCAACGAGGACGACATCAAGAGCCGCGCCGTCGAGGCGGTGGAGCAGAACGGCATCGTCTTCCTCGACGAGATCGACAAGGTCTGCAAGGGCAGCGGCCAGTCCAGCGGCGGCGAGGTCTCCCGCGAGGGCGTGCAGCGCGACCTGCTGCCGCTGATCGAGGGCTCCACGGTCTCCACCAAGCACGGCATGGTGCGCACCGACCACATCCTGTTCATCGCCTCCGGCGCCTTCCACCTGTCGCGTCCGTCGGACCTGATCCCCGAGCTGCAGGGCCGGCTGCCAATCCGCGTCGAGCTCAACGCCCTGACACCGGAGGACTTCAAGCGCATCCTCACCGAGCCCTCCGCCGCGCTGACCAAGCAGTACCAGGCGCTGCTGGCCACCGAGGGGCTCGAGGTCACCTTCACCGAGGAGGGCATCGCGCGCATCGCCGAGATCGCCTGGAAGGTCAACGAGGGCACCGAGAACATCGGCGCCCGCCGCCTGCACACGGTGATGGAACGCCTGCTCGAGGAGGCCTCGTACCTGGGAGGCGACTTCGGCAGCCCGCTGTCGATCGATGCCGCCTACGTCGACTCCCAGCTCGGCGAGCTGGCGATGGACGAGGACCTGTCTCGTTACATTCTTTGAACGAGCTATAAGCTGTAAGCTTGAAGCTGGAAGAACGCCGCTGCGCGGCGAAAGGCTGGAAGACATAAACTCACTTGGGGGTTAACTTCCAGCTTACAGCTTCAGGCTTACGGCTCACCGAAGGTGCTTATGACAGCCCCGATTCCCACCAACGTGCACTACCACCGCAAGGAGCGCGAGCTCGAGCTCACCTACGCCGAGGGCGAGTCCTATCGGCTGCCGGTGGAGTACCTGCGGGTCTTCTCGCCCTCCGCCGAGGTGCGCGGCCATGGCCCCGATACCGCCACCCTGCAGGTGGGCAAGAAGCACGTGGGCCTGAAGGACATCACCCCGGCCGGGCGCTACGCGCTGAAGCTGCACTTCGACGACGGCCACGACAGCGGTCTCTTCAGTTGGGACTACTTCTTTGATCTGATCCGTCGCCGCGAGGCCAACTGGGCCGACTACCTGCGCCGACTGGAAGAGGCCGGCGCCTCCCGGGAGCCGCTGGGCATCGAGATCAAGCAGCTCTGACAGTAGGATTCGTCGCCTGCCCTCCCCTCGGCTGATCCGGCGACAGGCCTGCGAGGGGGCGCTGTGAACCCTTCCCTGGGCGCTACCGACGCCATCCATGGCGTAGGACCCCCTCTTCGGCCTGTCCCCGGCGCCCTCGGGGTCACGTCAGTGACTCCCTGCGTCAAGACAATCGCCGCTGGGGAAGGCTACAATGGCGCCCATCGCGAGGCCGCCAGGCCTCCCCCACCGCAGCGATTCGGGAGCCCCACGGCATGAGCGCCAGTGACAAGCACACCACCCACTTCGGCTACCAGGAAGTCCCGGTCGAAGAGAAGGCCTCGCGCGTGGCCCATGTCTTCCACTCGGTGGCGGCCCGCTACGATGTCATGAACGACCTGATGTCGATGGGCATCCACCGCCTGTGGAAGCGGCTGACCATCGAGCGCTCCGGCGTCAGGCCCGGTCACAGCGTGCTCGACATCGCCGGCGGCACCGGCGATCTGACCCGGAAGTTCGCGCGCATGGTGGGCCCCCGCGGACGGGTGGTGCTGGCCGACATCAACGAATCCATGCTGCGGGTCGGCCGCGACAAGCTGCTCGACCACGGCGTCGGCGGCAACGTCGAGTACGTCCAGGCCAACGCCGAGTGCCTGCCCTTCCCCGACAACAGCTTCGACTGCATCACCATCGCCTTCGGCCTGCGCAACGTCACCGACAAGGATGCCGCCCTGCGCTCCATGGCCCGGGTGCTCAAGCCGGGTGGGCGCCTGCTGGTGCTGGAGTTCTCCACGCCGGGCAACCCGCTGTTCTCCAGGGCCTACGACGAGTACTCCTTCCGCCTGCTGCCGAAGATCGGCGAACTGGTGGCCAGCGACGGCGAGAGCTACCGCTATCTGGCCGAGTCGATCCGCATGCACCCCGACCAGGAGACCCTCAAGACGATGATGGAAGCCGCCGGGCTGGAGCGGGTCGAGTACACCAACCTGACCGGGGGCATCGTCGCCCTGCACCGCGGCATCAAGTTATAATGTTATTGCTAGCCGGCCTGGAATGCACCCTGAATGCCCTGCTCGCCCGCGACCCGGCGGCGCCGTCGCGCCTGGCCCGGCTGGCCGGCCAGCGCCTCCTGGTGCGCCTGGAGCACCCCGCCCTGGCGCTGGCGATCCACTTCCACCCGGCCGGCCTCGACCTGCTGCGCCCCGACGACACCGACGAGACGGCCCTCGACGAGGCGGCCTTCGACGCAGTGGTCGAGCTGGATGCCGAGACCCTCGGCGAGTTGCTGGGCGGGGCCTCCGTCGAACGCTTGATGTTCCAGGGCAAGCTCGCCGTGCGGGGGCGCATCCAGCTGCTGGAGGCAACCCGCGACCTGCTGCTCGACCTCGACCTGGACTGGGAGGCGGAGCTCGCCCGCTGGCTCGGCGACATCCCGGCCCATAGCCTGGCCGAGGGGCTGCGCAGCCTCTCCCGCTGGGGCCTGCGCACCCGCCAGGAGTTCTGCGCCGACGTGGGCGAATATGTCTTCGAGGAGGCCCGGCTGCTGCCGGGGCGCCACCAGCTCGAGGCGCTGCGTGACCACCTGACCGAGATGGAGATCGCCACCGACCGCCTCGAGGCGCGCCTGGCACGGCTGCGACGCCGCCTGGCCGTGCCGGAGGCGACCCGATGATCCTGCGGCTCACGCGCATCTTCTGGGTGATCACCCGCTACCGGCTCGACACCCTGCTGCCGCTGGAGCGGCTGCCCTGGTGGCTGCGCGGCCTGTTCACGCTCTCGCCGCTGCGCCTGGTGCCGATCGGCGAACGCTCCCGGGGCGTGCGCCTGCGCCTGGCGCTGGAGTCGCTGGGGCCGATCTTCGTCAAGTTCGGCCAGATGCTCTCGACCCGCCGCGACCTGCTGCCCGAGGACATCGCCGACGAGCTGCAGCGGCTCCAGGACCAGGTGCCGCCCTTTCCCGGCCACCAGGCCATGGCGCTGGTCGAGGAGGAGCTGGCGATGTCGCTGGAGGATGCCTTCGCCGGCTTCGAGCCCGAGCCGCTGGCCTCGGCCTCCGTCGCCCAGGTGCATGCCGCCCGGCTGCACGGGGGTGAGGCCGTGGTGGTCAAGATCATCCGCCCGGGGATCGAACGCGTGATGCGCCAGGACATGGCGCTGATGTATCGCTTCGCCAGCGTGCTGGCACGGATTCCCGAGGCCCGCCGGCTACGCCCGGTGGAGGTGGTCCGCGACTACGAGGCGACGCTGTTCGACGAGCTCGACCTGACCAAGGAGGCCGCCAACACCTCCCAGCTCAAGCGTAATTTCAAGGGCTCGCCGCTGCTCTACGTGCCGGCCATCCACTGGGGGCTGACCCACCGCCGGGTGATGGTGCAGGAGCGCATCTACGGGGTGCCGGTGGCCGACACCGCGGCGCTGCTCGCCCAGGGCACCAACCTCAAGAAGCTGGCCGAACGCGGCGTGGAGATCTTCTTCACCCAGGTGTTCCGCGACAACTTCTTCCATGCCGACATGCACCCGGGCAACATCTTCGTCTCCTTCGAACATCCCCAGGACCCGCAGTACATCGCCATCGACTGCGGTATCGTCGGTAGCCTGACCCGCGAGGACCAGGACTACCTGGCGCGCAACCTGCTGGCCTTCTTCCACCAGGACTACTACGAGGTGGCGGCGCTGCACATCGAGTCGGGCTGGGTGGGCGAGGGGACCCGGGCCAACGAGTTCGCCGCGGCGATCCGCACCGTGTGCGAACCGATACTGGAGAAGCCGCTCAAGGACATCTCCTTCGGCCAGGTGCTGCTGGGCCTGTTCCAGACCGCGCGGCGCTTCAACATGGAGGTCCAGCCGCAGCTGGTGCTGCTGCAGAAGACGCTGCTCAACATCGAGGGTCTGGGCCGCCAGCTCTACCCCGACTTGGACCTGTGGAGCACCGCCAAGCCTTACCTGGAGCGCTGGATGAAGGAGCGCGCCGGCGCCGGCGGCCTCTGGGAGTCGCTCAAGCGACAGGCCCCGGAGCTCTCTCGCCAGCTGCCCGAGCTGCCAGTGCTCGCCCATCAGGCCCTCAATCGTGCCGAGCAAGAACACCGCCAGCGGCGCCATCAGGCCGATGCCTTGGGCGGCATCTCCCGACAGCTGAGCCAGCGGGGCAGGCGCCAGTGGCGACTGCGCCTGGGCCTGCTGCTGGTGGCCGCCGCACTCGTCTGGCAGCCGCTGAGCGAGTGGGCCGCGGGTCAGCCCTGGCCGGCCCTGGCCGCCGCCGCCATAGGCGTGCTGCTGCTGGCCTGGCACTGAGCGCCCGCCCCGCTCTTCCACCCACTGCAACGGAACCTTCACCCATGAGCGATATCCTCGACCGTCTTCACGTTGTGCTCGAAGAACGCCGCCGGGCGGAGCCACAGGATTCCTATGTGGCGGCCTTGCATCACAAGGGACTGAACAAGATACTCGAGAAGGTCGGCGAGGAAGCCACCGAGACCCTGCTGGCGGCCAAGGACGCCGAGCATGGTGACGAGCCGGCACGCCAAGCGTTGATCGCCGAAACGGCCGACCTGTGGTTTCATAGCCTGGTAATGCTCTCGCACCTGGGCCTCGACCACCGCCTGGTCCTGGATGAGCTGGCCCGCCGCTTCGGCGTCTCCGGACACGACGAGAAGGCCGCACGGCAACCCTAGCGTCAACTGGCCCTTCCGGGACCTCCCGGAGCCCCAACCTGAGGAAGCAACTATGTTAGGTGGTATCAGTATCTGGCAGCTGCTGATCGTTCTCGGCATCATCATCCTGATCTTCGGCACCAAGAAGCTGCGCAACGTCGGCGGCGATCTGGGCGGTGCCGTGAAGGGCTTCAAGAAGGCCATGCACGAGGAGGAGAAGGAAAAAGACGAGGGCGAGAAGGCGGATGATCCCCAGTCCCGCGTCAGCCATGACGAGGAGGTCAACACCTACGACGTCAAGGCCGAGCAGAAGGCCCACGACCCGGAAGAGCACCAGGAAGAGCGCAAGTAACCCGCCATGTTCGATATGGGCTTTCTCGAACTGATGCTCATCGGCGTGGTGGGCCTGCTGGTGCTGGGTCCCGAGCGCCTGCCCAAGGCGGCGCGCACCCTGGGGCTGTGGATCGGCAAGATCAAGCGCAGCGTCTCGGGCATGCAGCGCGAGATCAGTGCCCAGCTCGAGGCGGAAGAGCTGCGCCAGAAGCTCAACGAGCAGCAGAAGAAGCTCGACGAGGGCGTCCAGCAGGTCAAGCGTGGCGTGGAGAGCATCGCCGAGGAGGACAGCGGCAAGCGCCCGTCGGCCTCGGCGGGTGACGATACCGGCGAGGCCACGCCGGCCGCCCCTCCCGAGCAGCGGCTCGACGACGCCCTCGCCAGGGCCCGCACGGGCAGCGAGGACGATGAACCCCAGCGCCCCGCCGACGCCTCCACCGCCGACAAGGATTCTGCCCCCCGATGAGCAAGACCGGTGACCCCCAGGAGCAGAACCAGGCCCCGCTGATCGAGCACCTGATCGAGCTGCGCTCGCGCCTGATGCGCGCGGTGATCGCGATCCTGGTGATCTTCCTGGGCCTCTATGCCTTTGCCAACGACATCTACTCCTTCGTCGCCCAGCCGCTGATGGCGCTGCTGCCGGAAGGCTCGCAGATGATCGCCACCGAGGTGGCCTCACCCTTCCTCGCGCCCTTCAAACTGACCCTGGTGGTGGCGGTGTTCGCCGCCATTCCCTATGTGCTGCACCAGGCCTGGGCCTTCGTGGCCCCGGGGCTCTACGACAACGAGAAGGCGCTGGCGCTGCCGATCCTGGCCTCCAGCGTGGCGCTGTTCTACGGTGGCGCCGCCTTCGCCTACTACGTGGTCTTCCCGCTGCTGTTCCAGTTCTTCACCCAGACCGGGCCGGAGAACGTCGCGGTGATGACCGACATCAACCAGTACCTGAACTTCGTCCTCAAGCTGTTCTTCGCCTTCGGAGTGGCCTTCGAGATACCCATCGCCACCTTTCTGCTGATCCTTTCGGGCGCCACCACGGTGGAGAGCCTGTCGAAGAAGCGCCCCTACGTGGTGCTGGGCTGCTTCGTCATCGGCATGCTGCTCACCCCGCCGGACGTGGTCTCCCAGAGCCTGCTGGCGGTACCGATGTACCTGCTCTACGAGGTCGGCCTGCTGTTCGGTCGCCTGGTACGCCGCAAGCGGGAGAAGGACGAGGAAGACCAGGAGCTGTAAGCTGTAAGCCATAAGAAACCCCCAAGGCTCAATGCCCTAGAGGTTTAACTTACAGCTTACGGCTTATCGCTTCCAACTCCCGGCGTAGCCGGGTCAGAGATCCATCAGCTCGTCGACACGCTCGACCAGTTTGAAGATGCCGGTGGCGGCCTCGCTGATGCGCGTGGCCAGCATGTAGGCCGGGGTGGTCACCACGCGATTCTCGAAATCCACCACGATATCCTCGACCCCGCAGCTGCGATGCAGGCCGCCCATGGCACTGATCGCCCCGGCGACACCCGGGTCAAGCCCGACGGTCACGGCGATGCCGGGACCGAGCAGGCGCGGCACCAGCACCGGGCTGATGCACATCAAGCCGATCGGCTTGCGCGCCTCATGGAAACCAGACAGCGCCTCGCTGAGCGCGTCGAGCACCTGCATGCCATCGCCCGCCTCGGTAAAGTTCGAGAGGTTCTTGGCGACACCGAAGCCACCGGGGAAGATGGCCGCATCGAAGTCGTCAGCCTCGAGCTCGTCGAGCGGCGAGATCTCGCCGCGGGCCAGGCGCGCCGACTCGGTCAGCACGTTGCGGCGCTCGCCCTCGGCCACTTCGCCGCGACGATGATCGACGACATGATGCTGCTCGATGTCGGGGGCGAAGCAGCGATAGCCCAGGCCCAGCTGATCGAGGCGCAGCAGGGTCAGGGTGGTCTCGTATATCTCGGCACCGTCCTGCACCCCGCATCCCGAAAGGATGACCGCCACCTGTTTGCTCATGCCTTTCTCCTTGAAGGTAGGCGCCCGGCGAAGCCAGGCCCTGAAATCCGCAAGCCTTCACTTTAGAGAGTCGGCCCGGGTGCGACAAGGCGCGGCTTTCGACGCCGGGCGACACTGATATACTCGAGGCATTCGACTCCCGCTGTCATCAAGCCGTCATCCTGCATCACCATCATGACGGGACGGCGGTCCCGATCCGCATATCCGGAGAGACGCCTTGAGTTTCATGACCCCACGCCAGTTCCCGACCTCGCGCCTGCGCCGCATGCGTCGCGACGACTTCTCGCGCCGCCTGATGCGCGAACACACCCTGACCGCGGCAGACCTGATCTGGCCGGTGTTCGTGCTCGAGGGCGAGGGCCAGCGCGAGGCGGTGGCCTCCATGCCGGGCGTCGAGCGGCTGTCGCTCGACCTGCTGATCGAGGAGGCCCGGGAGGCGTTCGCGCTCGGCATCCCGGCCATCGCCCTCTTCCCGGTGGTGGGCACGGAACTGAAGAGCGAACTGGCCGAGGAGGCCTACAACGCCTCGGGCCTCGTCCAGCGCAGCGTGCGCGCCCTCAAGGAGGCGATCCCCGGGCTCGGCGTCATCACCGACGTGGCGCTCGACCCCTACACCAGCCACGGACAGGACGGCATCCTCGACGAGGCGGGCTACGTCCACAATGACCGCACCGTGGAGACGCTGCTCAAGCAGGCGCTCTCCCACGCCGAGGCCGGCGCCGATGTGGTGGCGCCCTCGGACATGATGGACGGGCGCATCGGCGCGATCCGCCATGTGCTGGAGCAGGAGCAGCTGGTCAATACCCGGATCATGGCCTATAGCGCCAAGTACGCCTCGCGCTACTACGGCCCCTTCCGCGACGCCGTGGGCTCCGCCGGCAATCTGGGCAAGGCCAACAAGACCACCTACCAGATGGACCCGGGCAACGGCGACGAGGCGCTCCACGAGGTGGCCCTGGACCTGGCCGAGGGGGCCGACATGGTGATGATCAAGCCCGGCATGCCCTACCTGGACGTGGTGCGCCGGGTGAAGGACGAGCTCAAGGTGCCCACCTTCGCCTACCAGGTGAGCGGCGAGTATGCCATGCACATGGCCGCCTTCGAGAACGGCTGGCTGGAAGCGGACGCGGTGATCCTCGAATCGCTGCTCTGTTTCAAGCGCGCCGGCGCCGACGGCGTGCTGACCTACTTCGCCAAACGGGCTGCCAGGCTGCTCGCGACGACATAGACGACGGGAGGGATAGCGCCTTTCCGCCCGACGACAGGGAAATCCCATGGAAGAGACACGCGGTCCCGACCGGCAGCCCGACACGCCCACGCCTGCGCGGGGCGGCGAGCCCCCCGAGCCGCCCACCCCGCGGCTGAACCAGACCCGCACCGGCATCAAGCCCAAGGCGCTGCCAGACCCGGAGGCGGACCTGGCCGACCCCGGGCTCTACTTCAACCGCGAGCTCTCCCATCTACAGTTCAACGTCCGGGTCCTGGAACAGGCCCTGGACGAGGCCCATCCGCTGCTCAACCGGCTGATGTTCCTGCTGATCTTCTCCTCCAACATGGACGAGTTCTTCGAGATACGCGTGGCGGGCCTCAAGAACCAGGTCCTGCTCGACGATGACTCCACCGGCGCCGACGGCCGTTCGCCCCGCTCGGTGCTGGCCGAGATCGCCCAGATTGCCCATGCCCAGGTGGCGCGCCAGTACCAGATCCTCAACGAGGTCCTGATTCCCGCCCTGGAGGCCCAGCGGCTGCGCTTCCGCCGCCGCGGCGACTGGTCCGAGGCCCAGCGCGCCTGGGTGCGTGACTACTTCGAAACCGAGATCATGCCGGTGATCAGCCCCATCGGCCTGGACCCTTCCCACCCCTTCCCGCGCCTGGTCAACAAGAGCCTCAACTTCATCGTCCAGCTGGAGGGCAAGGACGCCTTCGGCCGCGAGGGAGGCCTGGCCATCCTGCCGGCCCCCCGCTCACTGCCGAGGGTGATCGCCCTGCCCGAGGCGCTTTGCGAGGCGGGCTTCAGCGAGTACGTCTTCCTCTCCTCGATGATCCATGCCCATGCCGAGGAGGTCTTTCCCGGCATGACGGTCCTCGGCTGCTACCAGTTCCGGCTGACCCGCAACGCCGACCTCTCCGTGGATCCCGACGAGGTCTCCGACCTCGCCTCGGCGCTGCGCGGCGAGCTGCTGTCGCGGCGCTACGGCAGTGGGGTCCGGCTGGAGGTGGCCGACAACTGCCCCGACGAGCTGGCCGAGTTCCTGCTCAGGCAGTTCCAGCTCGAGAAAGCGGACCTCTTCCGGGTCAACGGCCCGGTGAACCTGACGCGCATGATGTCGGTGCTGGGCGACGTGGAGCGTCCCGAGCTGCTCTACCGCCCCTTCACCCCCGGCCTGCCCAAGTCACTGCGCAAGGCCGACAGCGTGCTGGCCGCGATCACCGATGGCGACATCCTGCTCCACCACCCCTTCCAGTCCTTCTCGCCGGTGGAGGAGATGCTCGGGGAGGCCGCCCGGGACGCGGACGTGCTGGCCATCAAGCAGACCCTCTACCGCACCGGCGCCGACTCGCCCATCGTCAACGCCCTGGTCGAAGCCGCCGGCAACGGCAAGGAAGTCACGGTGGTGATCGAGCTGCGGGCACGCTTCGACGAGGCCGACAACCTGGCCCTGGCCTCGCGCCTTCAGGAAGCCGGGGCCATCGTCATCTACGGGGTGATGGCCTACAAGACCCACGCCAAGATGATGCACATCGTGCGTCGTGAACGAGGCAAGCTGCGCCACTATGCCCACCTGGGCACCGGCAACTATCACTCGCGGACCGCCAAGCTCTACACCGACTACAGCCTGCTCACCGCCGACCCCGTGCTCTGCGCCGACGTGCACAAGGTCTTCCAGCAGCTCTCGGGCATGGGCCGGGCCCGGCATATCGAGCAGCTGCTGCACGCCCCCTTCACCCTGCACGAGCAGATGGTGGCCCGAATCGACCGGGAGGCCGAGCATGCCCGCAAGGGCAAGCGCGCCCACCTGATCATCAAGTGCAACTCGCTCACCGAGCCGAAGCTGATCCAGGCCCTCTACCGGGCCTCCCGGGCCGGGGTGGAGTGCGACCTGATCATCCGCGGCATGTGCTGCCTGCGCCCGGGCATTCCCGGCATCTCGGAGAACATCCGGGTGCGCTCGATCATCGGCCGCTTCCTGGAACACACCCGGGTGTTCCATTTCCACAACGATGGCAAGCCGGAGACCTGGGGCTCGAGCGCCGACTTCATGGCGCGCAACATGTTCCATCGGGTGGAGACCTGCTTCCCGCTGCTGGACAGGAAGCTGGCCGCCCGGGTGCGCAAGGACCTCGAGACCTACCTGGTGGACAACTGCCAGAGCTGGCTGCTGCGCAGCGACGGCCTCTACGTCAAGCAGCAGCCCGGCGGCGCGGCCCCGATCAGCGCCCAGGAGACCCTGCTCTTCGCCTATGCCGCCAGGGCGTGAGCGAAGCTGGAAGCTGGAAGCTGGAAGCTGGAAGCTGGAAGCTGGAAGCTGGAAGCTGGAAGCTGGAAGACAGCAGGATCTCGGAAAGCAGAAACCAACACCCCCGCAGCTGAGCTGCGGGGGTGTTCTTCTTCAAGCTTCCAGGCGCGAAGCGCCGCTCTTCCAGCTTTCGGCTTTCTTTACACGGCGATCTGACCGCCGTCTTCCCTCTGGATCACCACCGTGGAAGCCCGCGGGCGAACGCTGCCTTCAGTGGTATGGGTGGCATCCTCGGATGCCGGCCAGTTGCCCGGGTGCTGGATGTTGATGAACAGCGCGGTCTTGTCCGGCGTGGCGAAGATGCCGGTCACCTCGGAGCCGTTGGGCCCCACGGCGAAGCGCTTGAGCTGCTGCTGGTTGCCGGCGTTGACCACCGCGGCACCGTCACCCGTTTCCAGGCCGTTGGGCACCACCGCCAGGACCTGATCGTTGGTGTCGTCGGCAACACCCGCGTAGCCGTTGTCGGTCTGGATCCACAGGATGCCATCGCCGTTGCCACGATCGTCGTACCAGAGGCCGTCGGGGCTGGCGAACTGGTTGAGCTCGGTCAGGCCGGAGAAATTGTCGGCATCCGACGCGGCGGCACCGAACACGAACACCTCCCAGTCGAAACGGGCGACGTCATCGCCATCCCGCCAGCGAATGACCTGGCCGGCACCGTTCTCGGCACGCGGGTTGGGGGCGTTGACCGGTGCGGTGGCGAAGCCCACGCCTGTCTCGGTGACGTCGCTGCCACCGTTGGTGTAGGTGGGCTCGCTACCCTCGGCGGTGCGCTGACTGTTGTTGGTCAGGGTCATGTAGACATCGCCCGAGGTCGGGTCCACGGCGCCCCACTCGGGACGGTCCATGGGCGTCGCGCCCATCAGGTCGGCGGCATCACAGGTGTGGATGAGGATGCCGGCCGTGTCATCGGCCGCCAGGCTCAGGGCCTCGTGCAGGAGCCGGCCATCGCGGGTCCTGGCAGCCGGGGTCAGCGGCAGCCACTCGCCGCGGCCGTCGGCATCGAAGCGCGCCACGTACAGGGTGCCCTCATCCAGGTACTTGGCGCCGATCGCCAGGCGGTCGATATTGGCGCCCGGGCGGTTGGCATCGGCGGGACTCCAGGTCGCCCTGGAGACATACTTGTAGATGTACTCGTTGCGCGAGTCGTGGCCGGAGTAGAAGACCACCGGCTCGCCCGGCACCAGCTTGCCCAGCCAGCAGCCTTCGTGGCGGAAGCGGCCCATGGCGGTGCGCTTGACGGCGCGGCGGCTGCCGTCGTAGGGGTCGACCTCGACCTGATAGCCGTAGGTACGGGCCTCGTTGCGGTAGTCGCCGGTGGCGTCGGCGGCGTGAGGGGTGGTGTCGAAGCGCGCGAACTCGTCGCTCTGCTCGACGGCATCGCCGGCGGCGGTCTCCCAGCCATAGCGGCCGCGGCCGCTGGCGATCCCCAGACGCTCATCGTCCAGCTGGCGGTCGGCGTTGCGCACGAAGTAGCCGGGCCAGTTCTCCTCGCAGGCCAGGTAGGTGCCCCAGGGCGTATAGCCGTTGCCGCAGTTGTTGGAGGTCCCGCGCGCCAGCAGACCCTCCGGGGAAAACTTCGTCCTGGCATAGTCGCTGCCAGCCACCGGGCCGCCGAGTTCCATTGCAGAGGCGTTGGTAATGCGGCGGTTGTAGGGTGAGTCGACCACGTGGGTCCAGCGGCCATCGGCCTGCTTCTTCACGTGCACGACGGCGACACCATGGGCATTGATCTCGGTGCGCACCTCGTCGGCCGGCCTCTGGCCCTCATCGGCATTGGTCGGGCCACCCTGGGGCGCCCAGAGGGCGCTCTGATCGATGTACTCGTGGTTGATGGCGAGCAGGAATTCCCGGGACTCGCTGCCCTTGTTCAGCGGAAAATGGTACATGCCGTCGTGGTGCATCCCGAGGGCGTTGGCCTGGATCTCCGGGGTCATCTCGAGATCCTCGCGCCACTCGGGAACGTCACTGGTGAGCCGCGCGCCCCAGGGAATCAGCACCTGGGCCGTATAGCCCTCGGGCACCACGACGCCATCGAGTTTCGCGCCACGAATGGACTCGAACGCCAGCGTCAGGGGCTTCTTTCCCGGCGCGCTGGCGCCCTTTATGCCGGTTCGGGCATCCGAGCCGGCCATGGCGCTCGCCGCGCCGAATCCCATCACCGACACGGCGGCGAGGCCCAGGCCACCCCGCATCATGTCACGACGCGACACGTGCTTGCCCAGAACGGAAGAAAATGGCTCGTTCCCGCTGCGGTTGAAGTTACGATGATCCTCGATTTCCTTGCTCATGATCCTGCACCTCGGCGAGTTGATGACGGCCGACAGGCCACCTTGTCGATACCGAGCTCCAGACTAGAGAAGGGAGTTGACAAAAATGTGAAGGCTTGCCGTCAACCCCTGCGGAACGCCTCGAGGTCGTGGAGATCGAGCCCGGATACGCGCTCGGGCAGGCCATGCTCGCGACGAGCGGCGCGCACCACCTCGCGCTCGGCGAGCAGTTCGGCATCGTCGTCCAGGGTGCGGCCGTTGAGCTCGGCGAGCTGGGCCATGCCCTGGTGGTAGAAGGCGAGCACCGCCAGCGCCGTGTCGTGGCCCTCTGCCATGCCGCGGCGCAGCGCTGGCAGGTAGCCGCTGACCCGGGACAGCCGGTGCTTGAGCTGCCAGACATAGCGCATCTCGGTCATCCAGGGGCGCTCGCGCAGCACCACGAACACCAGGCTGGTCGCGACCAGCCCCAGCAGCACGCCCAGTACGTTTAACCAGAAACCGCCATCGAAGGCAGCCTGCAGCAGCTGCGAGAACACCAGCCCGCAGACGATCAGCTGGCCGGCCATGGCCAGGCTGATCAGCTTGCCCTTGCGGCGATAGGCCTCGGGGTCGTGGTCTTCGAACTGGAACGGCATGGGCCCTCCGGGCGGCGAGTCGGCAATCGACGACATTATCCCGACATCGCCCCCCGCGGTACAGGGCTAACGCAGACGCTCCGCGGCCGTGAGCAGCAGGTGCTCGGTGGTCTCCCAGCCGATGCAGGCGTCGGTGACCGAGACCCCATGGCGCAGCCGGCCCGGATCCAGCGGCTGCTTGCCCTCGTGGAGATGGCTCTCCAGCATCAGCCCCGCCAGCGCCGTCTCGCCGGCCTGGCGCTGGGCCAGCACGTCGAGCAGCACCTCGCTCTGGCGGCGGTGGTCCTTGCGGGCGTTGGCGTGGCTGCAGTCGACCATCAGCCGCGGCGACAGGCCGGCGTCCTCCAGGGCGTGGCGCGCCGCCTGGACATGGGCGGCCTGGTAGTTGGGCTCGCCGTAGCCGCCGCGCAGCACCAGCTGGGTGTGCGGGTTGCCGTCGGTCTCCGCCACCACCGGGCGCCCGTCCTCATCCAGCCCGAAGTGGCTGTGCGGATGCGCCGCGGCGCGCATGGCGTCCAGTGCCACGCCGATGTCGCCGCCGGTAGCGTTCTTGAAGCCCACCGCCGCATCGAGGCCGCTGGCCAGCTCGCGGTGCAGCTGCGACTCGGTGGTGCGGGCCCCGATGGCCACCCAGGAGAGCAGGTCCTCCAGGTAGGGCGCCAGCATGGGCTGCAGCAACTCGGTGGCCACCGGCAAGCCCAGCTCGGCCACCTCGCGCATCAGCCGACGCGATACCTCGAGGCCGCGGGCCATATCGTCTGAACCATCCAGATCGGGATCATAGGCCAGTCCCTTCCAGCCCACGGTGGTGCGCGGCTTCTCCACGTAGACGCGCATTACCGGCAGCAACCGGTCCTCGACCTGGGGCGCCAGGGCGGCCAGGCGGCGGGCGTACGCCAGGGCCGCCTCGGGATCGTGGATGGAGCAGGGGCCGACCACCACCAGCAGGCGGCCGTCGTGGCCGGCGAGGATCTCGTGGATGGCCTGGCGCTGGGCCTCGATCCGGGCCGCCAGCTCGGGAGAAAGCGGCAGCTCGCGGCGCAACTCACCGGGGGTGGGCAGCGGCCGGGCCGGGTTGGCGGCACGGCGCAGGGGCTCGGTCAGGGGGGCGGCAGCAAGGGAAGCGTTCATGGCGTCATCAACTCCGGGTAGCGGTCATACATCGTGTCGGTCGGGTGCCACCGATCTCGCTACGGCCGGGCGTGGCGGAGTGAGCCGACCGCAGCTCGCTAAATCGCCAGTAGCCGTAATAACCCGCGAAGCCTGGGGTCTGGCGGATGGCGATGGATGCGATCATGGTCTCTCTCCTGGATATCATCTGTGTGGTCGTGTGGTGTGAAACGCAGAACCCCCGGGCGGGGCTGCCGTCCGGGGGTTCTGGCGGAGGCGGCCCTGGTGGGGAGTGCCTCCGGCGATGTCGCGTCTTGCGCTCAGGACATGGCCACGGGCACCCCGGGGATAAACCAGTAGCCAAACCAATAGCCGCGCACTGCGAACGCCCCACTGCCATTGCGGGCAACGCGAAAAGCGGGCTGTGTGCGGTGAATCATGGTCATGGGTCGCTCCTGAGGTCTCGTCTCATCCTGCCGCATTGCCACATGCCTGGCAAGGGCCGGCCGCTCAGCCGGCGAACAGCTGCAACCAGCCGATGGTGGCCGGCAGGCAGCTCATGGCCACCAGCACCACCAAGCCCAGCACCACCGACAGCAGGCCGCTGTCGTCCTTGAAGTTCGTGTCGTGTCCCGCCATGTGTCACTCCTCCGGATCGTGTCAGGGTAGGACCGCATTCTAGCGAAGATGTCGCCACACGGCACGGCACCGATGGTCGCAGACTCAGCGCAGGTGGCGTCCGCCGTCCACGGGTAGCGTCACACCGGTGACGTAGCGATTGTCGAGCAGGTAGCGCAGGCTCTGATAGATCACCCCGGGGCCGGGGATCATCTCCATCGCCGACTTGGCGCGGGCCTTCTCGGCGTAGGCCTCGTCATCGCCCTCGTTAAGCATGATCATTGCCGGGGCGATGGCATTGACCTGAATCGCCGGGGCATACATGGCGGCAAAGGACAGCGTCAGGTTGTCCAGGCCCGCCTTGGTGGCGGCGTAGGCGGCATGTTTCCTGGAGCCCTTCTGCACCACATAGTCGGTCATGTGCACGATGTCGCGCTGGGGCTCGCTGCACGCCTCGAGCAGCGCCCGGGCGTGCAGGTTGATCAGGTAGGGCGCCAGCATGTGGATGCGAAACAGCCGCTCGAAGGTGGCCCCCGCCTCGGGGCCGCTGGCGTCCGGCGCCCAGGCGCTGGCGTTGTGGACGATGGCCCGCAGCGAGGTCGTCTCAGCCCTGAGCCGGTCGAGGAACGCCAGGATGCCCGCCTCCGTCGAGAAGTCGGCCGGCAGGGTGACGATGCCCCGCTCACGCAGCGCATCGAGCTCGGGGCGCTCGCGGCGATAACTGATGATCACTGGGTGGCCATCGTCGACCAGGCGCTCGGCACAGTGGCGACCCAGCCGCTGGGCACCACCGGTGATCAGGATCGGTGAGGCGCTCAAGACCGCTCCTCCCGCACCAGACTGCCCGCGGTGGGCACGATGGGATCCCGAGGCGCATAGGCGAAGACATCCGAGAAGACCCGCGAGGGCACAAGCCCCAGCGAGGCGAGCACGTCGACGCAGGCATAAACCATGCCCGGTGAACCGGAGACATAGACGTCATGCCCCGAGACATCATCGAGGGTCGTCGCCAGGGCCTGATCGATGCGGCCACGGTGGCCGATGACCCGCTCCCCTGTCACGGCTTCCTCGGGCGCGACCTCGGTCACGGCATGGAAGCGGACATTGGCATGCCCTTCCGCCCACGCCCGGGGCAGGCGCTCCAGGTAGAGATCGCGACGCTCGCGGGCCGCCCACCAGAGGTCGATCTCGCGCGCCGGGTCGGCATGCAGCGCCGCCTCGACGATCGCCTTCATCTGGGCGAAGCCGGTACCGGCAGCGATCAGCAGCAGGGGGCGCGTGCTGTCCGGGTCGATTATGCAGTCGCCACCGGGCAGGCGCAGGGTCAGTCGCTCGGCCACTTGCATCAGCTCGCGCAGCCGGGCGGAGTTCTCGCGCTCCGGCCAGTGCTGGATGTGAAGCTCGATGGTGCCATCGCCGGCATGAGCGTGGGCAATGGAGAACGGCACCCATAGGCCCTCCTCCAGCTTCAGTTCCAGATACTGGCCGGGATCATGGGCCACGGCCTCGGGCCGGCCCTCCAGCTGGACGCGGAAGACGTCCGGAGTGAGATCCTCGACCTCGGTGACCAGGCAGGTCAGGGTCCTTGGCGTCATGAAAGCCTCATGCAGTTGTCAAAACGTCGTGTTGTCGGGGCATTCGATGCCCAGCTCGTTCCAGCGCTCGCTGACGCGGGCCTTGACGGCCGCGTCCATGACGATGGGCGTGCCCCACTCGCGATCGGTCTCGCCGGGCCACTTGCAGGTAGCATCCAGGCCCATCTTGGAGCCCAGCCCGGCCACGGGGGAGGCGAAGTCCAGGTAGTCGATGGGCGTGTTCTCCACCATCACGGTATCCCGGGCGGGGTCCATGCGCGTGGTGATGGCCCAGATCACGTCCTTCCAGTCGCGGGCGCTGACGTCGTCGTCGAGCACCACGACGAACTTGGTGTACATGAACTGGCGCAGGAAACTCCACACCCCCATCATCACCCGCTTGGCATGGCCCGGGTACTGCTTCTTCATGGTCACCACCGCCATGCGGTAGGAGCAGCCTTCCGGCGGCAGGTAGAAGTCGACGATCTCGGGGAACTGGCGGCGCAGGATGGGCACGAAAACCTCATTGAGCGCGAGACCCAGGATCGCCGGCTCGTCGGGTGGCCGGCCGGTGTAGGTGGAGTGGTAGATGGCGTTCTCGCGCTGGGTCATGCGCGTCACCGTGAACACCGGGAAGGTCTCGACCTCGTTGTAGTAGCCGGTATGGTCGCCGTAGGGGCCCTCGGGCGCCATGTCGTCGGGGTAGATGAACCCTTCTAGGATGATCTCGGCGGAGGCCGGCACCTGGAGGTCGGCATGGCCGCAGTTGACCAGCTCGGTGCGCGAGCCACGCAGGAGGCCGGCGAAGGCGTACTCGGAGAGGCTGTCGGGCACCGGCGTCACGGCCCCCAGGATGGTGGCCGGGTCGGCGCCCAGCGCCACCGCCACCGGGAAGGGCTCGCCGGGGTGTTCCTGCTGGAACTCCTGGAAATCCAGGGCGCCGCCGCGATGGGAGAGCCAGCGCATGATCAGGCGGTTGCGGCCAAGCTTCTGCTGGCGATAGATTCCCAGGTTCTGGCGGGACTTGTGAGGCCCCTTGGTGATTACCAGGGGCCAGGTGACCAGCGGCGCGGCGTCGCCCGGCCAGCAGTGCTGGATCGGCAGGCGGTCGAGGTCGACCTCCTCCCCCTCGTAGGCGAGCGCCTGCACCGGCGCCGAGCGCACCGTCTTGGGGCTCATGCTCATCACCTGCTTGAAGATCGGCAGTTTGCTCCAGGCGTCGCGGAACCCCTTGGGCGGCTCGGGCTCTTTGAGGAAAGCGAGCAGCTCGCCCACCTCGCGCAGCGCGGCGACCGAGTCCTGGCCCATGCCCATGGCCACCCGCCTGGGCGTGCCGAAGAGGTTGCCGAGCAGCGGCATGGTGTGGCCCTTGACGTTCTCGAACAGCAGCGCCGGGCCCCCGGCGCGCAGGGTGCGATCGCAGATCTCGGTGATCTCGAGGTAGGGGTCGACCTCGGCGGTGATGCGCTTGAGCTCGCCCTGGGCCTCGAGCATCGCGATGAACTCGCGCAGGTCCTTGTACTTCATTCGGATTTCCCGGTTCCAGAATGACGAAAGGGGCAGCATAGCATGCCCCTTGAATACGTCTGCTGTGTTGCCATGGCAAGCGGCGGCGGGGACAGGCCGGAGAGGGGGTCCTATGCCAGGGATGGCATCGGTAGCGCCCAGGGAGGGGTTTACAGCGCCCCCTCGACGGTCCGGCGCTCCGGGGCCTGTCGCCGGGTCAGCCGCGCAGTGGCATTCCCGGCAGCCGTGGTCAGCGGCGTTTCATCGCTTCGAAGAACTCGAGGTTGGTCTTGGTATCCTTCAGGCGGTCGATCAGGAACTCGGTGGCCGCGGTGTCCTCCATGGGGTTGAGCAGCTTGCGCAGGATCCACATGCGCTGCATCTCGTCCTCGGAGGCGATCAGGTCCTCGCGGCGGGTACCGGAGCGGCGAATGTTCATCGCCGGATAGACGCGCTTCTCGGCCAGCTTACGGTCCAGATGCGCCTCCATGTTGCCGGTGCCCTTGAACTCCTCGAAGATCACCTCGTCCATCTTCGAGCCGGTGTCGACCAGCGCCGTGGCGATGATGGTCAGGCTGCCGCCCTCCTCGATGTTGCGCGCCGCGCCGAAGAAGCGCTTGGGCTTCTCCAGGGCGTGGGCGTCGACGCCGCCGGTGAGCACCTTGCCGGAGCTCGGCACCACGGTGTTGTACGCCCGCGCCAGGCGGGTGATGGAATCGAGCAGGATCACCACGTCCTTCTTGTGCTCCACCAGGCGCTTGGCCTTCTCGATAACCATCTCGGCGACCTGAACGTGGCGCGCCGGCGGCTCATCGAAGGTCGAGGCCACCACCTCACCGCGCACCGTGCGCGACATCTCGGTCACTTCCTCCGGGCGCTCGTCGATCAGCAGCACGATCAGGTGACAATCGGGATCGTTGCGGGTGATCGAAGTGGCGATATTCTGCAGCATCAGCGTCTTGCCCGCCTTGGGCGGGGAGACCAGCAGGCCGCGCTGGCCCTTGCCGATGGGCGCGGTGAGATCGATGATCCGTGCCGTGAGGTCCTCGGTGGAGCCGTTGCCGATCTCCATGCGCAGCCGCTCCTGGGGGAACAGCGGCGTGAGGTTCTCAAACAGGATCTTGTGCTTGGCGTTCTCCGGCTTGTCGAAGTTGATCTCGCTGACCTTGAGCAGCGCGAAGTAGCGCTCGCCTTCCTTGGGCGGCCGGATCTTTCCGGAGATGGAGTCGCCCTTGCGCAGGTTGAAGCGGCGGATCTGCGAGGGCGAGACATAGATGTCGTCGGGCCCCGCCAGGTAGGAGCTGTCGGCGCTGCGCAGGAAGCCGAAGCCATCCTGCAGGATCTCCAGCACGCCATCGCCGAAGATCGGCTCACCGCTCTTGGCATGCTTCTTGAGGATGGCGAAGATGATGTCCTGCTTGCGGGAACGCGCCAGGTTGTCGATGCCCATCTCGCGGGCGATCTCCAGAAGCTCCGGCACTGGCTTTTGCTTGAGTTCAGTAAGATTCATCGGTGTGTTCAGAATTCGCTCGTGGAAGCCGGGCGGCAGTGCGCCGTGAGGGAAAGACAGGAGGCGAGACGATGACGCCCTGTGGATGCGTTCAGAGCCCGGACAGGCTACCTCTCGTCATGCTGCATCGTATGGCCAAGGGCGGGCGACCGCACTCTGGGGTTGCCGGGCCGATATCGGAAGCGAGGAAGCAGGTTCGTTTTCGCCTGACCTGCGGGTCCGGGCCAGGCGGCCGGGATCGCGGGCTGAAGCAGTGGGCTGTCTGACGACTTGGAAACTGACCGTGACGGGATCGCCGTGAAACGGTCGGGAAGCATTCGGAACAGGCGAACGACCCGATACTAGTCAAGGCGGCGGGCGAACGCAAGCCCTGGGACACGCGACAATTGACACGACCGGGAGCGCCGCGCACCCTTGCCCCAGACCGATCCGAAGGAACTGCCATGACCTCGCCACAGGACCCGGCGCCCTCCGCTGCCGACCCGCTTCCGGCTGCCGTGGCCGGCGACCCCACCCGGCTCGCCGCCATCGACCTCGGCTCCAACAGCTTCCACCTGCTGGTGGCCAACTATCAGGACGACCGCCTGCAGGTGGTGGCCCGCCTCGGCGAGAAGGTCCAGCTGGCCGCCGGTCTCGACGAGGACGGACGGCTCGGCGAGGCGGCCATGCAGCGTGCTCTCGACTGCCTGTCACGCTTCGCCCCCTTCCTCGAGGACATCACCCCGGGCCACCTGCGGGTGGTGGGCACCAACGCGCTGCGCGATGCCACCAACAACCAGGCGCTGATCGAGCGTGCCGAGGCCCTGCTCGGCCACCGCATCGAGATCATCGCCGGCCGCGAGGAGGCCCGCCTGATCTACCTGGGCGCGGCCCACGCCCTGGCCGAGGACGGCCGCCGGCTGATCGTCGACATCGGCGGCGGCTCCACGGAGTTCATCATCGGCGAGCGCTTCGAGCCCCTGGCGCTGGAGAGCCTGCGCATGGGCTGCGTGACCTTCGCCCGCCGCTTCTTCGAGGGGGGCGAGATCAGCGAGAAGCGCATGCGCAAAGCGGAGCTTGCCGCCCTATCGGAGCTGGCCAACATCCAGCGCCCCTACCAGCGCCTGGGCTGGGTCGACCCGGTGGGGTCCAGCGGCACCATCAAGGCGGCGGCCGCGGTGATCGCGGCCGCCGGGGATGCCCCCGAGGGCGTGATCACCCGCACCGGCCTGGCCGCCCTGCGCAAGCGCCTGATCAAGTGCCGCAAGCTCGACAAGGTGGCCATGGAAGGGCTCAAGGCCGACCGCTCACGGGTCTTTCCGGCCGGTGTGGCAATCCTCGGTGCGGTCTTCGAGGCCTTCGAGCTGGAGCAGATGCGCTATGCCGACGGCGCCCTGCGCGAGGGGGTGCTCTACGACATGGTGGGGCGCAACAGTCCCGAGGACTCGCGCCTCAAGACCCTGGACAACCTGGCCCGCAACTACCAGGTGGATGGCCGGCAGGCCGACAACGTGGCGGTCACCGCCGGCGCCCTGCTCGACCAGGTTCGCGAGGCCTGGGGGCTGGACGACGACCAGGCACGCTTCCTCGACTGGGGCGGCCGACTGCACGAGATCGGCCTGGCCATCTCCCACAGCCAGTTCCATCGCCACGGCGCCTACCTGCTCGAGTACTCCGACCTGGCCGGCTTCTCGCGCCCGGAACAGCGACTGCTGGCCTTCCTGGTGCGCGCCCACCGCCGCAAGTTCCCAGTCAAGGAGTGGCAGGCCCTGCCCGAGTCGGAACGCCGCCCCCACGCCCGGCTGGCCCGACTGCTGCGCCTGGCGGTGATCCTCAACCACTCCCGTCCCGAGCACCCCCCCGCCGTGCCACAGCTCGAGGCCGAGGGCGAGACGCTGACGCTGACTCTCGCTGGCGAGGAGCCCCCGGCACTCCTGCTCAACGACTTGGAGCAGGAAGCGGCCTACCAGCAGAGTGCGGACTACCCCCTGGTGCTGCGTCGCGACTAACCCAGCCATCGGCCAGGGCCTGCCACCGCGCCTGAGGGTCCAGCACCGCCACCGACGCACCTCCTTCCCGGACCACCAGCAGCCGCCCTCGCTCCCAGGGCGGCACGCCGAGCTCCTGCAACAGCCGCTTGAGGTCGCGCCGGCCACGGCCGGGCAGCCGCAGCCGTTCGCCCCCCTGCCGCGGCCCCACTTTCAGGCGGACCGGCGCCCCATCGAAACGGCCCAGCGAGACCTGCACCTCCCCCAGCGGGGTGACCAGCGGCGCGTGGCCATCCCACTCGGCCTGCCAGTCGGCCGGCAGCGGCTCAGGGGGCGCCAGCAGATGGAGCTGCCCTCGCCAGACCCTGGCCTCCGCGCCGTGCCAGGCCACCCGCACCTCGGCAGCCTCCCCGGCACCAAGCTGATTCAGCAGCGTCTCGAGCCGCCGCGCCGGCGGCGTCGTCAGGCCCTGGTGGCGACAGGCATGACGGATCAGCAGCCGCCGGCGAGGGCCGGAGAGCGCCTCCAGGCCCGGCACCGGCAGGCACGCCGCATCGCCGCCCAGGCGCTCGAGGTCCAGTCCGGCGAGCTCATCGAGCAGGGCGTCGGCCTCGCCGGCAAGCGCCGCGCTGCGCGAGAGCGCCTCGCCGGCATGGGGCCAGCGGGACGCCAGCAGCGGCAGCACGGCGTGGCGCAGGAAGTTGCGGTCCAGGGTCTCGTCGTCGTTGGAAGGATCCTCCACCCAGGCCAGGCCCCGGCGCTGCCCCTCGGCCTCGAGGGTCGACCGCGCGATACCCAGCAGCGGCCGCTCGAACCGCCGGCCCCGCCAGTCGCGGCCCGCCGTCATCCCGGCCAGGCCGCGCACCCCGCTGCCGCGCAGGGCGGCCAGCAGGAAGGTCTCGGCCTGGTCATCCCGGTGCTGAGCCAGCCACAGGGTCTCCCCCGGCGCCACTCGCCCGGCGAAGGCGGCATAGCGCGCCGCCCGGGCCGCCCCTTCGTGTCCCTGTCCGGCCCCCAGGTCGACGCTCACCCGCTCGACGACCAGCGGCACGCCGAGTCGTGAACAGAGCCGTCGGCAGTGACGCTCGAAGCCGTCGGCCGCGGCCTGCAGGCCATGGTGGACATGCAGGGCTCGCAGGGGGCGGGGGTAATGGTGAGCGGCCGCGGCCGCGAGGGTCAGCAGCAGCAAGGAATCCAGGCCACCGGAGAGGGCCACCCAGACGCAACGCCCCGGCGGAGTCCGTGCCAGGGCGCTGTCGATCAATGACTGCAGGGACATGGTGCGCCCACGCCCATGGGGTCAGACCCGGCGGCGGCGATGGGTCGAGAAAGGAGCACGGAGACCGACAGGGTCGCTCGGCCGGGGTCTGACCCCATGAACGTCGCCGAGGCCATCTTGTTACGCCGGCGCCCCATAGCTCATCAGGCGTTCGTAGCGCCGCTCGAGCAGGGTATCGGTGTCCATCGTCTCCAGGCGGTCAAGGCTCGCCAGCAGCGACGCCTTGACCCGCTCGGCGGTGGGCATCGGGTGGCGATGGGCACCGCCCAGGGGCTCGGGAATCAGGGTATCGACCAGCCCCAGCTCCTTGAGGCGCTCGGCGGTGATGCCCATGGCCTGGGCGGCATCGGAGGCCTTCTCGGCGCTCTTCCACAGGATGGAGGCGCAGCCCTCGGGGGAGATCACCGAGTAGGTGGAGTACTGCAGCATGGCCAGCTCGTCGCAGACGCCGATGGCCAGCGCCCCGCCGGAGCCGCCCTCGCCGACCACGGTGGCGACGATCGGCGTGCGCAGACGCGACATCACCGCCAGGTTGTGGGCAATGGCCTCGGACTGGCCGCGCTCCTCGGCGTCGATGCCGGGATAGGCCCCCGGCGTGTCGATGAAGGTCAGTACCGGCATCTTGAAGCGCTCGGCCATCTCCATCAGCCGGCAGGCCTTGCGGTAGCCCTCGGGGCGCGGCATGCCGAAGTTGCGGCGCACCTTCTCGTGGACATCGCGGCCCTTCTGGTGGCCGATCACCATCACCGGCCGGTCGTCCAGGCGCGCCACGCCGCCGACGATGGCGGCATCGTCGGCGAACTTGCGATCGCCGTGGAGCTCTTCGAAGTCGCTGAAGACGTGCTCCAGGTAGTCCAGGGTGTAGGGGCGCTGGGGATGGCGCGAGAGCTGGGAGACCTGCCAGGGGCTCAGGTCCTTGAAGATCGACTCGGTGAGCTTGCGGCTCTTCTCTTCGAGCCGGCCGATCTCGTCGCTGAGGTTGACCTGGCTGTCGTTACCGACCAACCGCAGCTCCTCGATCTTGGCCTGGAGCTCGGCGATGGGCTGTTCGAAGTCGAGATAGTTCGGATTCATTGGCCGGATGCCTTGTCGTGTTTCACCGCCCTGACCGTCAAGGCCAGGTGCGGCGCGAAAAATGAAGTGGTTGGCATTATCGCACCCTCAACGTGGCACGCAAGGCGAGTCCCGTTCGCCGCAGGGCTATCGCAGATGGCAGCACCGCTCGAGGCTGTTCCGGCAACAGGCCCCGGAGCGCCGGACCGTCGAGGGGGCGCTGTGAACCCCTCCCTGGGCGCTACCTCGGCCATCCATGGTCCTCGGACCTCCACTTCAGCCTATCTCCGGTGCCCCTCGCCGGCATTATGCGGACCACAGCACGCTACTATCGCCCATCGCCGGTCTAGCGGTACTTCAGCCGAACCCCGTCCTGGCCCTGCACCTCGCGCAGCCCGGTGAGCAGCTCGTCGCTGGGGGTGACGCGCCACTCCTCGGCGAGCTCCAGCCAGCCGGTGGCCTCGGCATTGCGGTAGCGCAGCCTTACCGGCAGGCCTTCGGCGTCGCAGAAGGGCGCGAGGCTCGCGCGCAGCGAGTCCACCAGGCGGCCGTTGAGGCGACCGCCGTCCAGGGAGATCTCCACCGCCTGGCCGAAGCGGCTGCGCGCCTCGACCATCGGCGTGACCTCCTTGCCACGCAGGCGCAGGCCGCCAGAGTAGTCGTCGCTTGCGACCTCGCCCTCGACGATCATCACCTGGTCGGTTTCGAGACGGCCGCGCAGCTGGTCATAGAGCTCGCCGAACAGCGAGGCCTCGATGCGCCCGGTGCGATCGTCCAGAGTCATGAAGGCCATGGTGTCGCCGCGCTTGGACTTCATGGTCCGCACGCCGACCACCAGGCCCGCCACCCGTTGGGGCTCCCGGGAGGGCTTGAGATCGCTGATGCGGGTGGAGACGAAGCGGGCGAGCTCGCCCTCGTACTCGTCAATGGGATGGCCGGTGAGGTAGAGCCCCAGGGTCTCCTTCTCGCCGGCGAGGCGCTCCTTGTCGCTCCACTCCCGGGCCTCGCGGTACTCGGCGTAGACGTCGTCCTCCTCCGGGGCGTCGGCGAAGGCCTCGCCGAACATGTCCATCATCCCGGCATTCTGGTTCTGATGGTTCTGGGCCGCGGCGCGCAGTGCGTCTTCCAGCGCCGCCGCCAGCGCCGCTCGATTCGGCCCCAGGGTGTCCAGGGCGCCAGAGCGGATCAGCGCCTCCAGGGTGCGCTTGTTCATGCGCTTGGGATCGACCCGACGGCAGAAATCGAACAGGTCCTCGAAGGGGCCGTTGGCCTCGCGGGCCTCGACGATGGCACCGATCGGGCCCTCGCCGACCCCGCGGATCGCCCCCAGGCCATAGACGACCCGTGCCCGGTCGTCGACGGTGAACTTGTAGCCGCCGACGTTGACGTCGGGCGGGGTCACCGTGAGCGAGAGGTGGCGGCACTCCTCGATCAGCGGCACCACCTTGTCGAGGTTGTCCATCTCGGTGGACATCACCGCCGCCATGAAGGGGCCGGGATAGTGGGCCTTCAACCAGGCGGTCTGATACGACACCAGCGCATAGGCCGCCGAGTGGGACTTGTTGAAGCCGTAGCCGGCGAACTTCTCCACCAGGTCGAAGATGTTGCCGGCGAGGTCCTTGTCGATGCCGTTGGCCGCACAGCCCTCCATGAAGCCGGCGCGCTGCTTGGCCATCTCCTCGGGCTTCTTCTTGCCCATGGCGCGGCGCAGCATGTCGGCCTGGCCCAGCGAGTAGCCCGCCATCACCTGGGCGATCTGCATCACCTGCTCCTGATAGAGGATGATGCCGTAGGTGGGCCCGAGTACCGGCTTGAGCAGCTCGTGCTGGTAGTCCGGGTGCGGATAGGAGATCTCCGCCCGGCCATGCTTGCGGTTGATGAAGTCGTCGACCATGCCCGACTGCAGGGGCCCGGGGCGAAACAGCGCCACCAGGGCGATCATGTCCTCCAGCGAATCCGGCAGCAGGCGCTTGATCAACTCCTTCATGCCGCGGGACTCGAGCTGGAAGACAGCCGTGGTCTCGGCCTTCTTGAGCATCTCGAAGGTCGGCACGTCATCCAGCGGGATGGTGTCGATGTCCAGCGGCCCCTGACCCTCGGTGGCGCGCACCTTGTCGACCATCTCCAGCGCCCAGTCGATGATGGTCAGGGTGCGCAGGCCGAGGAAGTCGAACTTGACCAGCCCGGCCTCCTCGATGTCATTCTTGTCGAACTGCACCATCAGGCCGCTGCCGTCCTCGTCGCAGAGCAGCGGCGAGAAGTCGGTGAGCCTGGTCGGCGCGATCACCACGCCGCCGGCGTGCTTGCCGGTGCCACGGGTGATGCCCTCGAGCTTGAGGGCCATCTCCCAGATCTCGGCAGCCTCCTCGTCGTTGTCGAGAAACTCCTTGAGCGCCGGCTCGGCCTCGATGGCCTTGGCGAGTGTCATGCCCACCTCGAAGGGAATCAGCTTGGAGAGCTTATCGCCCAGCGAGTAGGGCTTGCCCTGGGCGCGCGCCACGTCGCGCACCACCGCCTTGGCCGCCATGGTGCCGAAGGTGACGATCTGGGACACTGCGTCGCGGCCGTAGCGGTCGGCGACGTAGTCGATCACCCGGTCGCGCTTCTCCATGCAGAAGTCGACGTCGAAGTCGGGCATCGAGACCCGCTCGGGGTTGAGGAAGCGCTCGAACAGCAGGTCGTAGCCGATGGGGTCGAGGTCGGTGATCTTCTGAGCGTAGGCGACCAGCGAGCCGGCCCCCGAGCCACGCCCCGGGCCTACCGGGACGTCGTTGTCCTTGGCCCACTGGATGAAGTCCATGACGATCAGGAAGTAGCCGGGGAAACCCATCTGGATGATGATCTCGAGCTCGAAGTCGAGCCGCTTGCGGTAGCGGGCATCGATCTCGGCATACTCCGCCCCGTCTCGCGGATAACGCCCCGCCGGAAAAAGGGCGTTCAGGCGCTCGGTGAGGCCGTCGTGGGAGATCTTGCGGAAGTACTCGTCCTGGGTCATGCCCTCGGGAATCGCGAACTCGGGCAGGAAGATCTCGCCTAGGCGCACCTCCACGTTGCAGCGCGCGGCGATCATCACGCTGTTCTCCAGCGCCTCGGGGATGTCGGCGAACAGCTCCGCCATCTCGGCGGGGCTCTTGAGGTACTGCTCCTCGGTGTAGCGTCGCTCGCGGCGCTTGTCGTCCAGCGCCTTGCCCTCGCCGATGGCCACCCGGGTCTCGTGGGCCCAGAAGTCCTCGCGCGCCAGGAAGCGCACGTCGTTGGTGGCCACCACCGGGGTGCCGGTCTCGACGGCCAGGTCCACCGAGAGGTGGACGCACTCTTCCTCCAGCGGACGGCCGGTGCGAGTCAGCTCCAGGTAGAAGCGTCCCGGGAAGGCGGCGCTCCACTCCTCGAGCAGGGCGTGGGCCTCGTCGTGATGGTCGCTGAGCAGGTGGCGGCCGACCTCGCCTTCCCGGCCACCGGACAGGGCGATCAGCCCCGCGCTCTGCTCGAGCACCCAGGCCTTGTCCAGCAGCGCCTGGCCCTGGCGCTGGCCGAGCATCCAGCCCCGCGAGATCAGCTCGGTGAGGTTGCGGTAGCCGGTCTCGTCCATGGCCAGCAGCGTCAGGCGATAGGGGTGCCCCTCGTCATGCGGGTTGGCCAGCCACAGATCGCTGCCGATGATCGGCTTGAGTCCCGCGCCTTGGGCGCCCTTGTAGAACTTGACCAGGCCGAAGAGGTTGGTCTCGTCGGTCAGCGTCACGGCGGGCAGGCCCTGGGCCACGGCGGCCTGGACCAGCGGCTTGAGACGCACCAGGCCGTCGACCAGGGAGAATTCGCTGTGCACGCGAAGATGAACGAAGGGCGTGGTCATATAAGGGCTCGGGGCTTGGCGGTAAATAATCAGTACAGGAAGCGCGAGGCTATCCCGGCAATATCGCTCGGGGCTGATCCGGCGACAGGCCTGCGGGGAGGCGCTGTTAATACCTCCTTGTACGCTACCGATTCCTTCCCTGGAATCGGACCTCCCCTTCGGCCTATCACCGGCGCCCCTCGCTATCAGGGGCGACTGGCAGACCTAGAACAGCGCGAGCTGGCGCTTGACAGGACCGAAGGAGCGACGGTGCTCCGGCAGCGGCCCCAGGCGTTCCAGGGCGGCCAGGTGCTCGCGGGTCGGGTAGCCCTTGTGGCGGGCGAAGCCGTAGTCGGGATGCCGGGCATCGAGGGCCAGCATGCCTGCGTCGCGCTCGACCTTGGCCAGTATCGAGGCGGCGGCGATGGCCGGATGACGGGCATCGCCCTTGACCACTGCCTGACCGGAGACATGATGCCCGGGCAGCCGGTTGCCGTCCACCAGCAGGTACTCGGCCGCCGGCGCCAGGGCGTCGATGGCGCGGCGCATGGCGAGGTGCGTGGCATGGTAGATATTGAGCGCATCCACCTCGGCGGCCGATGCCTCGGCCACGGCGCAGGCCAGCGCCCGCTCGCGGATCACCGCATCCAGGATCTCGCGACGGCGGGCGGTCAGGGTCTTGGAGTCGGCCAGGCCCGCGATGGGCCGTGCCGGGTCGAGGATCACCGCGGCGGCGACCACCGGGCCGACCAGCGGGCCGCGGCCCACCTCGTCGACCCCGGCCAGGCGCTCGCCCGCATAGTCGATCACCAGCGGCGGCAGCTCGCGGGCCCCTTTCCCTCTCGCGCGCTCCCTGACCGTCATGGCGCCACCTCGTCGGCCAGCGCCGGGGCCACGCTGGCCGGCAGCGGACGGCCCGCGACCAGCGCCTCGATGGCCTCGGCCGCCCGCCGGCTGGCATCGCGCTGCAGGCCGGCATGCATGGCGGCGAAGCGCGCCTCCAGGGCCGCCCGCCCCGCGGGATCGTCGAGCATCTTGCCCAAGTGCTCGGCGATCGCCTCGGGGGTGGCCGCGTCCTGGATCAGCTCCGGCACCAGGGCCTCGCGGGCGATCAGGTTGGGCAGCGAGATCCACTCGGTTCTGACCAGTCGCTTGGCCAGCCAGTGGGTCATGGGCGCCATCCGGTAGGCGACCAGCATCGCGCGGTGGCAGAGCATCGCCTCCAGGGCCGCGGTGCCCGAGGCGAGCAGCACCGCATCGCTTGCCATCATGGCCTCGCGGGCCTGGCCATCGAGCAGGGTCAGGCGCGCCGTCAGGGCGGGATGCTCGGCCATCAGCGCCTCCAGCTCGCCGCGGCGTTCGGGTGTCGCCGCCGGGACCACCACCCGCAGCCCGGGGCGCGATGCGCAGAGCCGCTCGGCGGCAGCGAGGAAGGTCTCGCCCAGGAAGCGGATCTCGTTGGCCCGAGAACCGGGCAGCACCGCCAGTACCTGCTCGGCATCGGCCAGGCCCAGGTCGGCACGCGCGGCCACGCGGTCGTTGTCGAGGGGCAGCTCGTCGGCCAGCGGGTGGCCGACGAAGGCCACCGGTACCCGGTGGCGCGCATAGAAGGCGGCCTCGAAGGGCAGGAAGGTGAGCATGGCATCGACCGAGCGGGCGATGCCCTTGACCCGCCCCTGGCGCCAAGCCCAGACGGAGGGGCTGACGTAGTGGGCGGTGGTCAGGCCCGCCTCGCGCAGCTGTCGCTCCAGCCCGAGGTTGAAGTCCGGGGCATCGATGCCGATAACGATATCGGGCTGCCAGGCCAGGGCATCGCGCCTGAGTTCGCGACGCACCCGGACCAGGCCGGGCAGGTGCCGGATCACCTCGACCAGGCCCATCACCGACAGGGTCTCCAGGGGGAAGCGGCTGTCGATGCCCTCGGCGATCATGCGCGGGCCGCCGATGCCGCGGAACTCGACCCCGGGATGGCGCGCCTTCAGCGCACGCATCAGGCTGGCCCCCAGGATGTCGCCCGAGAGCTCGCCCGCGACCAGGTAGACGCGCCGGACCGTCATGATGCCACCCTCATCAACGCGCCATGCTCAGCGGATGATGCCGCGAGTCGAGACCTCGATGGAGGCGGCGAAAACCTCGGTCTCGGGCAGCGCGAAGCGCTCCCGGACCTGGCTCAGGGCCTGCTCGGTCGTCAGTCCCTGGCGGTAGACCAGCTTGTAGGCCTCACCCAGCGCACGGATAGCCTCCTTGGTGAAGCCGCGGCGCTTGAGTCCTATCAGGTTGAGGCCGTGGACCTGGGCCGGGTTGCCGTTGATCATCACGTAGGCCGGGGTGTCCTTGGTGATGATCGAGCCGCCGCCGGCCATGGCATGCTCACCGAAGTGGCAGAACTGGTGGATGGCCGAGAGCCCCCCGAGGATAACGGAGTCGCCCAGGGTCACATGGCCGGCGAGCGTCACCTGGTTGGCCAGGATGCAGTCGTCGCCGATCACGCAGTCGTGGCCGACGTGCACATAGGCCATGAAGAGGTTGCGCGAGCCGATGGTGGTCTCGCCGCGATCCTGGGCGGTGCCGCGGTGCAGGGTGGCCCCCTCGCGGATGATGTTGTCGTCGCCCATGACCAGGCGGGTCGGCTCCCCCGCGTACTTCTTGTCCTGGCAGTCCTCGCCCACCGAGGCGAACTGGAAGATGCGGGTGCGCGCGCCCAGCACGGTGGGCCCCTTGAGCACGACATGGGGGCCGATGCGACTGCCGGGCCCGATCTCGACATCGGGCCCGATCACCGTGAAGGGCCCGACCTCGACATCGTCGGCCAGGCGCGCCGCGGGATCGATCAGGGCAGTGGGGTGTATCAAGCGACCTTCCTCTCGGCGCAGGTGATGTCGGCCTCGCAGACCAGCTCGCCGTCCACTGTGGCGCGGCAGGCGAATTTCCAGATGCCGCGCTTGGTACGCTCGACCCGGGCTTCCAGCACCAGCTGGTCACCGGGCATCACCGGGCGCTTGAAGCGCACGTTGTCGCTGGCCACCAGGTAGTAGACGTAGCCGTCGGCGGGCAGCTTGTTGACGGTCTTGAAGCCGAGGATGCCGCAGGCCTGGGCCAGCGCCTCGACCACCAGCACGCCGGGCATGATCGGATGATGCGGGAAGTGGCCGTTGAAGAAGGGCTCATTGATGCTGACATTCTTGTAGGCAACGATGGCTTCGCCCAGGGTGATCTCCGTCACCCGGTCCACCAGCAGGAAGGGGTAGCGGTGGGGCAGATACTCACGAATCTCGTTGATGTCCATTACCATCGTAGCGACCTCTGAAAGACAGGATGCCCTTCCCGTGGAGGGGCATGGCCGGCAGCAAGGGCCGGCGGAAACAGGCGGTGGATTATACCGCCCTGTGACGCGGCCTCAACCGCTGCGGCCGGCCTTCTCGAGCCGCGCCAGGCGCCGGGCGATGTCGTCGAGCTGCTTGAAGCGCACCGCGTTGCGACGCCACTGGGCGTTGTCCATGGCGCCGGTCCCGGACGAGTAGATCCCGGGCTCGAGGATCGAGTTGGTCACCAGGCTCATGCCGGTGACCTGCACCCCGTCGGCGATGGTCAGGTGGCCGGAGAGCCCCACCCCGCCCCCCAGCATGCAGTGGCGGCCCACCCGGGTGGAGCCGGCGATGCCCACGCAGCCGGCCAGGGCACTGTGGTCGCCGATCTGCACGTTGTGGGCGATCTGCACCTGGCTGTCGATCTTGACGTCATCGCCGATCAGGGTGTCACCGAGCGCGCCGCGATCGATGCTCGAGCAGCTGCCCACCTCGACGTCGTCGCCCAGCACCACGCCGCCCAGTTGGGCGATCTTGTGCCAGCGTGAGCCGTCATGGGCGAAACCGAAGCCGTCGCCGCCGATCACGCAGCCGCTGTGCAGGATGGCCCGGGCCCCGATCACCACGCCATGGCAGACGGTGACATTGGCGTGCAGCCGCGATCCGGGGCCGATGCGCGAGTTGGCGCCCACCACGCAGCCCGGACCGATGACCACCTCGTCACCCAGCTCGACGCCCGACTCGATCACCGCCTGGGGGCCGATGGCCACCTCCGCGCCCAGGCGGACGTCGTCGGCGACCAGCGCCGTGGGATGGATCCCGGCCGGGGTGCGGCCGGCCAGGGGATCGAAGAGCCGCGACAGCTCGGCGTAGCCGAGGTAGGGATTATCCATCTCCAGGCGCGCCACCGGGCAGCTCTCGGCATGGCCGGGCGGTAGTAGCACCGCCGCGGCCCGGGTTCCCGGCAGGTCCTTGAGGTAGGCGCGGTTGGCGAGGAAGGCCACCTGGTCCGGCTCGGCCTCCCGGAGCGTGGCCAAGCCGCACACCCGCCGTCCGCCGTCGCCCTCCAGGTGGGCTCCCAGGCGCTCGGCGATCTCGGCCAGTGTGAGGATTCGGGCGTCTTGGTTCATGGGGACTCGCTGTGGTGGGGCGGCCGGCTCAGTAGAGGGTGTTGAGGATCTCGGTGACTTCCCCGGTCAGGTTCTGCAGCTCCCGTTCGGAATGCAGCACGCCGTTCGGGTCCACCAGCACCTCGACCCCGTGGCGATCGATGACCTGCTGGACGGCCTGGTCCAGCTTGGGCTCGGCCTGCTGGAGGAACTGCTGCTCGGACTGCTGGCGCGCCTGGCCGATCTCCTGGCGCAGCTGCTCGAAGCGCTGCCCCTTGCGCTGGAACGCCTGCATGGCCGTGCGCCGCTCAGTCTCGGTCATGCTCTCGCCCTGCTGCTGCAGGCGCTGCTGCATCTGCTCAAGCTCCTGGCCCAGGGATTCGGCCTCCTGCTGCTGGCTGGCGAGGCGATTGCGCAACTCGTTCATGGAACGCTGGGCGACGTCGGTCTCCATCAGCGCGGCGCGCCAGTCGAGCACGGCCACCTCGTCTGCCTGGGCCGGCAGGGTGACGGCGGCCAGCAGGCTGAGGCAGAGGGCAGCGGACAGCTTGCGCATGCGAGGGACTCCTCGATAGGGGGCTGGATCAGAAGGTCTGACCCAGCGAGAACTGGAAGAACTGGGTGTCGTCACCGTCCTTGTCGTTGAGCGGCTCGGCGACGCTGAAGGTCAGCGGCCCCACCGGGGTCAGCCAGGAGAGGCCGACGCCTGCGCTGTAGCGCAGCTCGCCCAGGTCGATGCCGGAGTCGCACGAAGAGGTGAACCCCTCGGGCACGTCATAGCAGTCGGTCAGGAAGGTGTTGCCGGCATCCAGGAACAGCGAGGCCTGAAGCGAGCGCTGGTCCTCGACGAAGGGCACCGGGAAGAGCACCTCGGCGCTGCCCTCCACCAGAATGTTGCCGCCGAGGGTGCGGTCGTCGCCACCGTTGCGCTCGGTGGTGGCCGGCCCCAGGGTGTTGCCGGTGAAGCCGCGTACCGAGCCCAGGCCACCGGAGAAAAAGTTCTCGTAGAACGGATAGGGGTCGTCACCGACGCTGTCCGCGTAGCCCAGCTCGCCGCTGAACTTCAGCCCCCAGGTCTGCTCCTCGTTGAGGGGGAAGATCTGGCGGGCCCGGGCGCGCAGCTTGTAGTACTCGGCGTCGCTGCCCGGCACCGCGCTCTCCAGCGACAGGCGCTGGTAGTTGCCGGCGGTGGGCATGATGCCGCGGTTGAGGTTGTTGCGGGTCCAGCTGGCGGTGAGCTTCAGGCTCTGGGCGTCACTACCCTGATCCTCCTCATACTGGATGATTTCGGCCGGTGTATCGCGGAAAGTCCTGAGGGTCAGGTCCTCGACCGCGGCCCCGAAGTTCAGGCGGGCCAGCTCGTTGATCGGATAGCCGAAGTTGATGCCCCCACCGTAGGCGTCGGTGGAGTAGGTCGAGATGTCGGAGTCCTCATAGTCGGTCTCGCGGTAGTAGAGGTTATAGCCGCGCGAGATGCCGCCCAGGGTCCAGTACGGGTCAGTGTAACCGAAGTTGAGGCTGGTGAAGGTGTCGCTGCGCTGGGCACCGATGTTGACCCGGTTGCCGGTCCCCAGGAAGTTGTTCTGGGACAGCGAGGCGCCGTAGATCACCCCGGCGCTCTGGGAGAAGCCGATGCTCGCCGAGATCGAGCCGGAGGGCTGCTCCTCCACGGTGTAGGTGACGTCCAGCTTGTCAGGTTCGCCGGCCACCGGACGGGTCTCCACGTCGACCTGCTTGAAGAAGCCCAGGCGCTCCAGGCGCTGGCGCGACTGGCTGATCGACTCGGTGGAGGCCGGCGCGCCCTCCATCTGGATCATCTCGCGACGCAGCACCTCGTCCTGGGTGGTGGTGTTGCCGATAAACTCTATACGCCGCACGTAAGCCCGGCGCCCCGGCTCGATGCGGAAGGTCAGGTCCACGGTGTCGCCGGTGGTGGCGACCTCGGGAATGCCGTCCACGTTGGCGAAGGCAAAGCCCTCGGCCCCCAGCCGCGAGCGCAAGGCCTCCGCGGAGGCGGTCACGTCGCTGCGCGAGAAGATCTCGCCGGTTTCCACCTCCAGCAGCCCACGGGCCTCGCGCTCGGGGACCCGCAGGTCACCGGCGAAGCGGATGTCGCCCAGCCGGTACTGACGCCCCTCGTCGATGTTCACGGTGACAAAGATCCGTGACTTGTCGGGGCTGATCGAGACCTGAGAGGACTCGATGTTGAAGTTCACGTAGCCGCGGTCCAGATAGAAGGAGCGCAGCCGCTCCAGGTCACCGGCCAGGGCCTCACGGGAGTACTCGTCGCTGGAGAACCAGCCGAAGAACCAGCCCGGCTTATCCTCCAGCTCGAAGACCTCGCGCAGCTCGTCATCGGCGAAGTCACGGTTGCCGACGATGTTGATCTGGCGGATCTTGGCCACCGCCCCCTCATCGATGTCGATGTTGACCTGGACCTGGCCCTCGCCGACTTCCTCGACGGAGGTGTCGATCCGCGCGCTGTAGCGCCCCTGGGATTGATAGACCCCCTCCAGTTCGCGCTGGATCTCCTCGAGAGTGGAGAGCTGCAGCACCTGCCCCTCAACCAGCCCGGCCTGCTTGAGGCCGTTGCGCAGGTCCTCATCGGCGATCTGCTTGTTGCCCTCGATGTTGAGGCGCGCGATGGTCGGGCGTTCGACCACCTGGATGATCAGCACGTCGCCCTCGCGGGCCAGGCTGACGTCCTCGAAGAGGCCCGTGGCGAAGAGCTCCCGGGCCGCCTCGGCCAGTTCGCGCTCGTCGACCCGGTCGCGGGCGCTGACAGGAAAGGCATTGAACACGGAGGCGGGCGAGACCCGCTGCAGCCCCTCTACCCTTATGTCGGAAACGTCGAAAGGTTCCGCCAGTGCCGCCTGGGCACCTACGAGCAGCAGCGCCGCCAGTCCGATGGTCTTGATTTTCATGCAGTCGATTCGCTCGCGTTGATCTGCCGTCCTGTCCAGACAGGCACCTTATACATTTGTACTGGCCACTGACAAGCCAGCGCCCGACTACCAGAGCCGCATCAGGTCGAAATACAGCGCCATCAGCATCAGGGTGCCAACCAGCGCCAGGCCGATGCGCAGGCCCACGGCCTGGACCTGTTCGGACACCGGACGACCGCGCACCACCTCGACCAGGTAATAGAGCAGATGGCCGCCGTCGAGCACCGGGATCGGCAGCAGGTTCAGCACCCCCAGGCTGATCGAGAGGTAGGCCAGGAAGCTGACGAAGCTCTCGAGGCCACTGCGCGCCGACTCGCCGGCAATCCGGGCGATGGTGATGGGCCCGGAGAGGTTCGACGGCGAGATCAGCCCTACCACCATCTTGCGGATGGCGCCCAGGGTCAGCACCGTCATCTCGCCGGTGCGCGCCAACGACTGCCCCACGGCGGCCAGCGGGCCGTAACGGATCTCGCGACGGTACTCGTCGGGCCAGCCGACGGCCTCGACGCCGGCGCCGATGTAGCCGATGGACACGCCCTCCTCCAGCTGGATGCGGCCGGGAGTGACGGTGATCTCGCGGCGCTCGCCGTCGCGCAGCACCTCGAGGGTGAGGGGTCGGCCGGGACTGGCGCGGACCCGGTCGACGAAGGCCATCCAGTCCGCCACCGGCTCACCGTCCACCGCAACGACCTCGTCGCCCACCTGCAGGCCGGCCTCGGCGGCCGCCTCACCCTCGACCAGCTGACCCAGCAACGCCGGGATCTCGGGCTGCCAGGGGGTCAGCCCCAGGCTCGGAAGCGGCCGGGGCGGATCCTGGCGCACCAGCCACTCCTCGACCGGCAAGCGATAGGTCCGCGGGTCGGCGGTGGCCTCGTCGCGGGCCTTGACCTCGAGCTCGCCGCTCTCGCCGATGGCCGCGATCAGCTTGAGGTTGATCTCGTCCCAGGAGCGCACCACCTCACCGCGCACCGCGGTGATCTCCTGGCCCGCCTCGAGGCCGCCGCGGCTGGCCGGGGAGTCCGGCGCCACGCTGCCGATCACCGGCGCCACCGTGGTAGTGCCGGCCACGAACAGCGCCCAGTAGGCGACGATGGCCAGCAGGAAGTTGGCCAGCGGCCCGGCCGCGACGACGGCGATGCGCTGCCAGACCGTCTTGTTGTTGAAGGCCTGCGACCGCTCGGCGGGATCGACGGGCCCCTCGCGCTCGTCGAGCATCTTCACGTAGCCACCCAGCGGGATCGCGGCCACCACGAACTCGGTGCCGTGGCGGTCGACGCGGGACCAGATCGGCTTGCCGAAGCCCACCGAGAAGCGCAGCACCTTCACGCCGCAGCGCCGGGCCACCCAGAAGTGGCCGAACTCGTGGAAGGTGATCAAGAGGCCGAGCACCACGATCACGGCCAGCACGTTCTGGATCAGGCCCAAGGCAATCTCCTTGCAGTCAACAATGTAAAGGCGCGCGCATCATTGCCGCGCCAGCCAGGCGTGTGCCGCGCGCCGGGCGAGGACATCGGCCTCGAGGATGGTCTCGAGGTCCCCGGCCGGTGCGACCAGGCGCTCATCGCGCACCCGAGCCACTAGGTCACCGATGCCGGTGAAGCCGAGGCGGCCGGCCAGGAAGGCCTCCACCGCCACCTCGTTGGCGGCATTGAGCACCGCCGGCGCGGTACCGCCCGCGGCCATGGCCTCCCGGGCCAGGCGCAGGCAGGGAAAGGCCGCCTCGTCGGCGGGCTCGAAGTCGAGTCGCGCGACCCGGAAGAGGTCCAGCGCCTCCACCCCGGCGTCGATACGCTCCGGCCAGGCCAGCCCGTAGGCGATGGGGGTCCGCATATCCGGGTTGCCCAGCTGGGCGATCACCGAGCCGTCGCTGTAGGCCGCCATGGAGTGGATCACGCTCTGGGGGTGCACCACCACCTGAATCTGGTCGGGGCGAGCATCGAACAGCCAGCACGCCTCGATCAGCTCGAGTCCCTTGTTCATCAGGGTGGCGCTGTCCACCGAGATCTTGCGCCCCATGGACCAGTTGGGATGGGCGCAGGCCTGGTCCGGGGTCACGGGGGCCAGGGCATCTCGCGACCAGCCGCGGAAGGGGCCGCCCGAGGCGGTCAGCAGCAGCTGCGTCACCCCGTGGCACCTCAGGCCACCGCGATGCTCGACGGGTAGACACTGGTAGATGGCATTATGTTCGGAATCGATGGGCAGGAGGGTCGCGCCATGGCGCGTCACGGCGTCCATGAACAGCGCCCCGGACATCACCAGGGCCTCCTTGTTGGCCAGCAGGACGCGCTTGCCGGCCTTCACCGCGGCTAGCGTCGGCAGCAGGCCGGCGGCACCGACGATGGCCGCCATCACGGTATCGACCTCGCGGGCCTCGGCTACCTCGACCAGCGCCTCCCGGCCGGCCCGCACCTCGGTGGCGAGCCCCGCCTCGGCCAGCTGCCCGCGCAGCCAGGAGGCGTCCTCCTCGGCATCGAGCACGGCCACTGCTGGCCGGTGGCGCCGACACTGGGCCAGCAGCGCTTCTCGTGAGCGGTGGGCGGTCAGGGCGTGCACCCGGTAGCGTTCGGGGTGGCGGCCGAGGACGTCCAGGGTGCTGGTGCCGATGGAGCCGGTGGCGCCGAGCACGGTCACGCGGCGCAGGGTCACAGCAGCCCCCCGTGCAACAGCGCGAACAGCGGCACCGCCGCGGTCAGGCTGTCGACTCGGTCGAGCACCCCGCCATGGCCCGGCAATAGCTGGCTGGAGTCCTTGATGCCGCGATGGCGCTTGAGCATGCTCTCGAGCAGGTCGCCCAGCACCGAGGCCAGGGTCACCACCGCCGTCGCCAGCAGCAGCATCAGGCCACCGGCGACTCCGAGGCCCTGCCAGGCGGCGAAGCCGACCGCCAGCAGCGAGGTGACGGCCAGGCCGCCAGCCACGCCCTCCCACGTCTTGCCGGGGCTGACGCTGGGGGCCAGCTTGTGTCGGCCGAGGGCCCGGCCGATGAAGTAAGCACCGATGTCGGCGCCCCACACCAGCAACAGCACGAACAGCAGCCAGACGGCACCGCCCTCGCGCAGCACGCTGAAGCCCACCCAGGTCGGCAGCAGCACCCAGAGCCCCATGGCCAGGCGCATGCCGGTCGAGCGCCACTGCGCCAGGCGCGCTGGATAGCCGGTCACCCAGTAGAGGTTGGCCAGCCAGCCCAGCGCGCCCAGCCACAGCGGCCAGGTCGACAGCACGGCCCCGGTCGCCCAGCACAGCGCCATCAGCACGGCGAGGCCCACCACCGGGGGCAGGCGACGGCTCGGCGGGCTGATGCCGGCGAGGTTGGCCCACTCCCAGGCGGCGAGCAGCACGATGGCGGCGGTGAATAACTGGAACCCCTCACCCTCCAGGCCGAACAGGCCCAACAGGGCCAGAGGGAGCAGCCAGGCCGCGGTGAGGATCCGTTGTCTAAGCACCCTGTGCCTCGATCTGTTCGTCGGTCATGCCGAAGCGCCGCTGCCGTCCCTGAAAGTCGGCCAGCGCACGGTCGAAGGCGGCGCCATCAAAGTCGGGCCACAATACGGGGGTGAAATGCAGCTCGGCATAGGCCATCTGCCAGAGCAGAAAGTTGGAGATGCGCCGCTCACCACTGGTGCGGATACACAGATCCACCGGCGCATCCCCGGACAGGCTCACCTCCTCGTCGAGGGCCCGCTCGTCGATCGCCGCGGGGTCGAGCTCGCCGGCGGCGACCCGCTCGGCCAGCCGCCGGGCAGCACCGGCGATGTCCCAGCGCCCCCCGTAGTTGGCCGCGATCACCAAGTGCAGGCCGGAGTTGTCCCGCGTCAGCGCCTCGGCGCTGGCGATATGCTTCTGGATCGAAGCGGAGAAGCCGCTGCGGTCCCCGATCACCGACAGGCGGATGCCGTGCCGATGGAGCTTCCTGACCTCGCGCTTGAGCGCCATGAGGAAGAGCTCCATCAGGGCATTGACCTCGCTGGCAGGCCGCTTCCAGTTCTCGCTGGAGAAGGCGAACAGCGTGAGGGTCTCGATGCCGCGCTCGGCGGCACGGCGGATGACGGCGCGCACCGCCTCGACGCCGGCATGATGGCCACGCACGCCGGACAGGCCACGCGCCTTCGCCCAGCGGTTGTTGCCGTCCATGATGATGGCCACGTGGCGCGGCAGGGGCGCCTCGCCGGCGGTAGGCCCGTCGTCGGGGGTGGCCCCGGAACGGGGAGAGTGCGGTGACGTCATGATGTCTCGCATGGCGGGTAAGAGCGTGTAAGCCGGCGAACCGCGGACGCCTCACCCGCGGTTCGCCGAGGGGCGATCCGTCGCCGGCGGCGCCGTTCGCCGGTGCCGCCCGCCGTCCTCAGACCTGAATCAGGTCGTGTTCCTTGGACTCCAGCGCCTTGTCGATCTCGGCGATGATGCTGTCGGTGAGCTTCTGGATGGCCTCCTCGGCCTGGTGCTGCTCGTCCTCGGTGATCTCCTTCTCCTTGAGCAGCGACTTGAGGTCGCCGTTGGCATCGCGACGCACGTTGCGCACCGCCACCCGGGCATGTTCGGCCTCCTGGCGGGCCTGCTTGATGTAGCCCTTGCGCGTCTCCTCGGTGAGCATCGGCATGGGCACGCGGATCACGTTGCCGGCGCTTGCCGGGTTGAGGCCGAGATCGGAGGTCATGATGGCCTTCTCGATCTTGGGCACCATCTGCTGCTCCCAGGGCACCACGGCCAGGGTCCTGGCGTCCTCGACGTTGATCGAGGCCACCTGATTGAGCGGCACCTGGCCACCGTAGTAGTCCACGGTCACCGCATCCAGGATGCTGGAGTGCGCCCGACCGGTACGGATCTTATTGAAGTTCTGGTGAAGGCCCTCAAGGCTCTTCTTCATGCGACTCTGCGCATCCTTCTTGATGTCATCGATCACTGTCTCACCCTCTGTCAATCAGCGTGCCTTCCTTGCCACCCACCACCAGGTTCAGCAGGGCACCCGGCTTGTTCATGTTGAAGACCCGCACCGGCATGTCATGGTCCCGCACCAGGCAGATGGCGGTCAAATCCATCACCCCGAGCTTCTGGTCGAGCGCATCATCATAGGACAGCTGCTCGTACTTGACCGCCTCGGGGTGCTTGACCGGGTCCTTGTCGTAGACCCCATCGACCTTGGTGGCCTTGACCACCACGTCGGCGTCGATCTCGATGCCGCGCAGGCAGGCCGCGGAGTCCGTAGTAAAGAAGGGATTGCCGGTGCCGGCCGAGAACAGTACCACGTCGCCGGACGTCAGGTAGCGAATGGCGGTCCGGCGGTCGTAATGCTCCACCACGCCACTCATCGGAATCGCCGACATCACCCGCGAACGAATGTTGGAGCGCTCCAGGGCATCGCGCATGGCCAGGGCGTTCATCACCGTGGCCAGCATGCCCATGTGGTCACCGGTGACCCGATCCATGCCCGCCTCGTGCAGGGCCGCCCCGCGGAAGAGGTTGCCGCCGCCGACGACGATGCCGACCTGGACGCCGATCCCCACCAGCTGGCCGATCTCCAGCGCCAGGCGATCCAGCACCTTGGGGTCGATGCCGAACTCGGCATCGCCGGTCAAGGCCTCGCCGGAGAGCTTGAGCAGGATACGCTTGTATTTCGACACCTCGGCGCGGGTCTTCTCGGGCTTGCTGGGGGCGGGCTGATCGGCACTGGTCATGGGGTATCTCCCGGGTTCTCGACGCATGGTGGTGGATGGCCGGATTCACCGGCCGGATACACGAAGGCGTGCGCTCGCGCGCACGCCATCTTCACACTGGAACCTGTGACCTCAGCTGCGCTTGGCCTGTTCCATCACTTCCTTGGCGAAGTCGACATCTTCCTTCTCGATGCCCTCGCCCACCTCGAAACGGGTGAAGCCGACCACCTCGCCGCCGGCCGCCTTGACGAACTCGGCCACGGACTGGTCCGGGTTCTTGACGAAGGGCTGCTCGGTCAGGCTGTTCTCGGCCAGGTACTTCTTCAGGCGGCCCTGGACCATCTTCTCGGCGATCTGCTCGGGCTTGCCGGCCATGTCGGGCTGGGCCAGGATAATCGCCTTCTCGGCGTCCAGCTGCTCCTGGGGCATGTCCTCGGGACGCGCCACGGCCGGGCTGATGGCGGCGACATGCATGGCGACGTCCTTGGCTACCTCGGCGTTGCCGCCCTGGAGCACCGTCAGCACGCCGATGCGGCCGCCATGGACGTACTCGCCGACCAGCTTGCCGTCGCCGGCCTCGACGACGACGCAGCGACGCACGCCGATGTTCTCGCCGATCTTCTGCACCAGCTGCTCGCGGGCGGTCTCGAGCTCACCGGCCATGACGGCGGTCACGTCCTCGCTCTTGGCGGCGAAGAAGGTGTCGGCGATCTTCTCGGCGAAGGCCTTGAAGTTGTCGTCACGGGCGACGAAGTCGGTCTCGGAGTTGATCTCGACCATCACGCCGTAGCTGCCGTCCTCGGCCACGCGGGTGACCACGACGCCCTCGGCGGCGGTGCGGCCGGCCTTCTTGGCGGCCTTGAGGCCGGAATTCTTGCGCAGGTTCTCGATGGCCTGCTCGATGTCACCATCGGTCTCGGTGAGGGCCTTCTTGCACTCCATCATGCCGAGCCCGGTACGCTCGCGCAGTGCCTTGACCTGGGAGGCGCTGATAGCTGCCATGGGTGTCACCTCTGAATATCTCGGGAAGTGGACCGGACCCTCGCAGCGGAGAATCCGGTGAATTCGTAGAAGAAAGGGGGCCGCGGCCCCCTTCTCGTCTAACCGGCATCGATGGCATCGGCATGACAGGCCGCCCACAGCCGCCGATCAGACGGGCCGCGATCACTCGGCGGCGCTGTCGCTTTCCTGAGCGGCGGCCTCTTCGGTCACCTCGACGAACTCGTCGGGGCGACCTTCCTTGGCACGGGCGCAGGCGTCGGCGACGGCCTTGACGTAGATCTGGATGGCACGGATGGAGTCATCGTTGCCCGGGATCACGTAGTCGACGCCATCGGGATCGGAGTTGGTGTCCACCACGCCGATAACCGGGATGCCCAGCTTGTTCGCTTCGTTGATGGCGATGCGCTCATGGTCGACGTCGATCACGAAGAGGGCATCGGGCAGGCCGCCCATGTCCTTGATACCACCCACGGACCGCTCGAGCTTGTCCTGCTCGCGGGTCGCCATCAGCACTTCCTTCTTGGTCAGCTTCTCGAAGGTGCCGTCCTCGTGCATGGCCTCGAGTTCGCGCAGGCGCTTGATGGAGACGCGGATGGTCTTGTAGTTGGTCAGCATGCCGCCGAGCCAGCGGTGGTTGACGAACGGCTGGCCGACGCGATTGGCGTCTGCCTTGATGATCTTGCTCGCGCTGCGCTTGGTGCCGACGAACAGGATCTTGTTGTTGGCCGCGGCCATCTTCTCGACCACATCGATGGCCTCGTTGAGGGCCGGCAGGGTGTGCTCGAGGTTGATGATGTGGATCTTGTTGCGAGCGCCGAAGATGAACTTGCTCATCTTCGGGTTCCAGTACTTGGTCTGGTGACCGAAGTGAGCACCTGCTTTGAGCAGGTCACGCATGTTGACGTGTGCCATGGATGACTCCTGAAAAATCGGGTTAGGCCTCCACGCACCCCATGGATCCGACCGCCGCGTCATCGTGAGATGACCACGACAGCACCCGGGACCATGTGACGGTGCATGTGTGATTTCAAGGCATTGCATTGATTAAGCGCACTTCCCGACCTCGCCGAGGCGCCGAGGGGTCGGCAGGGCTCCGCGATTGCAGGAAAGCGCGCAGATTTATACCATGGATGACCTCTGAGATGAAGTCGTCCGATGTTCGAGCCCGCCGTTGTCCGGGCGACACCACCCCCGATTCGAGATTCCATGAACGTACCCATCAAGACGCCCGACGAGATCGAGAAGATGCGCGAGGCGGGCCGCCAGGCCGCCAGCGTGTTCGAGATGATCCTCCCCCACGTGACGGCCGGCGTGAGCACCGGCAAGCTGGACCGGCTGTGCCACGACTACATCGTCGACGAGCTGGGTTCCACCCCGGCGCCGCTCGACTATCACGGCTTCCCCAAGTCGATCTGCACCTCGATCAACCACGTGGTCTGCCACGGCATCCCGGATGACGCCAAGAAGCTCAAGAAGGGCGACATCATGAACATCGACATCACCGTGAAGACCGCCGACGGCTATCACGGCGACTCCAGCATGATGTTCATCATCGGCGAAACCATCCAGGGCGAGCGCCTGTGCCGAGTCACCCAGGAGTGTCTGTACCGCAGCATCGCCCTGGTGCGCCCGGGCGTGCATCTCTCCGAACTGGCCCGCGCCATCCAGTCCCACGCCGAGGCCAACGGCTATTCGGTGGTGCGCGACTTCTGCGGGCACGGCATCGGCGCCGGCTTCCACGAGGATCCGCAGGTCCTGCACTACGACGGCTACGCCCCCGAGGCCGACATCGCCCTCGAGGAGGGCATGTGCTTCACCATCGAGCCGATGATCAACGTTGGCGACCATCGCACCAAGGTGCTGCGCGACGGCTGGACCGCCGTGACCAAGGACAGGAGCCTGACCGCCCAGTGGGAGCACACCCTGCTGGTCACCGCGACGGGCGTGGAGGTGCTCACCGCCCGTGGCGACGAAGACCTCTCCTTCCTCGACCGCTGAGTCGACCGCCATGCTCCTGCACCACTACCGCTTCGTCCCCGACGGCAGCCTCTTCGACGTCGAGGCCTTCCGCGCCGAGCTCGCCGGCGAGCGCTCGCCGATCACCCCCTTCAAGGCCGCGCTGCGCGGCCTCCAGGCCCGCCTCGACGAGCGTTTCCGCGCCGGCGCCGACATCCGCGACCTGGTGCACGGCCGGGCCTGGTGCCTGGATCGCCTGCTGGCCATCGCCTGGGAGCAACACACCTGGCCCGATGACGGGGTAACCCTGCTCGCCGTGGGCGGCTACGGCCGCGGCGAGCTGCACCCCCACTCCGACATCGACCTGCTGCTGCTGCTCGAAGAAGACGACGACACGCCGTATCGCGAGCCGCTGACGGCCTTCATCACCTTCCTGTGGGACATCGGCCTGGAGATCGGCCACAGCGTGCGCTCGCTCGCCGACTGCGAGCGCGAGGCCGAGGCCGACGTGACGGTGATCACCAACCTGCTCGAGACCCGTACCCTGGCCGGGCCCGACGGCCTGCGCGAGGCGATGCAGGCGCGCCTTTCCACCGACCGGCTATGGCCGGCGGACCGCTTCTTCGAGGCCAAGTGGCAGGAGCAGATCAGCCGTCACTACCGCTACAACAACTCCGAGTACCACCTCGAGCCCAACATCAAGAGCTCGCCCGGCGGGCTGCGCGACATCCAGATGATCGGCTGGGTGGCCAAGCGCCACTTCGGCACCCAGCGCTACGAGGACCTGGTCGCCGGCGGCTTCATGAACGACCCGGAGCTGCGCATCCTCAGCCAGGGCCAGGCCTTCCTGTGGCAGGTGCGCTACGCCCTGCACATGCTCACCGACCGCGCCGAGGACCGCCTGCTGTTCGACCACCAGCGCACCATCGCCGAACTGTTCGGCTACCGCGACACCCCGGAACGCCTGGCCGTGGAGCAGTTCATGAAGCGCTACTACCGCCATGTCACGGCGCTGGCCGGGCTCAACGACATGCTGCTGCAGCACTTCGACGAGGGGATCCTGCACGCCGGCGAGGCGCTCACCACCCTCCCCCTCAACGAGCGCTTCGAGATCAAGGGAGGCTATATCCAGGCGCGCTCGCGCCATGTCTTCCGCAAGCGTCCCTCGGCGCTGCTCGAGCTCTTCCTGCTGATGGCCGAGCACCCGGAGATCGAGGGGGTACGCGCCGACACCATCCGCCTGATCCGCGACCACCGCCACCAGATCGACGATCTCTATCGCGACGACCTGCGTCACCAGAGCCTGTTCATGGCCCTGCTGCGCTCCGGCGGCAACGTGGCCCGCCAGCTGCGGCGCATGAACCGCTACGGCGTGCTCGGCAAGTACCTGCCCGAGTTCGGCCAGGCGGTGGGGCTGATGCAGCACGACCTCTTCCACATCTACACGGTGGACGCCCATACGCTGCGCCTGCTCAAGTGCATCCACGGCTTCCGCAAGCCCGAGGCCAAGGAGGAGTTCCCGGTCGCCGCCAACCTGATCCACCAGCTGCCCAAGCTGGAGCTTTTGTGGATCGCCGGGCTCTACCACGACATCGGCAAGGGACGCGGCGGCGACCACTCCACCCTCGGCGCCCGGGATGCCGAGGCCTTCTGCGAGCGCCACGGGCTCTCCAGCCGCGACACGCGCCTGGTCAGCTGGCTGGTGGAGCACCACCTGATGATGTCCATGGTCGCCCAGAAGCGCGACATCACCGACCCCGACGTGATCGCCGACTTCGCGCGCCTGGTCGGCGACGAGACCCGGCTCGACTACCTCTACGTGCTGACGGTGGCCGACATCAACGCCACCAACCCGACCCTGTGGAACGGCTGGCGGGCCTCGCTGCTGCGCCAGCTGCACAGCGAGACCAAGCGCGCCCTGCGCCGCGGCCTCGAGAACCCCCTGGAACGCGACGACTGGGTGCGGGAGACGCGCAGTGAGGCCCACTCGCTGCTCGCCTCGGTGGGCGCCGACATGGCCCGGGTCGACCGGCTCTGGGAGTCGCTGGGCGAGGACTACTTCCTCCAGTACGCGCCCAGCGAGATCGTCTGGCAGACCCAGGGCATCCTCGGCCATGGCGACAGCCAGCTGCCGCTGATCCTGATCAACGCCCCCATCGACGACATGGCCGAGGGCGGCACCAAGGTCTTCATCCACACCCGCTCGGTGGACGACCTCTTCGCCGCCACCGCCGCCGCCATGGACCAGCTGGGGCTATCGATCCATGACGCCCGCATCGCCACCTCCAGCAACGACTGGACGCTGAACACCTTCATCGTGCTGGACGACCACGGCCAGGCGATCCGTGACCGCGAGCGCATCGAAGAAATCCGCCGCCACCTCGTGGAGGAGCTCGACGACCCGGACGACTACCCGCAGATCGTCACCCGGCACACCCCGCGCCAGCTCAAGCACTTCCGCGTGCCCACCGAGGTCAGCATCGAGCAGGACCCGGCCAACGAGCGCACCCTGCTCGAGCTGGTCGCGCCCGACCGCCCCGGCCTGCTGGCCCGGGTGGGACGCATCTTCATGGAACAGGACATCGCGCTGTCGGCGGCCAAGATCGCCACCCTGGGCGAGCGGGTCGAGGACGTCTTCTTCATCACCGACAAGGCCGGTGCGCCGCTCACCGACCCGGGACGCCAGCAGCGCCTGCGCGAGCGCCTCATCGAGGTCCTGGCCATCCCCGGCTGACGCCGCCCGACGGACGCGCGGGCGGGCCAGCGTTTGAGGCCGCCCCGGGGCTTCCCTATAATCGACGCCCTGCCCGCCCGCGCGCCGCCGGCATGCGGGCCATTACCGACAACCACGCCGGACGCTGGCTTCTGTCCCAGGCGCATCTGGACACCCATGAACCCCGACCTCGACGCCCTCAAGTCCTACCCCTTCGAGAAGCTCGCCGCCCTCAAGGCCGGCGTGACGCCGCCCGCGGGGCTCTCGCACATCCCGCTGACCATCGGCGAGCCGCAGCATGCGCCCTTCGCGGCGGCCCTCGAGGCGCTCACGGCTCACCGCCAGGGCTTCGCCCGCTACCCGGCCACCGCCGGGACGGCCGAACTGCGCGCGGCGATCGCCGGCTGGGCGATACAACGCTTCGGGCTGGCGGGGCTCGACGCCGACGACCAGGTGCTGCCGGTGAACGGCACCCGGGAGGCAATCTTCGCCTTCGTCCAGGCCGCGCTGGATCGCACTCGCCCGGCGAAGGTGGCGATCCCCAACCCCTTCTATCAGATCTACGAGGGTGCCACCCTGCTCGCCGGCGGCAAGCCGCTCTATCTGGACGCCACGGCCGAGAACGGCTTCCGGCCGGACCTGGACAGCGTGCCCGCCGAGACCTGGCGCGACGTCCAGCTGGTGTTCCTCTGCTCGCCGGCCAACCCCAACGGGGCGGTGACGCCGTTGGCCGAATTCGAGAAGCTTATCGCCCTCGCAGATGAGCACGATTTCCTGATCGCCTCGGACGAGTGCTACTCGGAGCTCTACCTGGACGAGGCCGCCCCGCCGCCGGGGCTGCTCGAGGCCTGTGCGCGCCTCGGCCGCCACAGCTACCGGCGCTGCCTGGTGTTCCACTCCCTCTCCAAGCGCTCCAACCTGCCGGGGCTGCGTTCCGGGTTCGTCGCCGGCGATGCCGCGCTGATCGCCCCCTTCAAGCGCTACCGCACCTACCACGGCTGCGCCATGTCGCTGCCCGTCCAGCAGGCCTCGATCACCGCCTGGCACGACGAGGCGCACGTGCGCGCCAACCGCGACGCCTACCGCGAGACGTTCGCCGCGGTCACCGAGGTCCTCGCCCCGGTGATGGACTTTCCCACCCCCCGGGCCGGCTTCTACCTGTGGCCGGCGGTGCCCGGCGGGGACGACGCGGCCTTCACCCGCGCGCTCTACGCCGAGACCAACGTCAGCGTGCTGCCCGGCCGCTACATGGGCCGGGTCGGCAGCAGCGGCACAAACCCCGGCAGCGGCCGGCTGCGCCTGGCGCTGGTCGCCGAGGTCGAGGCCACGGTGGAGGCCGCCTGGCGCATCCGCCGCTTCATCGAGAGGAGTCCCCGATGCTGACGCTCTACGTGATCAAGAACTGCGACACCTGTCGCCGCGCCCGCAAGGCGCTGGACGGCAAGGGCATTCCCTACCAGGTCCATGACTTGCGCGAGGACGGGCTTTCCGAAATGCTGCTGGAGCACATCCTGCACCGCGTGCCGGTCATGGAGGTGCTCAACAAGCGCAGCACCACCTGGCGTCAGCTCGATGACGAGGAGAAGGCCGACATCGACGCCAACACGGCGCGCGAGCTGATGCTGGCCCACCCCACCCTGCTCAGGCGCCCGCTGCTCGATACCGGCGACGAGATCCTCGTCGGTTACCGCGACGGCGACTACGACTCACGCTAGGGCCTGCCAAGCCCTCCCCACGCTTCCAGAGGACACCTTCCCATGCTGAGCTTTGCACTCGGAATCGGCACCCAGAACACCCAGGGCGACTGGCTGGAAATCTATTATCCGGCCCCGCTGCTCGACCCCGACGCTGGCCTGGTAGCCGCCGCTGCCAAGGTGCTCGACGCCCCCGCCGGCAACGCCGCGGTCAGCTTCCTGCCCGAGCAGTGCGGCGAGCTGGCCGGCGCGCTGAAGACCGCCGGCCACGAGGAACAGGCCGAACTGGCCGAGTCCCTGGCCGTGAGCCAGCGCCCGCTGGTGGCCATGTTCCTGGACGTGGACACCCCGCCCCAGAGCGCCCCGGAGGTCTACCTCAAGTTGCACCTGCTCTCCCACCGCCTGGTGAAGCCCCACGGCCTGGACCTCACCGGCATGTTCGGCCTGCTGCGCAACATCGCCTGGACCGGTGAAGGGGCAATCGACATCGAGGAGCTGCCGGCCCGCCGCCTCAAGGCTCGCCTGGAAGGGCGCCCCCTCTCCGTGGACTGCGTCGACAAGTTCCCCAAGATGACCGACTACGTGGTGCCCGCCGGCGTGCGCATCGGCGACACCGCCCGGGTACGCCTGGGCGCCTACCTCGGCGAGGGCACCACGGTGATGCACGAGGGCTTCGTCAACTTCAACGCCGGCACCGAGGGGCCAGGCATGATCGAGGGCCGCATCTCCGCTGGCGTGATGGTCGGCAAGGGCTCGGACCTCGGCGGCGGCTGCTCCACCATGGGCACCCTCTCCGGCGGCGGCAACATCGTCATCAAGGTGGGCGAGGGCTGCCTGATCGGTGCCAATGCCGGCATCGGCATCCCGCTGGGCGACCGCTGTACCGTGGAGTCCGGCCTCTACATCACCGCCGGGGCCAAGGTCACCCTGCTCGACGACCAGGGCCAGGAGGTCAAGACCGTGGCCGCCCGTGAGCTGGCCGGTCAGGACGACCTGCTGCTGCGCCGCAACTCGCAGAACGGGCGCATCGAGTGCCTCACCAACAAGAGCGCCATCGCGCTCAACGAGGCGCTGCATGCCAACAATTGAGCCGCCCGCGCTCTCCCCGACCCTGGCCCTCGCCTTCAAGCTGATCCGGCGTCCCTCGGTGACGCCGGATGACCTGGGCTGCCAGGACCTGATGATCGAGCGCCTCGAGGCGCTCGGCTTCCAGGTTGAGCGCCTGCCCTTCGGCGACGTGGAGAACTTCTGGGCGACCCGCGGCCACCATGGGCCACTGCTAGCCTTCGCCGGCCACACCGACGTGGTGCCCAGCGGCCCCCAACCCCGCTGGGACTCCCCGCCCTTCGAGCCGTGCCTCGACGAGGACGGCATGCTGCGGGGGAGAGGGGCCGCCGACATGAAGGGCAGTCTGGCGGCGATGGTCACCGCAGTGGAGCGCTTCGTCGCGGCCCACCCGGATCACCACGGGCGGATCGGCTTCTTGATCACCTCCGACGAGGAGGGCCCGGCGGTGGATGGCACCCGCGCCGTGGTCGAGCACTTGCGCGAGACCCACGAGCGGCTCGACTACTGCATCGTCGGCGAGCCCTCCTCCACCGACCGGCTCGGCGACGTGATCAAGAACGGTCGACGCGGCTCGCTGGGCGGGGTGCTGCATGTCAGGGGCATCCAGGGCCATGTGGCCTACCCACACCTGGCGCGTAACCCTATCCACCAGGCGCTGCCGGCGCTGGACGCCCTGGCGCGGGAGCACTGGGACGCCGGCAACGCCTTCTTCCCCGCCACCAGCTTCCAGGTCTCCAATATCCGCTCGGGGACCGGCGCCACCAACGTCATCCCCGGCGACATCGAGGTGGTGTTCAACTTCCGCTTCTCCACCGAGGTGACCCACGAGCAGCTGAAGCAACGCACCGAGGCGCTGCTGAATGCCCATGGCCTCGACTATCACCTGGACTGGACCCTCAACGGTGACCCCTTCCTCACCGCCGAGGGCGAACTAGTGGAGGCCGCCGTTTGCGGCGTGGAAGATGCCCTGGGGCACCGCCCCGAGCTCTCCACCGCTGGCGGCACGTCAGATGGTCGCTTCATTGCCACCCTGGGCAGCCAGGTGGTCGAGCTCGGCCCCTGCAATGCCACCATCCACCAGGTCAACGAGCGGGTGCTGGCCTCGGATCTCGATGAGCTGAGCCGCGTCTACGAGGCGATCCTCGCCAGACTCTTCGTCAATGGCACGGCCCGGCCCTGAGGCGCCCATGCAAACCTATCCCGATATCGAGATCTACCTGGCACACTGCGACATCGCGCGTCTGGATGCCTGGCTCCGGCAGGCCATCGGCGCCGAGCCGCTGTCGCCCGCGGGCAAGCGCCAGTGGCGCACCCTCGGCCACGCCGCTGCCGGTGAGGTGCCAATACTGGTGGTGGAGAAGGCCGCCGACGGCTTCGCGAGCCTGTGGCTCGACAGCCCGGAGACGCCCTGGGAGACCGACGCGGCCTGTGCCCGGGAGGCCGCCCGGCGGCTCGAGTGCGAGGTGCGCTGCTCGCTGGGCGGCTGGCAGCCCGGCGACGACCCGGACCGCTTCCTGCAGGTGCTGCCCGACGGCACCGAGCAGGCGATCGACTGGCCCGACTCCGGCCAGTGACCCCGAAACGACATCGCCCCGCAGGTGCGGGGCGATGTCGTTGGCAGTGAGATAACGCGCCGAGCGCAGGCGCTTCGATTCAAGTAATCACGGTGACGTCGTCGGCCTGCAGCCCCCGCTCGTTCTGGATGACGTGGTAGCGCACCTTCTGGCCCTCGGCCAGGGTGCGATGCCCCCGCCCACGGATGGCCCGGAAGTGCACGAAGACATCCTCGCCATCGTCACGGGTGATGAAGCCGTAGCCCTTGTTGACGTTGAACCACTTGACCTCGCCGATCTCGCGATCGTCGTCCTCGACCTCGGCCAGGTTGACCAGCTGGGGCGTCAGGGCGTTGACCGCCAGGGTGGCGACCAGCAGTACCAGGAAGACCGCGGCGGCGGCGGCGAAATAGACCACGGCCACGCCGCCGACCTGGAGGCTTTCAAACAGCTCACGGGACAGCACGCCGCCGGTGAGATGGACGAACAGGGCAATCAGCAGCGGGGCCGGCGCGGCCAGCAGCAGGCTGATGAGACTGCAACGAAACACGACCTTTCGATTCATGGACCTGTAAGACTCTCTTGTCGGGGGTGAAAGGAAGGAAGAAACCATCATGATCATGAAGGCGCCACGATGAACAGCGACACCCAGCGCGAGGATTCTACCATGAGCACCGATACGACGCCTGCCGAGCTGGCACGGCGCTTCGAGGCCCTGGAGAGCCGTATCGCCTACCAGGAGCACTGGCTCGACACCCTGGACGCGGCCGTGGCCGGCCAGGAGCAGCGGCTGTCACGACTCGAACGCCTCAATTCGCTGATGCAGGAACGACTGCGCGACCAGCAGCGGGCGCTGCACGACAACGACACGACGACGCCTGGTCCCGAGGACGAGGTGCCGCCGCATTACTAGCCGCTTCGCGGCAGCTGGAAGCTGGAAGCCGTAAGCCGTAAGCCGTAAGCCGTAAGCCGTAAGCCGTACGCCGTAAGCCGTAAGCCGTAAGCCCGAGGGCGGAGGCGCGCGGCAGACCGACAACCAAACGCCGACAGATAACGAA
>NZ_JARANW010000020.1:0-65464 GCF_029889825.1 Halomonas sp. 11-S5
AGCAGGGCCTTCTTCCATTGGCTGACCTGTACCGGATGAACGCCGTAGTCCTGCCCGATCTCGTTGGCCGTCTTCAGCCCGCGAATCGCTTCCAGGGCCACCTTGGCCTTGAGCTCGGGGGAGTGGGTGTTGCGTTTCTGATTCGACATCATCGATCCCTTCGAAATCGGCCAGGCGATAGCTTAAACCAGTGTCTGGATTTCAGGGTCCACTATACTCACGCTTGGTGTGCTGCTATTTTCTGTAGAAACTTCACTCATTTCTGCTCTCCATTCATTTCGCTGCACCCGTAGTAGATCTGTTAGTGGCGTGGGTGAGGCGCACCTAACAGGTATTGGACAGCGTGCTCGTTCATTGACTTGAACGAGCACGCGCGTTCAACAATCTTATCAAGCGCGCAACTTTGTGACTAAATCATTGATTTTTCTAGGCCCGAAGCATAGCTCAGCTACCCATGCAGAATTCGCGTGCTTGCGAATTCTACCATCACCGATAAAACTGTACGTATATCCATGCGTCGGGAGGAAGGCCTTATGGATACGCATCGCAGCTCGCCGAAGCTGATGGACCGGGTCAGGGCTACCATGCGCGTGAAACGCTACAGCCCGCGTACCGTGAAGACCTACTGCTACTGGATACGCTACTTCATTCGCTTCAATGGTGTGCGACATCCCGCCAGCATGGGAGGCCCCGAGGTCCGCGCCTTCCTGGAGCACTTGGCGGTGGAGCGCCAGGTGGCGGCGGCCACGCAGAATCAGGCGCTGAATGCCCTCGTGTTCCTCTATCGTCACGTCCTCGAACAGCCCTTGGGAGATGTCGGGGAATTCTCGCGTGCCAAGCGCCCTCGCCGGCTTCCAGTGGTGCTTTCTCATGAGGACGTCATGCGTGTACTGAGCCAGCTATCTGGCCCCGTGAACCTGATGGCTACATTGATGTACGGCTCGGGATTGCGACTGATCGAAACTTGCCGACTGCGCGTCCGGGATATGGACGTAGAACGACTGATTATTACGGTGAGAGCCGGCAAGGATTTTGCCGGTGTCCGAAGCCCGCTCGGCTAGCGTTAATACGCAGGCTTCAGCCACGCTACCGCCCCTACCTGGGCATGTTCACGACCTGCAGCCATCCATGCGGTAGTCCTTGCGTGTCGCGCTGTGCCTTCCTGGCTCCCTGCGGGATATTCATTAGCAGAGCCTATGTGAGCCGGTGCCGGGTTGCAAAGTCGGGTTTGGTTGTAAGCGCCGCTCGCGGTGTGTTGCGGTGCTATGGTAGGGCTTTACCGAAGCGATGATGGAAGGAATCCCGCGTGAAATACCTCGGAGCCCATGTCAGTGCCGCCGGCGGCCCCGACCAGGCGGTGTTGCGCGCCGTGGAAATCGGCGCCGATGCCTTTGCCCTGTTCACCAAGAACCAGCGCCAGTGGCATGCCAGGCCGCTGACCGACGAGGCCATCGAGGCTTTCCGCACGGCCTGCGAGGCGCACGGTTTCGGCCCGGGGCAGATCCTTCCCCACGACAGCTACCTGATCAACCTCGGCCACCCGGAGAGCGCCGGGCTCGAGAAGTCCCGCGCGGCCTTTCTCGACGAATTCCAGCGCTGCGAGCAGCTCGGCCTCACCCTGATCAACTTTCATCCCGGTAGCCACCTGAAGAAGATCAGCGAAGGCGAGTGTCTCACCCGCATCGCCGACTCCATCAACCAGGTGCTCGCCGAGACCCGCGGCGTGACGGCGGTGATCGAGAACACCGCCGGCCAGGGCACCAACCTGGGCTGGCGCTTCGAGCACCTGGCCGAGATCATCGCCCAGGTCGACGACAAGTCGCGGGTCGGGGTCTGCCTCGATACCTGCCACGCCTTCGCCGCGGGCTACGACCTGCGCACTCCGGAGGCCTGCACCGCCACGCTGGATGAATTCGACAAGGTCGTGGGCTTCGCGTATCTACGCGGCATGCACCTGAACGACGCCAAGAGCGAGTTTGCCAGCCGCGTCGACCGCCATCACAGCCTGGGCCAGGGCAACATCGGGCTGGACGCCTTCACCACCCTCATGCGCGACCCGCGCATCGACGAGATCCCGATGGTGCTGGAAACCGTCGAGCCGGCGATCTGGGCCGAGGAGATCGCCTGGCTACGCGCTCAGGTCGTGGCCACTTGAGCGCGCCGGCGCCGCCCTGCCCTGACACGAGCCCTCAGTCGTGCCCATCGCGCCCTGACACCGGCTCGGGCTGCATTGACTCGGCCTCATCATCGATATCCTCGCCGATAAAGCCGCCAGACTGGCGCCGCCACAGGGCGGCATAGAGGCCGTCCTTGGCCAGTAGCTCCCGGTGGCTGCCGCTCTCGACGATCTGCCCCTTATCGATCACCACCAGACGGTCGAGCATGGCAATGGTCGAAAGCCGATGGGCGATGGCGATCACCGTCTTGCCCTCCATCAGCGTGTAGAGCTGCTCCTGGATCGCCGCCTCCACTTCTGAGTCCAGCGCCGAGGTGGCCTCGTCCAGCACCAGGATGGGCGCGTTCTTGAGCAGCACCCGGGCGATGGCGATGCGCTGGCGCTGGCCCCCGGAGAGCTTCACGCCGCGCTCACCCACATGGGCATCCAGGCCGCGGCGGCCCTGGAGATCCACCAGATCGTCGATGAAGGTGTCGGCATGGGCGCGACGCACCGCTTCCTGGATCTGCGCTTCGCTGGCCTGGGGGCTGCCGTAGCGGATGTTGTCGCGCACCGAGCGGTGCAGCAGCGAGGTGTCCTGAGTGACCATGCCGATGTGGCGGCGCAGCGATTCCTGGGTCACCTCGGCGATGTCCTGACCGTCGATCAGGATACGCCCGCCCTCCAGATCGAAGAAGCGCAGCAGCAGGCTGGCCAGCGTCGACTTGCCGGCCCCGGAGCGGCCGATCAGCCCCACCTTCTCGCCGGGGGCGATGGTCAGGTCGAGGCCATCGAAGACCCGCCGGCCCTCACCGTCGGGACGCGCATAGCCGAAGCGCACGGCATCGAAGCGTATCTCGCCCTCCGGCACCGTCAGCGTCCTGGCATCGGGCGCGTCCTGGACCGCCGGCTCCTGAGCGATGGTGTTGAGGCCATCCTGTACCGTGCCGATATTCTCGAACAGCCCGGCCACCTCCCAGAGAATCCAGTCGGACATGAAGCGGATACGCATCACCAGGGCGATGGCCACGGCGATGATGCCCAGCGAGACCGTCTCCAGGTACCAGGCGCCGATGGCCATGGCCGCCACTCCGGTCAGCAGCAGGGAGTTGAGCACCGTCAGGCTGACGGTAAGGCCGGTGGCCAGGCGCATCTGCCGATACACGGTGCCCATGAAGCCCTCCATGGCATCGCGGGCGTATTCCTGCTCGCGGCGGGTATCGGCAAAGAGCTTGATGGTCTGGATGTTGCTGTAGCTGTCGACGATGCGCCCGGTCATCACCGCCCGGGCGTCGGCCTGGGCCATGGAGACCGCCCGCAGGCGCGGCACGAAGCCCCACATGATGGCGATATAGCCGGCCAGCCAGAGCACCAGCGGCAGCATCAGCCAGGGCTCGGCGCGGCCCATCAGCAGCATGGCCCCGGTGAAGTAGACGAGCACATAGACCATCAGGTCCATCAGTTTCATCACCGTCTCGCGCATCGCCAGGGCCGTCTGCATCACCTTCTGGGAAACCCGCCCGGCGAACTCGTCCTGATAGAAGGCCAGGCTCTGGCCGAGCATATGGCGATGCGCCAGCCAGCGGCCAATCATCGGGTAGTTGCCGAAGATGCTCTGCTGGGTCACCAGCGCCTGCAGCAGGGTCAACAGCGGTAGGCCGATTACCACCAGCGCCGCCATGCCGGCCAGGCGCCAGCCATGTTCGGCGAAGAAGCCTTCGCGCTCGGCGCCGGCCAGCCAGTCCACCAGGTCGCCCATGTAGCTGAAGAAGAGCACCTCCGCCGCCGAGACCAGCGCCGTGAGCAGCGACATCACGACCAGCAGCGGCAGCACCGGCCGCGAGAAGTGCAGGATAAAGGCGAACAACCCCCTGGGGGGTGTGCCCCAGTTGTCCTCGGGATAGGGGTTCACCAGGGTCTCGAAATAGCGCAAGAGGGCGCGAAACATGGCAGCAATCCGGTTGCATGGGGTTAGCTCGACGTTCTCGAGGCGCGTGGAGGAGAGCCGAGCCGAGGGCAGCCTACCCCGCTCCGCCCTCACCTGCTGAGGGATCAGCCGGCAGTAGCTCTGGGGCGACTCTCAGCTCCTGCCCTGATCAGCCCTCTCCGTCTTAGGCAGCGGTGAGTTGCGCTCTCTCCCGCCAGCCTCGCTGGCTAACCCTCGAGGTCCCGGCGCTTGCGCTCATATTCTTCCCGCTCGATCTCTCCCCGTGCATAGCGCTCTTGCAGGATGTCGAGCGGTGTTTTCCGAGACGCGTTGCCACTGTCCTTGCCACTCACCCACAGCCACCGTAAAAGCGCGACGGCTCCCAGGATGACCAGCCCCCAGAACAAGATCATGAAAATCCCGCCAAAGCCCATCCATCCATGCCCATTGCCCCAACCCATCATTCTGATCTCCTGAAATCATTGGTCAACCGTACTATCCGCCGCGTGGATCTTGCCGTCAGCCGAGCGGCCCTGGTATCCAGCTGGCCGGCCTGACCGTGCCTAGGTAAAGCCCGCCAGGCGATGCAAATTCCGCGCGCTTGCGGATGTTACCGATACCCACAGTACCGGATACCTGTCCAGATGACAGGAAGCCTACCGAGTGCTCGTGGAGACGCTCAATGCCGTCACCGTGAGCAAGATCAGACCCATGCCAGCCAGTTGGATCGCGACCAGGCTCTCATCGAGCGCCACGACGCCGAACAGCGACGCCGTGACCGGCTCGACCATCGCCACGATGGAGGCCACGGCCGGGGCGGTATAGTTCAACCCGACGATATAGAGAATGAACGACACGCCGGCGCCGAGCACGCCCAGCGTGACGAAGAGCGGCCAGCTCGATGTGCTCAACGCGGACAGGGTCTGCTGGGTATCGCCCAGCGCGAACAGGATGAGCGAGAGTACCGCGAAGGCGATGACGAGAATGGCCTGGGGGCTGCCGTGGGGTGCGGCGTACTTGAAGCCGAAGATGAAGACCGCATAGGAGAGCCCGGAGAGCAGCCCTGCGATGACGCCGACGGGGGTCACCCCGCCCGGCTGGACGTCGTAGAGGCGCGTCAGCAGCACGATCCCCAGCATGACCATGGCAATGGCGGCCCACTTGAGCGGCGTGGGGCGTTCGAGCTTGAGGGCGAAGGAAACAAGAAACACGAACACCGGCGCGCAGTACATCAGCGTCGCCGCCACCGCCACGCTGCCCTCGGAGATACTCACGAAGTAGAAGGTAAAGTTGCCGGCCACGCCCAGGCCCGCCATCGCCGACCAGAACCATAACCGGCGATCAGCCAGGCCGCTGCCGCCCGGGCGCAGCGCCAGCCAGACGAGCACGAACAGAAGGCCAATCGCGCCACGGTAGAAGGAGACGACCAGCGGGTCCCAGCCGTCGGCCATGAGCACGCCGCCGATGCCGCCGGACAGCCCCCAGAACAGTGCAGCCAGCATCACGAACAGCGTACTCAATTTCGCCATGTGCGCTCCTTCGGTGGTGTCGGGAAACCTGCGGCGCGCTCAGCGGCCAGCGGTTCAGGAAAGGGGGCTGAAGAGGCGGCGCATGATGGTCACAGTCTCGCCGCGGTAGTCTCGCGCCTCGATGTCGCGCCATCCCAGACGTCGATAGAGCGGCTGCTGATCCGGCGTGTAGAGGTAGAAATGCTCAACCCCATGGGCCTGCGCCTCGTCTTCCACGCGCTGGACCAGCCGCGAGGCGATGCCCCGGCCGCGCCACCCGGGCCGCACGAAGACCGACGCCAGCCAGGGCGTCAGGTCGCGGCGGTCGCTCATGTCGTCGGCCACCAGGCTGGCGGTGCCCACCGGCGTATCGCCATGCAGGGCGGCAAACACCGACGGCACGCCGCCCGCCGCACACTCCTCGCGCAGCAGGGCGGTGGCGGTGTCCAGGCGTCTGCCCGGGTGCAGATGCCCCCAGGTATCGTGGATCCACTGAGCCAGGATGGCGACGCGGTTGTGCGCCTCGATGGCGGCGAAGACGGCCTGGGGAGAAATCCCCAAGCTCTGCAGCCTCGCCAGATCGAAGTCGAGATGCATCCGCTCCTGGCGCTCGCCCAGCACCTGCGCCTTGTTGACGCCCTCGACCCGCTGCAGCCGATCGCGGATCGCCTCGGCCTCGCGCACCATCTCGCGCATCGGCCTGCCCGCGTATAACGCCATAACGCAACGCCCCACGCCAGGCAGCTGGCGCGGGGGCGTTGTGATGCAGGGCGTCGTCGGCTCCCGACGGCGCGTTACGCCTGCGCCACGGCCACCCCGGCCCGGGCCGCGCGGTGGGCATGGAGCTTCTGGTAGCTCTCGATCAACCGCTGGTGCTTCTCCAGCCCCTCCAGCGCCATGCTGGTCGGGGTCAGGCCATGGAAGCGCACGCTGCCGTTCACCGAGCCCACCACGGCCTCCATGGTCGCCTCGCCGAACATGCGCCGGAAGTTGTGCAGGAAGTCGTCCAGTTCCAGCTCATCATCGAAGAGCACCTCCAGTACCGCACTCACCGCACGATAGAAGAGGTTACGCGCCACGGTGTTGTCGTTGTACTGCAGGAAGATGTCGACCCGCTCCAGCGCCTCCTCGTGCTGGCCCAGCGCCAGGTTGATCAGCAGCTTGAGCTCGAGGATGGTGAGCTGGCCCCACTCGGTGTTCTCGTCGAACTCGATGCCGATCAGGGTGATGATGTCCTGGTGGTCGTCGATCTGGCTCTCTTCCAGGCGCTCGAGCAGATCGGCCAGCTGCGCGTCGCTGAGCTCGTGCAGATGCAGGATGTCCTCGCGGAACAGCAGCGCCTTGTTGGTGTTGTCCCAGATGAGGTCCTCCACCGGGTAGACCTCGGAGAAGCCGGGCACCAGGATGCGGCACACCGGCGTGCCCAGGTCCTCATGGATGGCCATGTAGGACTCGAGGCCCAGCTCCTCGAGGATGCCGAACAGGGTCGCGGCTTCCTGGGCAGTACTGTTGGAACCGCTGCCGGAGAAATCCCAGTCGACGAATTCGACGTCCGAACGGGCGCTGAAGAAGCGCCAGGAGACCAGCCCCGAGGAGTCGATGAAATGCTCGACGAAGTTGTTGGGCTCGGTGACGGCCAGCGTATTGAAGGTGGGCGGCGGGAAGTCGTTGAGGCCCTCGAAGCTGCGGCCCTGGAGCAGCTCGGTGAGGCTGCGCTCCAGCGCCACCTCGAAGCTCGGGTGGGCGCCGAAGGAGGCGAAGACGCCGCCGGTCTTGGGGTTCATCAGGGTGACGCACATCACCGGGAACTGCCCGCCCAGCGAGGCATCCTTGACCAGCACCGGGAAGCCCTGGGCCTCCAGCGCCTCGATGCCCTCGACGATGGCGGGATAGCGTGCCAGCACCTCCTGGGGCACGTCCGGCAGCGCCAGCTCCTCCTCGATGATCTGCTTCTTCACCGCCCGCTCGAAGATCTCCGAGAGGCACTGCACCTGCGCCTCGTGCAGGGTGTTGCCGGCGCTCATGCCGTTGCTGAGGTAGAGGTTCTCGATCAGGTTGGAGGGGAAGTAGACCACCTCGCCGTCCGAGTGGCGCACGAAGGGCAGCGAGACGATGCCGCGCGCCTCCTGGCCGGAGTTGGTGTCGACCAGGTTCGAGCCGCGAAGCTCCCCCTCCGGGTCGTAGATCGCCCGGCAGTACTCATCGAGGAGGCCCGCCGGCAGCGCGTCGTCGGGGCCGGGCTGGAACCACTCCTCGTCGGGGTAGTGGACGAACTGGCTGCCCGCGATCCGCTCGCCGAAGAACTGGTCGTTGTAGAAGAAGTTGCAGCTCAGCCGCTCGATGAACTCGCCCAGCGCCGAGCAGAGCGCGCTCTCCTTGGTGGCGCCCTTGCCGTTGGTGAAGCACATCGGCGAGGCGGCGTCGCGGATGTGCAGCGACCAGACGTGGGGCACGATATTGCGCCAGGAGGCGATCTCGATCTTCATGCCCAGGTCGGCCAGGATCGCGGTCATGTTGGCGATGGTCTGCTCCAGCGGCAGGTCCTTGCCCTCGATCCAGGTGTCTTTCTCGTCATTCGCGTCGCCCTGCGGTGAGCCCAGCACGTTCCCTTGCAACAGCGCCTGGGCGTCCTCGTCGATGTTGTCGACCGCCTCGACCTGGAACTCGGGCCCGGTCTGCACCACCTTCTTCACCGTGCAGCGGTCGATGGAGCGCAGGATGCCCTGGCGATCCTTGTCGGAGAGGTCCGCCGGCAGCTCCACCTGGATCTTGAAGATCTGGTTGTAGCGGTTCTCCGGGTCGACGATGTTGTTCTGCGACAGCCGGATGTTCTCGGTGGGGATGTCGCGCGCGTTGCAGTAGACCTTGACGAAGTAGGCCGCGCACATCGCCGAGGACGCCAGGAAATAGTCGAACGGCCCCGGCGCCGAGCCATCCCCCTTGTAGCGGATGGGCTGGTCGGAGATGACCGTGAAGTCGTCGAACTTGGCCTCCAGCCGGAGGTTGTCGAGATAGTTGACCTTGATTTCCATGGACGGGCACCGGAGCGTTGGGCGAAGCGGGGGGCGGAAAACCCGCCATTATCCAGCTTTTCCCGCCAGGCGTCATGGAGGGGTTACAAAAAGGCACCGGCCCCGTGGTAGTGCCTCGCCCACCGTGCTGGGGATCAAACGCCTGGGAACGCAGCGCAACGGCGCACCTGGCGATAGAGGCCCCGGGCCAGGTAGCTGGCCCGGGGCCTGCGAGACGCCGCAAGGATGCGCACCGCCTGCCGTCACTCGCCTCGAAGGATCACTGCCCGGAACGCCTCGCCCCGGTGACAGCCCTGCTAATCTCGGGTGGGGTAGATCCCCTGCAAGGCGATGCAGTAGTGCAAGTTGCGGTCCAGGCTGTTCGTCTTCAGGTCAGGCAAGGCGAAGGTGGTCCTGCCATCTCCCCCGTAGGTAGTGCCAATCAGCGAAAACAGGGCCGTGTTCTGCTCTATCTGCAGCTCCTGCCCCTCGCAGAACACCCAGCCTCGCGGAGCAAAGTTATAGGGAAACAGCTGAATCTGACCGATAAAGGGTTCCATGATGCCTTCCTCTCGAGCAATGCCGATGCCTGGTGGCAACCGGCTTCCATGAGTCGAATCAAGGGCCGTACGGGAGTCTGTGGATAGGCATCACCTCGCTCTTTGGAAGGTCATCAGCGGTCTCGTAACGCCCCGACACCTGCGACACCGGCCACCAAGTCTCATGGTGCCGCTTTAAGCAGTACAAGCCTGCTCAGTTGGATCGCCTATCAAGCCTAAGTAACAATTTTTATATCAGCAAAGGTCGGAGACAGGACGACAAGCAGTCCGCATCGGCATGTCATCCCGCGCTACGCTCGCGTATCAGCCTCCCACCCCGTTTGCCAGGACGGCCAGGCCTTCGCAGTTATCCACGCGCAACCCGATGATCTCCTGGTACTCGGGTGAGTCATACCATCTCTTCGCCGCTTCCTTCGAAGGAAACCGCAGCACCACAGTCACATGCCCGGCATCGCCTTCCAAGGCTTCGCGGCCCTGGCCGGCAGATCCTGCCTGGCTCTTCTGGGCGGCCTTGCCGTTGTTGAACTTGGCTATGCCACCGGCGCGAAAAGCAGCGCCAGGTCCTCTTCGTCGAACAGCGGGCCGTCGCTCCTACGCTCGCTGCCGCTCTCCAGGATCGAGGCGGCGAGATCGGCCTTGCGCGCCAGCCTCTGTGCCTGCGCAGCCTGTTCCAGCGCCTCGCTGGAGAGCAGCGAGCACTCGGCCAGCGTGCGCCGCCGGGCCGTCACGAGGGCCCCTTGATGGCCATCAGCAGCACGGCCACCAGCCAGCCGGACAGCGACGCGAAGTGGGGCGGGTCACCGAAACGCCAACCCTGCCACAGGGCCGCCGCATAGAAGACCAGCGGCACTCCCAGCAACAGGAAGGCGTACCAGCCCAGGGAGGCGCGCCACAGCAAGAGCCGCGCCAGCAGGCGAGGGCCGCCGCTACCAGCTGCGCCTCTATACCGACCAGCTGCCACAGGGCGCGGCTTACCGCGCAATCTTCCAGGCCGAGGCCGGCGAGTGGCAGCATGTCACTCTGCCCTGGCACGACTTCGAGGCGGTATTCCGCGGCCGGCGGCTGGAGGATGCCCCGCCGCTCGACCCCGCGGCGATCCGGCAGGTGGGGCTTCTCATCGCCGACTGGCGGCCGGGCCCCTTCCGGCTGGAGGTGGCGTGGTTGGGGACGTTGAACAGCTAAACCTTTCACCTGGCTCGACCCGTCGGCACCATTCGGCCTGCGTCATCTCGCATCTTGCCTATCCTGATGTTACGGATGACAAGCCCGTTCACTGGAGGCACGACCGTGATCATCAAGAGACTCGTACTCAGTCTTATCCTCTTCGGTTCCGTCGGACTGGCCAGCGCCGATTATGCCGACGGCATGCGCTACTACGAGCGGCAGGAGTACCGCCAGGCACTGCAGGAATTCGGCGACGCGGCCAGAGGCGGCGATGCCGATGCCCAGTACATGCTGGGCCGCCTGCACGAGGCCGGCAACGGGACGGCCCAGGATTTCGTGCAGGCCCACAAGTGGTACAACCTGGCCGCGGCCCGCGGTCACCGCCATGCCGCCGAGGCACGCGATTCACTGGCCCAACGCATGACGGCCGGCCAGGTGGCCGAGGCGCAGCGAGCGACACGCGGCTGGCAACCGGAAGAGCAAGCATCTTCACAGGCGACCGAGCGAGCGCGGCCCGACATCGAGACCCTGTCGGATCGACAGGGCATTGCCGAGATACAGCGCGAGCTCAATCGGCTCGGCTATGACGCCGGCCCGGTGGATGGTGCCATGGGACGCCGCACCCGCAACGCGATACGCCAATATCAGGCCGACAGGGACATGGCCCAGGACGGCCGCGCAACGGCCGAGCTGCTGAAACGCCTGCGCCAGACGGAGAGACGCGAGGTGGCGGCACCCTCCGAGCCACCCCCCGCCGCCGAGCCGCGGGTCGCCCTGCAGGACGACTTCAGCGACGGCGATTACCGTCGCGATCCGCCCTGGACGGTGCTCAGCGGCGACTTCGAGGTGGATGAGAACGGATTGCGCAGCATCGTGGAGACGCGGCGAACGACCGATCGCGAATCACGGCGTCTCAGCGCCGAGCGGCCGGAGGAGATCGGCCTGGCGATGCTGGCGCTGATCCTCGAGCAGACAGGCAATGCCGGGCAGGACGAGGTGAGTGTCCCGGTGGAACCGGCGCACATCTTCGTCAATGCCCCCGTCGACAACGCCTTCAGGATGGAACTGGACGTCGCCTCCCGGCAGCGGCCTGGCAGCCTGGAGCTTGGGGTGTTCCAGGGCAACCGACCCAGCGGCACCGGCTATCGCCTGGTCTACACGCCCGGCTCGCGCCCGGGGCTCAGCCTGGTCAGGCTGATTTCCGGCAGCGCCGAGGTGGTCGCCCGCCACGAGGGCAGCCTCGACCTCGAGGACGGCCGGTTCCACCGCATCGTCTGGACCCGTGACGAGGACGGACAGATGCAGGTTCGCGTGGATGACCAGCGGCTGCTGCGGGTGCAGGACAATGGCCTGCGCGATCCCTTCCAGGGCGTCGTGCTGGCCAACCAGGGGGGCGACTACACCCTGCGCCGGATCAGCCTGGAAGAATAGGCGCCTGTGCCGACCCGCTCCAGGCGGCGTGGCTCGAGGGGAGCGGCCTCGCCGAGCGCTTCATCGGCGACTTCCTTCGAAAGCAAAGGGAGGGGAGTGGCACGCGCCCGACAATCGTCCGGCAAGACAGGGGAGCGCTCCGTATCATTGGACCCGACGACTGGCCCTGCCATGTGATGCTGCCATCCAATGAGAGCGGTTGGTGAAGAGGTTGCCGGAACTCGTCAGGATGTTTTACGGAAATGGCAATACAAGTACATTTGCCTCACCCCACCCGGCGTCATGTGCAGGGCTTTGCGATGGTGTATCAGTTCGAAACTCTCGCCCAGTGTCGCTTCCAACTGTTCCGGACTGTACCGCTGCACCGGCAGACCACTGCATGTTGGGGGCGCTTCTGGCGCAAAGGTGCCGACCACGAAGTGCCCACCCGGCGCTAGCGATCTCAGAAGCTTGTCGCGATAGTCATGTTGCTGATCCGCGCCAGTAAGGAAGTGAAACACGGCGCGATCATGCCACACATCATAGTGACCTTCGGGCAAGTCAATATCTTCCATATCGCCCACCCACCATGTCACGAGTTCTGCCTTGCTCCCCAGCCGTTTTTTTGCCAGGGACAGGGCTCTCTCAGAGATATCGAGCACAGTGATGGATCGATAGCCTGCGTCCACCAGGTCATCGACGAGTGTAGACGACCCCCCACCGACATCGATGATGGAAGCGTCCATGGCCAGACCCAGCCCCTGGATAAGGTTCAAGGAGGTCTGTAAATGGGGCTCATACCACCCCAGCTCCTCGGTCGCCTTGCTCGTGTAGACTTGCTCCCAGTGATCCTTTTGACTCATTTCATGCCACCCTGTGTCGATGCTCACCTGGAAAAAGCACTGTCGTGCGGCGCGACAGGCGATCATCCCGCCAGGTCGACGCCGGTGTCCGAGCGCCGCTACGCCTCACAGCGCGGAGGCAGTATGATCCTACCCCAACGGGTGGCCGTGGGCTGCGACTCGACGCCTGAGCCAGGCACCGATCAGCAGTAGCAGGGTCAGGGCGACCAGCGGCAGGATCACGCTGGGGCTCACGGCCTGCTCGGTCTCCACCGCCTCCAGGGCGCCGTAGATAGCGCTGGAGTAGACCCCCCACTTCGCGCTCAGGCCGATGATGGCTGCCATCACGAAGGTCGCCAACGGCAGGCGCAGCAGGCCGGCGGCGAAGTTGACCACGGAGTGGGGGAAACCCGGCAGCACGCGCAGGGCGCACTGGGTCAGCAAGTCACTGCGCTTCTCCAACTTGCCCATGACATTGCGAGTGAGGCCCCGGGGCTTCCAGCGGTCGCTGAAGCGGGAAGCGAGGTAGTAGGCGCCCAGGGCGCCCACCACGCTGCCGACCGTCAGCATCAGGGTGGCCGCCAGGGGCGTATAGAAGGGCGCGATCAGCCACAGCCCGATGCTGCCGGGCAGCCCGATGGCCAGGGTCACCGCCATGATCGCGATCACCGAGACGATCACCGCGGGGTGGTGGGAGGCCTGGTCGGCCCAGCGCTGGAGGTCGGCCAGTTCGGGCGAGTGCCAGATCCACAGGTAGCCGGCCATCAGCAGCATGGCGCCGAGCGCCACCCATCGCCAGGGGCGGCTTGGCGGACTGTCGTTGAGCATCAAGGCCTCTCGGTCATGCATCGGGGACCATGGTGGCATGCCCGCCGAGCCGGGTCATCCCTTTAGACTTAAGTAGAAGCCGGGTCATCTTTTTAGACCTAAGTAGAAGATTATTAGAATGCCATCGCTCTAGTGACGCACACATCCTCCGCAACTAGAGCGTCCCCATGCCTCCGAACCCTACCCCCGCACCCGCCAGAGCCTCGGCGCTGTCGCGCCTGGGCGATCCCATCGTGCTGCTGCTCACGGTCGGCTTCATCGTCGCCTTCGTCGGCCTGTCGCTTTACGACATCGATCTGGTGGCCGACAGCATCAGCGCTGGCTTCGCCTGGTTCATCGGCTACCCGCCGCTGATGGCGATCTTCGTGGCACGCATCTCCCGCGGGCGCACCATCCGCGAGATGATCCTGGCCATGGCGCTGATGGCGGGCATCCTGCTCTACATGGGCGCGGGGCAGATCGGCGCGCTGCAGCAGTTCATCGTGATCACCGCGATTCCCGTCTCGCTGGTGCTGCTGCCCTCACTGTGGGCCGGCCCCCGGGCAGCCTATGCCATGGCGCGGGAACAGGGCATCGTCGCCCCCTCGCCCGCCCTATCCCGCTCGGCTAGACTGGAAGGCTTTCCGCCCCAGAGACCCGTCATGCAAGCCACCCTCGAGCAGCGCGCCCTCAAGCTCTCCATCCTCGTGACCCTGGGGGTCTCGAGCCTCGGGGTCACCTTCGGCCTGCTGGCCGGCTCGCAGTCGATCCTCTTCGATGGCGTCTTCTCCACCATCGACGCCGCAATGTCGGGGCTGGCGCTCTTCGTGGCACGGCTCGCCGTGCGCGAGGCCAGCGATCGCTTCCAGCACGGCTACTGGCACCTGGAGCCACTGGTCGCGGCGCTCAACGGCAGCATCCTGATGCTGTTCTGCTTCTATGCTTTTCTCACTGCCCTGCTCGACCTGCGCGAGGGCGGCCGCGAGCTCGCCTTCGACCTGGCGATCGGCTATGCGGTGGTGGTGGCCATCGTCTGCTTCGCCATGACCGCCTACCAGCGGCGCATCAATCGCACGGCGGACTCCGAGTTCGTGCGCATCGACATACAGGGCTGGCTGATGGCGGCGCTGATCACCACCTCGCTGCTGGTGGCCTTCATCATCGCCCGCTTCCTGCAGGGCACCCCCTGGGCGCATGTCACCCCCTACGTGGACTCGGTGCTGCTGATGCTGCTGACGGCCAGCTTCATGCCGGTGCCCATCGGCATCGTGCGTCGCGCCATGAAGGAGGTGCTGCTGATCGCGCCGAGCGAGATCGACCGCGAGGTGCATGCGGCCATGGCGCCGGTGATGGCGCGCGAGGGGCTGCTGCGCTACTACAGCCACGTGGCCAAGGCCGGCCGCGGCCATTACATCGAGATCCATATCGTCACCACGCCCGAGTACGGGCAGGGCCAGGGCATCGCCGTGCTCGACGAGATCCGCGAGCAGATCAGCGCCGAGCTGAGCCCGCCGCCGGAGCGGCGCTGGTTCACCGTGGCCTTTACCGCCGACGAGCGCTGGGCTTAGGCCAGGCTCACGCCATCTGGACGCAAACGCCCCTCACCCTTCGCGCGAGACCCACGGCCCCGCCTGCTGCTCCGCGCGCCCCTCGGTCAGCACCGGGTGATCCCCCGGCGGCAGGTGCCCCTGGCCGTCCAGGGCCACCAGCAATACCATGCTCGAGGCGCCCGGCCCATTGGTCGATGGCAAGGGGCGTAGAGGGACCGACTGGACATCCCGGGGTACCTGAACGACGCTTCACGAGACCCCGCCCTCGCCGCCCCGAGAACGCCACCATGCCGCAATACCACAACGATGCCACCCTGCCCCTGCCGCTCTTCCCCGGCAGCCATATGGTGATCGACGACGACTACGTCTTCCTCTCGGGGCTCACCGCCGAGGATATCCAGGGTGGAGAGACCGTGATCGGCGACATGGCCGAGGAGACCCGTCTGGTGATGCGCGGCCTCCAGCGCATGCTGGCCTCCGCCGGCTGCGACATGGCGGACGTGGTGCGGGTCGACGTGCACATCACCGACCTCAACATGATCCGCGACATGGACGCCGCCTACGCCGAATTCTTCGACGCCCGTCGCTACCCGGCGCGCACCTGCACCCAGTCGCCCCGCCTCTACGGTGGCGCCCATGTGGAGATCACCGTGATGGCGCGCCGCCCCGCCGGGCGCAAGGAAACCCCGGCCTCGGACGCCTGAATGTTGTCACCCTTCCTGGCGGGTCTCCAGCTGGCCGTGCCAGGGCCGCATGGCCAGGATCTCGTCGAACCACTGCAGCGGCTCGGGCTCGATAGCCGCTTCCGGCAGGGGCGCCAGCGCGACCGGCTGCCAGCTACTGGCCTCCAGCGATACGCGCAGTCGGGCATAGTCCACCGGAATGCCGGCCGCCGCCTCGTTCGCCTGCAGCTGGCCGAGGGCCTCCAGCAGGTCACCCATGCCGTTCTCCTGCTCCTCGAGGGGCTTGAACGACTGCACGTAGAGGCGCTGGCCCGCCTGGCCCACCTTCACCGGCATGTCGATGATGTTGACCCGCTCACCGACCGCGATGCGCGAGAAGAGCGCCTCGATGGTCTCCGGCATCATGCGGATACAGCCGCGACTGGCCCGCATGCCGATGCCGTCCGGCCGGTTGGTGCCGTGGATCAGGTAGCCCGAGATGTCGAGCAAGATGGCGTGCTGGCCCAGCGGGTTGTCCGGGCCGGGCGGCACCACTTCGGGCGGCGGCTCGCCGTTCTCCCTGGCCTCCTGGCGGACCGACTCGGGCGGGTACCAGGCCGGGTCCTTGAGCTTCATGGTGGTCTTGGTCACGCCCAGCGGGGTGTTGAAGCCCTCCCGGCCGATGCCAATGGGATAGGTCTCCACTCGGGGCGTCTCGCCCTCTGCGGTATCCGGGTAATAGTAGAGGCGCAGCTCGGCCACGTTGATCACCACCCCCTCGCGCTTTGCCGGCGGCAGGATGTAGCGCGCCGGGATCACCACCTCGGTGCCGGGGTCGGGGGCCCAGAGGCTGACCTCCGGGTTAGCATTGCGGATCTCCTCGTAGCCGACGTTGTGCTCGCGGGCGATGTCGAGCAGGGTCTGGCCCTCACGCGTCTCGATGGTATAGACCTCGCCGACCATGTTGCCCGTCTCGGGCAGCGGGTAGTGGCCGCGGGGCCACGACGCCTCGGCCAGGGCCGTCGCCGGCAGGAGCAGCAGCGCGAGGGTTAGGGCCAGGGGCCGACAGCGCCTGGCCAGAGGGAAAATCGCGGAAGCGTTCATGAGGGTCATGGTCTCGAAGACGTCGTCAGGGAAAGGGGCTGTTTTGCGAACAGTGTTTCATGGCGCCCGCGTCACGGCAACCGAGAGCGAGGCGGGCCCGCCACCCGTACGCCGCGAGAGGAGCGCCTGCTCATCAGCCCTCGCACAGGATCTGGCGATGTCGCGCAGTGTGTGTTCGGCCAGCAGCTGGCAGCGGGCCCTGGATCGACCGCCATGGGCGACACCGGCGCCAGTATCGCCGAACAGTCGCGGCTTCGTCATCGCTGCGGCACTTTGCGCCCACGGAGCCTCGGGGTAGGCTGAGCGGGTGTGCATCCACCGAGAATCGCCGATGTCGCGATCCCGCTTTTTCCCCGTCCGCTCCCTCTGCTTCGGGGCCGCCCTGGCCTGGTTGGCCCCGCTCGCCCAGGCCGATGGCTGCCCCACTCCCGGCCAGTGGCAGGTCGCCGGCGGCAAAACGCTGACCACCGCCGACTTGATGGCCAAGCTCGCCGGGGCCGAGGTGGTGCTGCTCGGCGAGCGGCACGACCGCCTCGACCACCACCGCTGGCAGCTGCACACCCTGGCCGCCCTGCATGCCCATCGCCCGCAGATGATGATCGGCCTGGAGATGCTGCCCCGCGAGGCCCAGCCGGCACTGGACGCCTGGGTGGCCGGCGAGCTCGACGAGGCGGCCTTCCTCGAGCAGAGCGACTGGCGTCGGGCCTGGGGCTTCGACCCCGACCTCTACCTGCCGATCCTGCATTTTGCACGCATGCAGCGCATTCCGTTGCTGGCACTCAATGTCACCCCCGCGCTACGCGGCCGCCTGGCCAGCGAGGGCTGGGAGGCGGTCCCCGAGCAGCAGCGCTTCGGCATCACGCCGCCGGCCCCGGCTCGGCCCGCCTACCGGGCGTCGCTGGCGGCGATCTACGCCGAGCATGCCGCGCGCGACGGCGATCCCGCGGACCTCGAGCGCTTCATCGCGGCCCAGCTGATCTGGGACCGCGCCATGGCCACCGCCCTGGCCGATGCCGCCGCGGACGGCACCCTGGTGGCGGGGCTGATGGGCGAGGGCCACCTGGCCGACGGCGACGGCGTGCCCTACCAGCTCGACGACCTGGGCCTTGGCGAACACCGCAGCCTGCAGCCCTGGACCCCGGGCCCCGACTGCCAGCCACCCGCGGCGCGCGCCGATGCCCTCTACGTGCTGGGCGACGAGTCGGCCTTCCAGCCCCCCGAGCCGCCGCGCCTGGGCGTGCTGATCGGCGAGCACGCGGAGGGCGTGCTCGTGCAGGGCATCGCGCCCGGCAGCGTGGCCGAGGCGGCCGGTCTCGCCGAGGGGGATGTCATCGTCACCGCCGCCGGCCGGCCCATGACGCAGCCCGCCGACCTCATCGCCGTGATCGGCCGCCAGGTCCCCGGCACCCTGCTGCCACTGGAGATCCGTCGCGGCGGCGAGCGTCAGGAGGTGCTGGCGCGCTTCCCGCCCCCCGCGAATTGAGTTCCATGGAGGCGAGGTGGGCCGTGGCACAGAGGGTCGGCGTCCGTACGTTCTCGCAACCCGAGGCCACGACAGGCATCATGGGCGCCCCTGACCCATCCATCGTCCGCGAGGTAGATCACCGCCGATGAGAATCCTGATTCGTACCTTCTTCCGCGGCCTGCGCCTGGTGCTGGCGCCGGTCATGCTGATCTCCGAGAAGCTCTCCACCCCCCAGGCCGTCGAGCGCAGCCCCGAGGCGCAGGCCCGGGTCGACGAGGCGTGCCGCGACCTGGCGCTCTACCAGTTCCGCACCTGCCCGTTCTGCATCAAGGTGCGCAAGGAGATCGCCCGCCTGGGCCTGGAGATCGAGCTGCGCGACGCCCAGCTCGACCCCGACCACCGCCGCGCGCTCTCCGCGGGCGGCGGGCGGGTCAAGGTGCCCTGCCTGAAGATCGCCCACGACGACGGCACCAACGAGTGGCTCTACGAATCCGACGACATCAACGCCTGGCTGCACCGCCACTTCGGCAAGGCCGACGCCCAGGCCGCCTGACGCGCCACGCCCGAGGCGGCGACGGGCGGCGGGCGGCGGGCGGCACTTGCCCTGTGCCGAGGGGCCGCCTACACCTTGGGGATGGACACCCTTCCGGTACGCCCTGTTTCTCGCCGTGGTCCGCTGGCCGTTATCCGCTTCCTGGGCCTGGTGCTGCTGGGCGCCATCGTCGGCGCCGTTTCCGCCCTCCTCGCCGCGGCCTTCGTCAGCGCTGTGCTGGCCCTCAATGACCTGCTGCTGATCTCGCCGCGCAGCCGCATGATATTCGACCACCCCGGCCTGCTGCTGGCCGCCACGGTCGCGGTGCCGGCGTTGGGCGGCCTGGTGGTCGGCCTGTTGCATCGCGCGATCCCCGAACGGCGCCCCCATGCCCCGGCCGACGTGATCGCCGCGGTGCAGACCCGTCGCGGCCGGCTGCCGGCCCGGGCGGGGGGCATCTCGGCGCTGAGTGCCCTGGTCTCGCTGGGCACCGGGGCATCGGTGGGCCAGTACGGCCCCCTGGTGCACCTGGGCGCCACCCTGGGCTCACTGGGCGCCCGGCTGCTGCGCCTGGGGCGCTCGGACGACAACATCACCATCGCCTGCGGGGTGGCCGCGGCCATCGCCACCGCCTTCAACGCCCCCCTGGCGGGCATCGTCTTCGCCCACGAGGTGGTGCTGCGCCACTACGCCCTGCGCGCCTTCGCCCCGGTGGCCGCGGCCGCCCTGGTCGGCTACGTGATCGCCACCAATGTGCTCGAACAGGGCGCCCTCTTCCACGTTGCCGACACCGCCGTGCCCCGCCCGTGGGAGTTCGTGGCCTTCCTGGCCATCGGCGGGCTGGGGGCCCTGGTCGCCGGGGCCTACATGCACGTCATCCTGGCCGTCACCCGGGGCGCCGAGCGGCTGCCACTGGCCGCGCCGCTGCGCCCGGCCCTGGCCGGCGCCCTGCTGGGCCTCACCGCCCTCTGGGTCCCCGACATCCTCGGCATGGGCCAGGAGACGCTGCGCTTCGCCACCATCGCCGGCGCCTTCGGCAGCGCCGAGCTGCTGCTGGTGCTGGTGCTCAAGATCGCCGCCACGGGGCTCTGCCTGGGCATGGGCTTCAGCGGCGGGGTGTTCAGCCCGGCGCTGGTCATCGGCATGCTGTTCGGCGCCCTCTGCGGGAGCCTGGTCGGCCAGCTCAGCGGTGCCCCCCAGGAGACCTTCGTCTTCTATGCCGTGTGCGGCATGGTGGCGGTGACCTCGCCGGTGATCGGCGCCCCCCTGACCAGCCTGCTGATCGTCTTCGAGCTGACCGGCAGCTATGCGCTGACCACCGCTGCCCTGGCTAGCGTGACCCTGGCCAGCCCCATCGCCGCCCAGCTGTTCGGCCGCTCGCTGTTCGACATCCAGCTCGAGCGCCGCGGCCTGGACCTCTCCGCCGGGCGCGGGCGTGCCGTGCTGCGCTCCACCCCGGTGGCCGAGCACCTGACCGACGACTGCGTGACCTTGCACCCGCAGACCCCAGTGGCCGAGGCGGTGACCGCCCTGTGCCGAGCCCGGCACGGCGAAGGCTACCTGGTCGATGGCCGGGGACGCTACCGGGGCTGCGTGGGCCTGGCCGATCTGGAGGCCGCGCGGGAGGCCGCGACGGGGCCGGTGCGGGTCGGCGAGGTGGCAACCCTGGCGCGACCGGTACTGCAGCCGGACACCTCGCTGTGGGATGCCATGGCCGAGCTGCAGGACGTCACCGGTGAGGCCCTGCCGGTGGTCGATCCCGCCGCGGACGACGCCTTCCGGGGCGTGGTCTTCGAGTCGAGCATCACCCGCGCCTACCTGGCGCACAGCGACGAACTGAGACGGGAGGAACATGGCACGGGGTGACGACAGCAGCCGTTGGCCGGCGAGCGCACCGAGGTTGGCGCTACTGGGGCTGGCGCTGTTCGCCGCCGGGGCCGGGCAGGCGGACGATGACGCCCTCAGCGTGCTGAGCTGGGGCGGGGCCTACGAGCGCGCCCAGCAGGCCGCCCTCTTCTCCCCCTATACCGCCGCCACCGGCACGCCCATCGAGGTTGCGCAGTACGATGGGGGGCTCGATGGCCTGCGCCGCGCCGTGGCCGAGGGCGAGGTCCCGTGGGACCTGATCGACATGACCCGCAGCGAGGCCATGGCCGCCTGCGCGGAGGGGCTGCTGGAACCGCTCTCCCCCGCGCTGCTGGCACCGGCCCCGGACGGCACGCCGCCGGAAGAGGACTTCCTGCCGGACTCTTTCGGGCGCTGCGCCATCACCCACAGCATCTTCGCCACCGTGGTCGCCTACCGCCGCGATGCCTTCCCCGGCAAGCGCCCCGACAGCATCGCGGACCTCTTCGACCAGCGGCGTTTCCCCGGGCCCCGGGCGCTGCAACGCACCCCGGCGGTCAATCTGGAATGGGCGCTGCTCTCCTATCGCGTGCCCCACGAGGAGCTCTACGGCCTGCTGAGCACCCGGCGCGGCCTGGACCTGGCGCTGGCGCGCCTCGACGAGCTGGAGGAAATCCGCTGGTGGGAGGCCGGCGACACCCCGCCGCGGCTGCTGGCCGAGGGCGAGGTGGTGATGGCCTCGGGCTACAACGGCCGCTTCTTCGATGCCATGGTCAACCGCGGGGTGCCCATCGAGATCCTCTGGGACGGCCAGGTCCAGGAGCACGAGACCTGGGCGATCCCCCGCGGCGCCTCGCACCCAGAGACGGCCCGCGACTTCCTGCGCTTCGCCACCACCACCGAGCGCCTCGCCGACCTGTCGCGGCACATCCCCTACGGCCCGGCCCGTCGCTCGGCGGCGGTACGCGTCACCACCCATCCCGACAGCGGCGTGGACATGCGCCTGCACACTCCCACCCATCCGCTGAACGCCGATAACGCCCTGGCCAAGGACGAGGCCTGGTACGCCCGCACCCTGGGGCGCATGCGCGACTACTTCCAGGCCTGGCTTGAGGCGCGGAAGGCGGAGTAACGCGCACTGCCTGCCCCAGTGACTCCACCCCCTGAGTTAGCCCCGAGAGGCTCGAAGCAGCAGGTTGCGCGGGGTCAGCTCGCGGGCACAGAAGGTGCCGAGCTCCACCCGGAAGCCTGCCTCCTCGAGCCGCCGCTGGCGGTCCAGCACCAGCCACACCTCCAGCGGGCGGCGGAAGAGGTGGCGGACCAGCTCCAGGCGAGTGACCTCGGCCTGGCGTCGCTGACCTTGCTGCTCGAAGGCGTGCCAGTCGATGCCCGCCGGCAGAACCAGCCCCTTGCACTCGGCCGCCCAGCGGCAGAACCCGGCGAAGCTCTCGGGCATCCGGCCATAGGCGAGGCTCGGTACCGGCAGGTAGGCATCCCGGCCCCGCACCTGGCGCTGCAGGGCATCGAAGCCCAGCCGCCAGGCATTGGCCCGCTGGCGATGGCGGCGCACGTGGCGCGGGGCGGTCACGGTCTCCTGCACCGCCATGGCCAGGTCCTCCCGAGTGAGCGACAGGCCGTGGGCGGCGGCCAGCTCGCGCCCCCGCCGTGAGAAGGGGCGATAGTGCACCCGGGCGGTGCGGTGATAGCAGCAAGGCGCCAGGGTCACGGCGCTGCCCTGCTCGGCGGCCAGCTCGATCAGCCGGCCGTGCAGGTCGCCGCAGGCATGCAGGGCCGCCACCTGGGTGTCCGCCGTGAGCCAACGGGCGGCATCGGGGGCCAGCACGTCCTGCTGCGCCAGCTGCACCCGGGCCCCCTGCCGCTCGGCCAGCGCCTGGCCGTCCCGGCACAGCGCGGCCTGCCACTCAAGGCCGGTGACCTCACGATCGAGGCGGCGGGCCAACGTCCGGGCCAGGTGGCCCTTGCCCGCGCACCACTCCAGCAGCACGGCCCCCGGCAGCGCGGCCATGCGGGGCACGAAGGCCGCGACCTGCTGCCACTTGCGCCCGCCCATGTGCTCGGCCCACTGCGCCGGCAGGCCCGGCCCCTCGGCAGGCAGCTCGGGGAGCTCGACCAGGGCCGCGAGTTCCGCCACCGGCAGACGCTCGGCCAGAGGGGAATCGGTGAAAGGGTCGGCCTGCAGCTGCGCGCACTCGGCGTCATCGAGTGAGCGCAGCCCGTCGGCAAGCTCGGGATGCGCCTCGGCCCAAGGGAGCCGGCGATGCTGGAACGGCAGGGGCCGCCACAGCGGCTGCCACTCGGCCAGCAGCGCGGTCAGCCGTGCGAAGCGGTCGGCATGGGAGGCATGGGAAGAAGTCTCGGACATGGCGTGTCAATCTCGGAACAGGGCCGCATTGTAGGGGCTCCGCGGCCGGCTTGCATGACCGGGCGCGGTTGGCGGGTCTTCGCCACTGCCCGGCGCGAGGCGGACCTGGCCGCCCTGCCCTACCGCGGCGCCTACGTCTGCTCCAAGTTCGCCCTGGAGGGCTGACCGACACCCTGCGCCTGGAGCATCCACGTCAGCCTGATCGAGCCGGGCCCCATCAGCAGCCGCTTCCGCGAGAATGCCTATCGCGCCTTCAAGGCACATATCGATACCGCCCACAGCGCCCATGCCGACACCTATCGCGCCGTGGAGGCACGGCTGGCCGGCGACGACGGCGGCGGGCGCTTTACCCTCGGGCCCGAGGCGGTGGTCGACAAGCTGATGCATGCCCTGGAGAGCCCGCGCCCCAGGGCGCGCTACTACGTGACCGTGCCGACCCACCTGTTCGGCACCCTCAGGCGCCTGCTCGGCACCCGGGTGCTGGACCGCGTACTGCTGCGCTCGACCCGCGACGAGCGACAGCCCTGAGCGATAAGAAGCAGCCTTGAGGGCTCGTCGAACTGAACGCACCCGGTAGCCAGCCACAGTGGTGACAACGCCCCTGTAGGAGCGCAGGGTCCGGCGTTCCGGCTTGCTGCGCGATGGCGCCGACAGGCGCCCCGGCGCTTGGTGCCTATGGCCGGGGAGGCCTGCGGCCTCCCATCGCGACACGAGTGTCGCTCCCACAGGTAGGCTGTGTGCCCATTGCCGGAGCAAGCTTCGCCTCGTTAGATGGCATTGCGCAGCCCCAGCTCGTAGGGGTGGGGGTTCAGGTAGGTCTGCTCGCGGATATAGTCCGAGCCGTGGCGCTTCACGTAGTGGTTGAGCAGACGGATCGGCACCACCAGGTGCACGTGCCCCAGGCGATAGTCCTCGATGGCCACCAGCAGGTCCTGGCGGGTCTCGCCGTCCACCGCCTCACGGAGGTAGCCCAGCACGTGCATCAGCGCATTGGCGTGGGTCTTGCGGGTCGCCGGACGGCCCAGTGCGGCCATGAAGCGCTGCAGGTAGTGGGCCAGGGCCTCCTCCAGCGGCAGCTTGCTCGACTCGGCCAGGTAACGCCCCAGTTCGCGATAGGCCTCCACGTGATGGGCCATCAGCAGGTACTTCTGGCGGCTGTGGAACTGCAGCAGGGCATGATAGCTGGGGGCGGCCTCCACCCGGCGCTTCCAGTCGTCGAAGGCGTAGACCCGGGTGATGAAGTTCTCGCGCAGCACCGGATCGTTCATGCGCGCCTCCTCCTCCAGCGGCAGCTCCGGGAAGTGGCGACGCAGGGCGCGCACGAAGGCGCCCGAGTCGGCGTGGCTGGGCATGCCGTTGGGGTGGTAGACCTTGACCCGCGAAAGCCCGCAGCTCGGCGAGCCCTTCATCAGGATGAAGCCCCGCAGGTGACGGTGGCGGGCGGCAAAGTCCTCGCTGACCTCGGCCAGCCGCTCGGTGACGTCGAGGCTCGGATCCTTGGTCCCCTGCACGCGGGGCGCCTCGCCCTGCAGCCCGACCAGGCGGATGGGGTCACGGGGCACGCCGAGGCCGGCCTCGAGCTCGGGGCAGAAGGGCTCGAAGACGAAGCGATCCTGCAGGACCTCCAGGCAGTAGCGGGAACGCTTGTGTCCGCCGTTGTAGCGCACCTGCTCGCCCATCAGGCAGGCGCTGATGCCCACCGGGATCCCGTCCCTGCTTGCCGCCGGTTCCGCCATCGCCGCGCACCTCCTCTCGCCGTGCATCGCTCATCGTGCCTCGCTTGCCGGGCACCACCCCGGCCCGGCCATCGGGCAGCGCCATTGTGGCATAGCCATACCGCGCTGCCAGTCGCTAGCGTTCCAGGCCCAGGCGCCGATGCCACTCGGCGAGGCTCTCCTCGGGGTAGCCGGCGAAGCAGCGGTCGTTGTCGCGGGCCTCGACCTCCACCCAGGAGGCCTTGCTGTCGAGCAGCAGGTGGACCCGCTCGGGCGGGACCGGCAGCTCGCTGTCGATCGCCGAGGCGAAGGGATGGACCAGCTCGGGCCAGTTCGGGTCGAAGACCCACAGCGCGCTGCCACAGCGGCCGCAGAAGTGCCGCTCGCCCGCGCTCTCCTCGCCGTCGATCACCGCATGGTAGACCCGGGTGTGCTCGGCACCCTCGACCTCGAGGGTGCCGGCACGGGCGCCCAGGTTGATGGCATAGCCGCCACCACCGGCAGTCTTGCGGCAGATCGAGCAGTAACAGCGCTGGTAGGGATAGGGGTGGGGAGATTCAACGCGGAAGCGCACCGCGCCGCAGTGACAGGAACCTTCGAGCAGCATGGGATCACTCCTCCGGGTCGTTGGTGAGGGTCTCGCCCCGTTCTTCACGGGACGCCAGGGAGAAATGTCCGACACCAGGGACCCGCTGGCAAGAGCGCGACCTCTCGCTGGTGGGGAGGCAGGCAAGTTGCTATCGTCGGCGCGGCATTCATCCCCCTGGAGTCACCATGTCACAGAAGATCTACTGCATCGCGAGCTTCAAGCCCAAGCCCGGTAAGGAAGCGGCCGTCTTCCAGGCGCTCCAGGCCCTGGAGCCGAATGCCCATCGCGAGGACGCCTGCCTGCGCTACACCGTCACCCGCCAGATCGACAACCCCTTCGCCCGGGGCGAGAGCTATCCCATCGTCTTCCACGAGGTCTGGGCCAACCGCGAGGCCTTCGAGGCGCACTGCCAGCGCCGGGAGATCCAGGCGTTCTTCGCGACCCACCTCGAGGACCCGGACGGCGACATCGAGGACGCCAACGTCTGCGTTTATACCGACGAGCCGGCCGACTTCGACGCCCCGAGGCTCTGACCGCCTTGAGGCCCATGCGGTCGGGCTCACAGGAACTCGCGGGTGGCCTCCAGCACCCGGCCGTCGACCGTGCGCTGCAGCTTGTCCTCGATCTCGCTGCACAGCGACGTCACGTCCCGCGAGGAGGTGCCCACCACCACGAAGGTCCACTCGCTGGCATCGTGGCGGTCAAGGTCGCCGCTCTCGCAGACCGCGATCGACGGGTGTCGCCCGAAGCGCTCGTGCAGGCCGCCCATGCGCTGGCGCTTCTCCTTCAGCGAGCGACAGCCCGGCAGGGCGATCATGAGGGTGAGGACGGCGATATGCATGGCGGACTCCTCTGGCCTGCAGGGCATCTCCCGGAGTGGCGCCTGGCGCGCCGGGCGCCTACCCAGGTGGAAGGCAGCATAGTAGCCTTTGCCCATCGTCTGCCCCGACGGAGATCAAGATCAGCTCAGGAGACCCCATGATTCAGCTCCACCATTGCGTCAGCGCCCGCTCCTTCCGCCCCCTCTGGATGCTCGAGGAACTGGGCTTGCCCTATCAGCTGATCCTGCACGACTTCCCGCCGCGGGTGCACGACGAGGCCTTCCTGGCGATCAACCCGCTGGGCACAGTGCCCGCCTTTTTCGACGGCGAGGTGGGCATGACCGAGTCAGCGGCCATCTGCCAGCACCTCGCCGCTCGCCATCCCGAGGCCGGCCTGGACGTGGCCAGCCAGGATGCCGCCTATGGCGACTACCTCAACTTCCTGCACTTCGGTGAGGCGACCCTGACCTTCCCGCAAACCCTGGTGCTGCGCTACGGCCAGTTCGAACCCCCGGAGCGCCGCCAGCCCCAGGTGGTGGAGGACTACAGCCGCTGGTTCCTCTCCCGGCTGCGGACCCTGGAGCCACGGCTGGAGACCCGGCGTTGGCTCTGCGCCGAGCGCTTTACCGCGGCCGACGTCTCGGTGGGCTACGCGCTGCTGCTGGCCAGCCACCTGGGGCTGGACGAACGCTTCAAGCCGAACGTGCGCGACTACTGGGCACGCCTGCAGGCCCGCGAGGGCTTCCAGCGCGCCCTGGAGGCCCAGCATGCCGCCGCCGTGGCCCAGGGCGTCTCGCCGGCGGAGGCCATGGTACTCCGCTGACCTCTGGCAGCCGGCAGGCTAGACCTTCCAGGGAATCGGCGGTGGCATCAGCCGTTCGCCCTCATATTCGGGAACGCTGCCGAAGCGCTCGCCGCCGGCCTCCCACTCACGCTGGGCCTCGGCGATCTCGGCCTTGCTGTGACCGACGAAGTTCCACCAGATCACCACCTCCTCGCCAAGGGGTTCGCCCCCCAGCAGCAGCGCCCTGGCGCCCGCCGGCAGCGTCAGCTCCAGCGTCTCGCGTCCACGGCCCAGATAGGCCAGTTCATCGACGGCAAACGCCTCGCCGTCCAGCGTCACCTCCCCTTCCAGCGGCAGCACGGCGTACTCGAACGCGTGGCGCAGCTCCAATCGCAGTGAGGCCGCCGCCTCGGCGGCGAGGTCCAGGCCCACCAGCGGCGAGAAGGTCAGCGTGGGGGCCTGGCGGCCCCGATAACCCCACGGCTGTGGTATAAACGCGGACACCAAAGAACCCCTACCGGCAATGTCACCCTGGAGACAGCCATGGTCCGCTTCATTCTCTATCTCACCCTGCTGGCCGGCCTGGCCTATGGCGGGGTCTACTTATACTACGACGTCAGCATCAAGCGCGCCGTGAAGGATCACCTCGACGGCCTTGGCCTCACCGCGGTGGAGGTGAAGCGGGTCGATTTCGATCCCATGGCGCCGCTGGTCACCGATACCCACGTCACCGCCGAGGTCACCTACGGCGGCGCCGAGGCGAGCCTCGATATCCGCGTGATCGGCCATCCGGCCTTCTCCGAGGAGTACCGCCTCGAGCTCGACAGCCTGCAGGCCCTGCGGCTGACCCTTGGCGCCGGAGGCTGACCCAGGGGCACGCTACTGGGCGATGCGGTGATGATTTTAGTGGAGCCGACGGCGCAACGAAATATGGGTCGCGCTGCGTGGCCTAGTTAGGGCTTTCGGTGTATAGTCGTACGGTATTTCCGTACACAAAGGTGGCCGTATGGACTCAATCAGCGTAAACAAGTTTAGGGATAATCTGAAAAGTGTCATAGAACAAGTGGTTAGCAGGCACGAACCGCTCAAGGTGACCCGGCGGGCAGGTGAAGCGTTTGTTGTGATGAGCGCCGATGACTGGGAGCGGGAGCAAGAAACCCTTCACGTGCTCCAAAGCAAGAATCTCATGCAACAAATTGCCAACTCTCTTGAGACCCACACCCGCGGCCAAGGCTATAAACCGACCGATGAGCAGTTGAATGAGATCACTGGTATTTGAGGGTAATACCTGGGAAGCGTATGAAACAATGCGCGAGAAGGACGAGCGACTGCACAAAGCATTATGCAGATTGCTCAAGGAAATGCTCCGGTCTGCAGATCCTTCGTCAGGCTTGGGAAAGCCCGAGCCGCTCAAACACAACCTCTCTGGCCTGTGGTCCAGACGAATTTCACAGAAAGACCGCTTGATATATCGTTTCGACGAGAATTCCATCTACATCTTCGCTATCGGTGGGCACTACGATCAGCCCTAATGCCCGGCTCTGCGGCAGGCAAACGTGGAGGCCGCTTTTTGGCCGGGGCTTTTGCCTGTCCGCCAGAAGCCGCTTGTTAACAGCTCATTGCCACTCAATATTTAGATGTAGCGTCCCTGATGATTCACCTGGGTGGTGCCGTCGGGTGTAGGAAGCGTGACATCATGAACCCGATGGTATGTCTCGGCGGGGAATTGTGAACCAGGGTGAGTGGAGTGGTTTGAACGCTCGCTCAAGCCTGTGATGGCTCATACAGCCTCGCCTGAAAGCCGATAAAGACCTCGCGGATATTCTCGACGCTGCCGAGCTCGGCGATGGCGTCCGTCGGGGTCTGGTACTTGAGTTCGATCAGCCGGGGCAGCTTGTCCTGGGCGAGTTCGCCGACGCCGTCCTGGATGTAGTGGCCCAGCACGAAGCCGAGGAACTCGCGCTGGCGGTAGTCATAGTCGGAGAACAGCCGTTCGCGGTGGGAGGCCACCCGCTCCTCGCGGCTGAGCGGCGGCAGCGCGAAGGCGATGTAGGCCAGCACATCGAAGAGGTCGCTGTTCTCGGCGTCGACCAGGCGGCCGATCTCCTTCAGCTGCTCGGGGCCGTAGCCCTTCTCGTCCAGGCTATCCAGAAGCCCCTGGCGGGTATCCGGCCGGCTCCAGAGCTCGCGCAGCGTCTCCTCGTCCTGGAAGAGGGCCGGCAGGTCGCCGTACAGCCGACGGATGAAGTCGGCTGCACTGATCGGCGTGCCATCCGGGCTCCAGAAGCTGGTCGCGCTCATATATTGCAGTTGGCGGTACTTGCCCGGGGCCAGTTCGATCTCCACCACGGGCCTGCCGCCCTCGCCACCGCACTGGCAGGGTGCCTCGCCGCACGCCGGGCAGGGCTCCGGCGGTGCCTTCTCACAGGTGCAGGGGCGGTTGCCGCAATGCTCGCAGGGCTCGGGCGGGCTGACCAGGCAGGTGCAGGGCGTCTCGCCGCAGCGGCCACAGGGTTCGGGCGCCATGGGCTCGCCGTCCCACTCGGGGTCGTTGAAGTGCTCGTAGGCGCGGACGAAGTCGAGGATGGTGAAGTGATCCTTGCCGTCGAACAGGCGCGTGCCGCGGCCGATGATCTGCTTGAACTCGATCATGGAGTTCACCGGGCGCATCAGCACGATATTGCGGATGTTGCGCGCGTCCACGCCGGTGGAGAGCTTCTGCGAGGTGGTCAGGATGGTAGGAAGGGTCTTCTCGTTGTCCTGGAAGCGACGCAGGAAGCGCTCGCCCTCCGCTCCGTCATCGGCCGTCACCCGCACGCAGTAGTTGGGGTCGGGGTGTCTCTTGGCCTGGTTGATCAGGTCGCGTACCGCCAGGGCGTGGGCCTGGTTGGCGCAGAACACCAGGGTCTTTTCCTGTGGGTCGATCATCTCCATGAACACCTGCACCCGGTACTGTTCACGCTCCTTGATCGTGATGATCTGGTTGAAGTCGGGCTCTTCGTAGCGCCTGCCCTGCTCTACCTCGCCCTGGATCACCTCGTCATCCGGGGTGTAGACGTAGTCGTCCAGGGTGGTGGCGATCTGGCGGACCTTGAAGGGCGTCAGGAAGCCGTCGTTGATGCCCTCCTTCAGCGAGTAGACGTAGGCCGGCTCGCCGAAGTAGGCGTAGGTGTCGGTGTTGGTGGTGCGCTTGGGGGTGGCGGTCAGGCCCAGCTGCACCGCCGGGGCGAAGTATTCGAGGATAGCGCGCCAGCTGCTCTCGTCATTGGCACCGCCGCGGTGGCATTCGTCGATGATGATCAGGTCGAAGAAGTCCGGCGGGTAGTCGCCGAAGCTGGGGGCCGGATTGCCCTGCGCGTCGCGGCCGCTCATGAAGGTCTGGAAGATGGTGAAGAAGAGATTACCGTTCTTGGGTACCCGCCCCTGCTTGCGGATCGCATCGGGGGCGATGCGCACCAGGGCATCCTCGGGGAAGGCGGAGAAACTGTTGTAGGCCTGGTCGGCGAGGATATTGCGGTCGGCCAGGAAAAGGATGCGCGGCCGGCGCCGGGTCGCCTCGTCACCCTGCCAGGCGGCCAGGTTCCAGCGGCTGTGGAACAGCTTCCAGGCGAGCTGGAAGGCGATGGCGGTCTTGCCGGTGCCGGTGGCGAGTGTCAGCAGCACGCGCTGGCGACCGGCGGCGATGGCCTCCAGCGCCTGGTTGATGGCGTTGTGCTGGTAGTAGCGCGCCTGCCACTGGCCGCCGTTGTCGTGGAAGGCCACCTCGCCGAAGCGCTCGCGCCAGGCGTTGGGCTCGGGGAAGGTCTCGGCCCACAGCGCCTCTGGCGTGGGATAGCCGGACACCGGGCCTTCCTCGCCGGTGTGCATATCGACCCGGTAGAGCCCGAGGCCGTTGGTGGCATAAGCGAAACGCGCCTGCAGCCGCTCGGCGTAGCGCTTGGCCTGGGCCAGGCCCTCGGTGACGGGCAGGTCGCGCTTCTTGGCCTCGATCACCGCCAGCTTCTGGCCCTGGTAGAAGAGCACGTAGTCGGCGATGTCGCCGCGGGTGCGCTGCCCGGCGCCCTGCAGCCGCCCCAGGGTGATGACCTCGCGACGAACCCGGCTGCCCGCGACCAAACCCCAGCCGGCTTGCTTGAGGGCGGGGTCGATCAACTCGGCGCGGGTATCGGCTTCGTTCATCGGGTCAATCCTTGTCCGGACGGTGCACGATCAGGAGCCTTCAGGCTCGGCAACACTTCACAACATATGGGTTTCTACCGGGCAAAGCCAGTTTCGGTTTTCCAGAGCGCGCCGGTCCGTCAGGCGTCTCCCGGGCTCGCCAGCATGTTCATGATCAGCCGGACCATGGTCTCCTTGTTGGCCGGGTCCGACTCGGCGATCAGCAGCGTCAGGGCGGCGAGGCCCACATCGTTGATGATCGCCTCTCCCTTGTCGTCGATCAGGCGGTCGTTTCGGTAGAGAAAATCGACGAACAGATAGGCCGCGCTGCGCTTGTTGCCATCGGCGAAGGGGTGGTTCTTGACCACGAAATAGAGCAGGTGCGCGGCCTTGGCCTCCACCGAGGGATAGGCCGGCTCGCCGAAGACCGTCTGGTCGAGGTTGCCGAGCAGCGCATCGAGGCCGTCGCCGCGCTCCCGGGCGAACAGCTCGGTGGCCTCCCCCTTGGCGATCAACTCGGCCTTCAGAGAAGCCAGCGCCGTGCGGGCTTCCTTCAGCGTCGGCAGCCGCCCGCCGGCCTCGGCGCGGGGCTCGGTGAGCAGGCCCTCGTCGTAGCGCTGCAGCAGCAGAAAGGTCTGGGCATAGCGGGTGACGATATCCACCAGGCCCCGTCCGCTCGACGCATCCAGCGCCGGGCTGCCGGCGGTCTTGCGCACCAGGGCCATGGCGGCCTCCAGCTCGCGGGCGTTCTCCTCGAAGCGCTGGCGATTCAGCGTCCAGCCCTGCGTCAGGTGCCCGCGCAGCACCCGGGTAGCCCACTGGCGGAACTGCACGGCGCGCCGGGAGTTGACCCGATAGCCAACGGAGATGACGACATCCAGGTTGTAGAATTTCACAGGCTTGTCAGAGCCAGCAACGTGCAAATTTTGCACATTGCTTTTCTCGTCCAGCTCACCCTCACGGAAGATGTTGCGCAGGTGCTTGGTGATTACCGAGCGCTCGCGGCCGAATAGCTCGCTCATCTGCTCCTGACGCAGCCAAACTGTCTCCTGTGTGGTATCCAGCCGCACCTCGACGGAATGATCACCGTGCTGGTAGATGACAAGTTCTGCCTGGCTCTCGGTACTCATGCCGTCGCCTCCTCCACCGACATCTCGGCTTGCCTCGCCGTCAGTAGGCCCGGTAAGCGCCAGAGCACCGGGCGTGGGATGGCGGAACCGCAACGCCTGATGCGCCTTCGGCTTATCAGGCCTACATCCTGGTCGGCCTCCTGGTACATGACGATAGGCACCTGATTGTTGTCGCTCATGCCGTCGCCTCCTCCACCGCCGCCTCAGCCTTGCTGGCCGTCAGCTCGCCGGAGAAAGCCTTGTGAAGCAGGGACTGCTTTAGCTCGGAGAGGGCGGTGAGTTTCTGCTGGTAAATCGCTTCTAAGCGCAGCGCTTCATTTCGAAGGTTGTCTATCTCTTCCGCAATGCGGGACTGTTCACTCAGGTCAGGCAGCCTGACAGGCAAGGACTTGATGATGCCCATATTGAGGCCGGCCATGATCGAGCCCTTGGCATGCTTTTCAAGGTATTCACGCGCCACCGGGTGATAGAGGAAATAGCCATGCAGAAACTCTGGAAGGCAGCGATCCTGGTCGAGTGTAATGCAGCAAAGATGCTTCGTATTGATTGCCGTAGGGATGTCATTCGGAACGATCGCACAGCGACCACATGTCCCCATTATAGTGATAATTACATCGCCCGGCTTGACAGTGTAGCGCTTCAGAGACTCATACTTTTCATCAGTAATGAAACGACTTTTCCCCCATGCGAATTCATTATTGACGGCATTGTCGATACCGAGCACGGCGATGCCTTCATCCACAAATTCGCTATGCAGCAACTGACTACCGAAAGGCCCCGTTCTAATAGCTCCCTTCTTAGGAAAAGCAAGCTCTTCAACTGTATACCTTCCCCATCCCTTGGTATCAGGGTCACAAAATATACGGTGCACCACCGAGGCTTCGAATAGCTCACGTGCATTGGCAAGGTTCTTTTCGGTATTGGCAACGACCGTATCGATACCCTCGAAAGCCTCGTCAAGGATGGCAACGATGCGTTTTTGCTCCCCAACAGAAGGAAAATCAATATCCAGCTCTTTTAAAAGCCGATAATGACGAGCATACCCTAAGCCGCTCAGCGGCTTACCCAACAAATAGTAGTATAGATAACTAGCATCAATAAATGGCTTAGGCCTGAGAACTTTTACACCATCGGCACCCACGACAAAATCAAAATCAACAAGTTTTAAAACTGTCGTATGGTCACCAAAAACAACAAGAGGCCTATCGACACGCACAACGTCACTCGGGTCATCCCAATACCCATTTACCAGCCTTTTCTCTTGAGAGACAATGGGATGCTTGCCAGCCTGAAGAAACTTCTTCTTGGGTATTTTATTGATTTTTGGCGCCTTATCAAGGCACTCGGGCAGCTTTAATGTCTTCCAGTGACTCATAACATCCCCCGAATCCCTTCCAGGATCTCCTCGGCCTCGCGGTCCAGCGTCTCGATCTCGTTGATGATCACCTCGGGGTCGCGCAGCGGGGCTTCCTCGGCCCGATTGGGGTTCTTCACCGAGAGGTCGAAGGTCTCGCGATCCAGGTCATCGACGCTGACCTTCCAGGAATGGTCGGAGTCGGCAAAGCTGGCCTGGAGCGCGACGAACTCGGCCAGGTCATCGTCGTTGAGCGGATTGGTCTTGCCCAGGCTACGGCCGGGGTCGAGCTGGTAGTACCAGATATCGCGGGTGGGGGCGCCCTTCTCGAAGAACAGCACCACCGTCTTCACGCCGGCGCCGAGGAAGGTGCCGCCGGGGCAGTCGAGCACGGTGTGCAGGTTGCAGCTCTCCAGCAGTTCCTGGCGCAGCGCCCTGGAGGCGTTGTCGGCGTTCGACAGGAAGGTGTTCTTGATCACCACCGCGGCGCGGCCGCCGGCCTTCAGGCGCTTGATGAAGTGCTGCAGGAAGAGGAAGGCGGTCTCGCCGGTCTTGATCGGGAAGTTCTGCTGGACCTCCTTGCGCTCCTTGCCGCCGAAGGGCGGGTTGGCGAGGATCACGTCGAAGCGGTCCTTCTCCTGCAGGTCGGCGAGGTTCTCGGTCAGGGTGTTGGTGTGCACCAGGTTGGGCGCCTCGATGCCATGCAGGATCATGTTCATGATGCCGATGACGTACGGCAGGCTCTTCTTCTCCTTGCCGGCGAAGGTGCGGTTCTGCAGGGTGTCGAGCTGCTCGGTGGTGAGCCGGCGCGGCTCGTCGCTATTGATGCCGTAGCGCAGGTAGTCGTGGGCCTCGCAGAGGAAGCCCGCCGAGCCGGCGGCGCCGTCATAGATCCGCTCGCCGATCTTTGGATCGATCACCCGGATCATGGCGCGGATCAGCGGGCGCGGCGTGTAGTACTCGCCGCCGTTGCGCCCGGCGTTGCCCATGTTCTTGATCTTGGCTTCATACAGGTGCGAGAGCTCGTGCTTCTCGGCCTGGGAGCGGAATTGCAGGCTGTCCACCAGCTCCAGGGCGTCGCGCAGGCTGTAGCCGCTCTGGAACTTGTTGCGCACCTCGCCGAAGATCTCGCCGATCTTGTACTCGATGGTGTCCGGCCCGCTGGCGCGCTCGCGGAAGCCCTGCAGGTAGGGGAAGAGCTCGCGATTGATGAAGTCGAGCAGGTCGTCGCCGGTCAGGGCGCGGTTGCGGTCGAGGTTGCCGTCGCGATCGCGGGGTGCGGCCCAGGTGGACCATTGGTAGGGCGTGGCGATGATGAAGTCGAAGGTCTTGCCGGCCAGGGTGGCGTTGACGGCACGGCGCTGCTCCAAGTCATCCAGGTACTTGAGGAACAGCAGCCAGGAGGTCTGTTCGGTGTAGTCCAGCTCGGTGGCGCAACCGGCCTCTTTCCACAGCACATCGTCGATGTTCTTGAAGGTCTGCTCGAACATGGGGGTCGCGGGTCCTTGCGATGAGAATCTTGGGCTCAATGCTACGCCGCGGCACCGGGAGGCGCCAATTGCCGGTGGCGCAGAGATTCGCGAAGCAAGCTTAACTACCACTAAGGCTCAAATCGCGAAGCAAGCTTCGCTCCCACGAAGACCGGTCGGGTGCCGTAGTTGAGCACGGCGGCGGGGGGAGATTCGCGAAGCAAGCTTCGCTCCCACGAAGACCTGCCGGGTGCCGTAGTTGAGCACGGCGGCGGGGGAGATTCGCGCTGCAAGCAGCGCTCCCACGAAGACCGGTTGGGTGCCATGCGTGGGGGCTCCCACCAAAACCGGAAAGTGGCATGATATGCTCGGAGGCACATCAACCGGCATCCCTGCCGACCTTCGAGGAGAACAAGATGGCCCAGGCAAGCGCACGTCATATCCTGGTGGACAGCGAAGCGAAGTGTAACGAACTCAAGGCCGAGATCGAGGGCGGTCGCGACTTCGCCGAGGTCGCACGCGAGCACTCCTCCTGCCCGTCCGGGAAGCAGGGCGGCGAGCTCGGCACCTTCGGCCCGGGCCAGATGGTGCCGGAGTTCGACAAGGTGGTGTTCGAGGGTGACGTGGGCAAGGTGCATGGCCCGGTGAAGACCCAGTTCGGCTACCACCTGCTGGAGATCACCGAGCGCAGCTGACCCCGCCTCGCCTTGATCGACGCCGTGCATGGCCGCCATGTACGGCTTTTTCTTGTACAACCCCTGTATCATCCAGCCAGTCGCGCTAGGATAGGGAACACCAGCGATCACCACAGGAGGAGCCGCGAATGAACGACAAGGCCTTTCAACAGAGTATCCGCAAGCTGCTGAAGACGGTGGGCGTCACCACCCAGCAGGAGATCGAGAAGGCGGTGCAGCGCTCGCTCGCCGAGGGGCACCTCGAGGGCAACGAGACGCTGCCGGCACGGGTGACCGTGGAGGTGGATGGCCTGAGCCTGGCGCTCGACTTCGACGGAGATATCACCCTTGAGTGACGCGCCCATGATTCGCGTGGAAGGCCTCTCGAAGACCTTCCGCGACGGCTTCAAGGCACTCATCGATGTCGACCTCGAGATCGAGCGGGGCGAGATCTTCGCCCTGCTCGGCCCCAATGGGGCGGGCAAGACCACCCTGATCAGCGTGATCTGCGGCCTGGTCAACCCCACCGAGGGCGTGGTGACCGTGGATGGCCACGATATCGTGCGCCAGTATCGCCGCGCCCGGGCGATGATCGGCCTGGTACCCCAGGAGCTGACCAGCGAGGCCTTCACCACGGTATGGGACACGGTGAGTTTCAGCCGTGGCCTGTTCGGCAAGCCGAAGGACCCGGCCCATATCGAGAAGGTGCTGCGCGCCCTGACCCTCTGGGAGAAGCGCGATAAACGCCTGCTGTCGCTCTCCGGCGGCATGAAGCGCAGGGTGCTGATCGCCAAGGCGCTGGCCCACGAGCCCCAGGTGCTGTTCCTCGACGAGCCCACCGCCGGGGTCGACGTGGAACTGCGCCGCGAGATGTGGGAGGTGGTGCGCGAGCTTCGCCACCAGGGCGTGACCATCATCCTTACCACCCACTACATCGAGGAGGCCGAGGAGATGGCCGACCGCATCGGCGTGATCCGCCGCGGCGAGCTGGTACTGGTGGAGGACAAGCGCGCCTTGATGCGCAAGCTCGGCAACAAGGAGCTGACCCTGCACCTCCACGAACCGCTGCAAGGGGTGCCCGCGGCCCTGGCCGGCCATGGGCTGGAACTCGCCGACGAGGGCCATGCCCTGGTCTACAGCTACGACGCCGCCAGCCAGGAGGAGAGCTCGAGCATCTCCGGGCTGCTCGCCGACCTGGAAGCGGTGGGCCTGCGGGTCAAGGATCTGCACACCCGCCAGAGTTCCCTGGAGGATATCTTCGTCAGCCTGGTCCGGGAGCGTCACTGAGCATGAAGCGCTTGAACCTGCAATCCGTGAAAACCCTCTACCTCGCCGAGATGGCGCGCAGTATGCGTACCGTGCTGCAGAGCATCGTCTCGCCGGTGATCTCCACCTCGCTCTACTTCGTGGTGTTCGGTGCGGCCATCGGCACGCGCATCAGCGAAGTGGATGGCGTCAGCTACGGGGCCTTCATCGTCCCGGGCCTGATCATGCTGATGCTGCTGACCCAGAGTGTGTCCAACGCCTCCTTCGGCATCTTCTTCCCGCGCTTCTCAGGCTCGATCTACGAGATCCTCTCGGCGCCGATGTCCTATGTCGAAGTGGTGCTGGGCTATGTGGGCGCGGCAGCCACCAAGTCGATGATCCTGGGGGTGATCGTGCTGGCCACGGCCCGGCTCTTCGTGCCCTATTCCATCGAGCATCCCCTGATGATGCTGGTCTTCCTGGTGCTCACGGCCACCACCTTCAGCACGCTGGGGTTCATCATCGGCATCTGGGCCGATGGCTTCGAGAAGCTGCAGCTGGTACCGCTGCTGGTGATCACCCCGCTGACCTTCCTCGGTGGCACCTTCTACTCCATCGACATGCTGCCGCCCTTCTGGCAGACGGTGACCCTGGCCAACCCGGTGGTCTACCTGGTCAGCGGCTTCCGCTGGAGTTTCTACGGCATCAGCGATGTCAGCCCGGTCGTCAGCCTGCTGGTGATCCTGCTGTTCCTGGGGTCGGCTGTGGCGGTGCTGCGCTGGATATTCAAGAGCGGCTACCGCCTCAAGCCCTGAGTCCTGAGCCCTCATGCGCTGATCAGGGTGCCGACCTGGCCCTCGAGGATGCGGCCGGCGTCGACCAGGCGACCGATGATGTCGATGGGCAGGATGCGCCGCGGCAGGGGCGAGGCGACCACGCGTCGCCAGTGGCCGGAGGCCTCCTCGACGAAGGCCCAGCCCTTCTCGGCCTTGAGCCGGTGCATGGTGTCGCGGTCGTAGCCGGGGCCGATGGGCTTCGACGGAGTCAGGAAGGCGGGGTCGTCGGCATCTACCTCGACCCGGGTCAGTAGGCTGGCGCAGCTGGCGCCGGGTGGCATCTCGTTGAGCAGCTCGGCCTCGATCAGGTAGCCGATGATGCCCTCGGTCGCGGCGTCCATCACGTCCAGCGGGTAGGCGTCCACCTCGCTGTAGGCCTGCGCCTGGAGGACCAGCAACCCCACCTGGGGACCATTGCCATGGGTCACCACCAGCTGATGGGGACCGGCGAGGTCGGCCAGGGCGAGTGCCGCGCGCCGCACGTTGTGGCGCTGGTTGTCGATGGTCATGGGCTCGCCACGCCGCAACAGGGCGTTGCCGCCCAGGGCTACCACGATTCGCATGCGAAGCAGCCTCCGGCGTGGGTGTGGGTGGGACCTTCATGCCGGGTCAGGCGCCCGGCCGGGGCGCAGGCGACGTCCCCTTGCATCAGCATAGTCCGGTGCTGCGCTGCCACGCACCCTGGCACGCTCCGAGCCCCGAGGCCGGCTATCGAGGCGCGCCCGGGGCGGGTATCATCGCCCTCCTCGCCACCTCACCGCGGAGCTCCCATGCCGATCCTGCACAGCATCGTCCATCGCATCGACCAGGCCGCCGGCGAGGCGCCGATGCGCCTGGTGCCCGCCACGGCGGAGCTGCCCCCCTCCCCGGCCCTGGACGACCTGCTGGCCGGCTTCAACGATGCCTTCAATGCCAAGCCCAAGGCCTGGGGCCATTTCGCCGAGACGACGCCCGAGGGGGAGGTGAGCTCGCCCTTCGCCAGCGAGCTGGCCGACACCCTCGACGGGGGCCGCGACTTCGCCAGCTTCTCCCGCGACCTGGCGCAGCGCATCGCCGAGCTGGTCGGCGCTCACCTCTCGCTCTCCGGGGACCTGCTGGTGCTCGACCACCAGCTCGGCGACACCCGTTACCTGAGTCTGGCGCTGCTGCACCATCGGGAGGGCTTCGGCATCGACGCCCACCTCGCCGTCGTGCCGGTACGCCAGCTGAACCTGGCGCAGATGACCCTGGCAGCGCGCCTCAACCTCAACCAGTGGCAGGCCGGCGACTCGAAGCAGTACCTCTCCTGGACCCGCGACCGCGGCGGCAAGAAACTCGCCGAGGGGTTCGCCGCCCTGCTCGGCGCCGAGGAGGGCGTGGACGCCAGCAGCGAGACCCGCACCCTGCTCAAGGCCTTCAGCGACTACGTCGAGCAGGAAGACCTGCCCGAGGAGGCCAGCCGCGAGAAGACCGATGCGCTGATCGACTACGCCAGCGACCAGGCTCGCCGCGGCGAGCCGATGACCCTGGAGGCGCTCTCTGAGGTCCTCGACGAGCAGCAGCCGAAGGCCTTCTTTGATCATATCCGCAACGCCGACTACGGCCTCTCCCCGGAGATCCCGCCGGACCGGCGCACCCTCAGCCAGTTTCGCCGCTTCACCGGCCGCGCCGGCGGGGTGTCGATCAGCTTCGACTCCCACCTGCTCGGTTCCGGCGTGGAGTACGACGAGGACCAGGACCGGCTGATCATCAAGCAGGTGCCCAAGCAACTGCGCGAGCAGCTCAAGCGTCAGGGCTGATACCGGGTAATGTCGGAGCGGGCTATGCTGAAGCACGCACCCACACCGCCGCGAGAAGAGAGTCACCATGCGCCGCATCCTGATCCTTCAGGGCCACCCCGATGCCACGGCCCCCCATCTGCTGCATGTTCTGGCCGAGCACTATCGCCTGGGCGCGGAAACGGCGGGGCACGAGGTGCGCACGGTGAGGGTCGCCGACCTGGACTTCCCGCTGCTGCGCAGCCAGCAGGCCTGGACCGAGGAGCGCATGCCCGCCTCCCTCGACGAGGCGGCGCACGCCATCGGCTGGTGCGACCACCTGGTGCTGTTCTTCCCGCTGTGGCTCGGCGACATGCCGGCGCTGGTGAAGGGATTCCTCGAACAGGTGATGCGTCCGAACGTCGCCTTCGAGTACCAGGAAGGCAATCCCCTGGGTCGCAAGGGGCTGAAGGGACGCTCGGCGCGCGTGGTGGTGAGCATGGGCATGCCGGCGGCGATCTACCGCCACCTCTATCGCGCCCACAGCGTGAAGTCGCTGGAACGCAACATCCTGGGGTTCGTGGGCTTCGCCCCGGTGCGTGAGACGCTGATCGGTTCGGTGGAGACACTCGACGCGGACGACTGTCGCAAGTGGTTCACCCGCCTGGAGAAGCTGGGTGCCAAGGCAGAATAACCGCTGAGTTCCCTCTAATACGTGACTCACACTTACCCTGTAAGCGATCGCTTACAGACATCGTGAGCTTCCTGTGACACTTGCAGGAGGTGGCTGGCGGGATGCGCAAATTGTCGCCATGCTTCCCCGGGTACGCTGCCGGGTGAGCAGGCACCGACGGCAGGACTTCCATAAGAAAACCTACTGAAGGGAAGCGGACGGCCGTTGTCATGAAGACGGGCGCCGTCCCTCGAGGAAGTGCGAATGGCCACCAACGCAGGGGATGACAACGCACTCGATTGGTGTGGCGAGTTTCGGGACTCCGCCCGAGAGGCCCTGTACCGCCGGACCATGCAGGCCTACGACGCCTGCCAGCTGCGTCATGCCCTGGTAGTGGCCGCCGGGCTCTTTCTCGCCTTCAGCCTGACGGACTTCAGCCTGCTGGGCTCGAGCAATGCCTTCTTGGTGCTGCTGGCCATGCGCGCCACCGTCGCCACGACCTTCCTGGTGTTGACCCTGGCGGTATGGCGGCGCCCCGCCCTGGCCCAGGCGCCAGCGCCGATCAACCTGGCCTGCCTGATGGCCGTCAGTGGCCTGCTGCTCACCATCCCCCTGCGGCCGGATGGCGTCATGATCAACCTCGCCTCGATCGTGGCCGCCAGCATGGCCCTCTACCTCTTCATCCCCAACCGGCTACCCTGGATGCTGGCCAGCAATGCCTACCTGATCGGCGGCTTTCTCACCTCGACGATCGTGTGGTCACCACTGCCCAGCGGGATCCTGGTCAACACCCTGCTGCTGCTGGGCTTCGTCAACCTGCTGTGCTGGCTGTCAGTCTCCCGGATCCACCGCCTGCAGCGCGCCCAGTTCGCCAGCCTGCTGGAGGAACGCTCGAACAACGGCCGGCTGAAGGATGAGATCGAAGAGCGCAACCAGCTGGAGCAGCGCCTGCGCCATATGGCCAGGACCGACGAACTGACGGGGATCACCAACCGCCGACGGTTCTTCGAGCTGGCCGAACAGGAGCGCCGCCGGGCACACCGTGACGGTACCCCCCTCGCGCTGTGCATGGTGGATGTCGACTACTTCAAGGCCATCAACGACGTGCATGGCCATGCCATCGGCGACCTGGCGCTGACGGTGGTCGCTGCCCGCTGCCAGTCGGTACTGCGCGAGAGCGACATCATCGGCCGCTACGGCGGCGAGGAGTTCATCATCGCCCTGCCCCTGGCCAACCTGATCACCGCCCAGGAAATCGCCGAACGACTGCGTGAGGCCGTATGCAACCGTTCCCTGGAGGTCAAGGGCGTGACACTGGACCTGACAGTCACGGTCGGCATCAGCCGGGTCGACGATGGCGAGACCAACCTCGACCCGGGCCTGCTGCGCGCCGACCGTGCCCTGTATACCGGCAAGAGGAGCGGGCGCAACTGCGTGGTGGTGACGCCTCAAGGCCTAGAGCTGACCCTGCTGGAGAGCGTGCCGACGGCTGTCACACCAGAAGCGGTTCGAGCCACTGCCTCAGCTGCGGCCCTTGCAGCAGTCCCGGTTGGCGGGCGACTTCCCGGCCGTTCCTGAAGACGATCAGGGTGGGGATGCTGCGGATGCCGAAACGCGCCGCCAGCGCCTGTTCCTGCTCGGTGTTCAGGTTGGCGAAGCGCAGCCGCGGCTCGAGTTCCCGGGCGGCCTCGGCGAAGATCGGCGCCATCATCTTGCAGGGCCCGCACCAGCTGGCCCAGAAATCCACCACCACCGGCAGGTCGCTGCGTTCGACCAGTGCATGGAAATTGGCACTGGTGAGTGGCACCGGCTCGCCGGTGAACAGCGCCTGCTTGCACTTGCCGCACTTCGGCCCTTGGCCGAAGCGGGCCCTGGCGACGCGATTGATGGCCCCGCAGTGGGGGCAGCCCAGGATCAAGGAATCGGCCATCTCGCTCTCCATCTGAGAAGGGGTTTCCGCACTATGCTGGCGCCCGGCGGGCGCTTCAAGCGGCATCGCGTCGCAGGCGTGTTCCATCGGCCATGCAGTGGCGTGCCCGGGCTGCTATCGTCGCGGCAACACCTCCCAACCACACCGCCGAAACCTCCATGGCAACACGACCCGACCCCCGCGTGCTGCTGCGCCTGCTGACCCTGCTGCATCCCTACCGCTGGCGCCTGGTGCTGGCCGCCCTGGCGTTGCTCGCTGCCGCGGCCAGCGTGCTGCTGCTCGGCCAGGGGCTGCGCCTGGTCATCGACCAAGGGTTTTTGGCGCAGGACCGCGCACGGCTCAACCAGGCCCTCGGCCTGATGCTCACCGTGGTGGCGGTGCTGGCGATGGCCTCGGCGCTGCGCTATTACCTGGTGACCTGGATCGGCGAACGGCTGGCGGCCGACCTGCGTCGCCGGGTCTTCGACCACCTGCTCGACCTCGAGCCCGGCTTCTTCGAGAGCAGTGCCGGGGAGAGCGGCGGCGCCGGGGAGATCACCTCACGGCTGACGGCGGATACCAGTGTGCTGCAGAGCCTGTTCGGCTCGTCGATCTCGCTGGCGCTGCGCAACCTGCTGATGCTGGTCGGGTCGGTGGCGCTGATGCTGGTGACCCAGCCGGGGCTGTCGGCCATCGTGCTGCTGGGCATCCCCGCCACGCTGCTGCCGATCCTCTGGTTCGGGCGCCGGGTGCGACGCCTCTCGCGCTTCAGCCAGGACCGGGTGGCGGAGCTCGGCCGCTATGCCGGGGAGGCCCTGGCCGGCATCCGCACCGTCCAGGCCTTCACCCACGAGACGCAGGATCGCCAGGCCTATGGGGCACGGGTCGAGGAGGCCTTCGCCACCGCCGTGGCCCGCACCCGCCAGCGCGCCTGGCTGACGGGCATTGCCATGCTGGCGGTCTTCACCGCGGTCGGCGTGATGCTCTGGCAGGGCGGCCAGGCGGTGCTGGCCGGCAGCATGACCGCCGGCGAGCTCTCGGCGTTCGTCTTCTATGCCGTGCTGGCGGCGGGCGCCGTGGCGACGCTGGCCGAGGTAGCCGGCGACGTGCAGCGCGCCGCCGGGGCCGCCGAGCGCCTGCTGGAACTGCTGGAGGCACGGCCGGTCATTCGAGCCCCCGTGCGTCCCGTGCCCCTGCCCGTCCCCCTGAGCGGGGCGATCCACCTGGAGGCCGTGAGCTTCACCTATCCCGGCCGTGAATCACCGGCGCTGGAGGCGCTCGATCTGCGAGTCCGCCCGGGCGAGCGGCTGGCGCTGGTCGGCCCCTCCGGGGCCGGCAAGAGCACCCTGCTCGCGCTGCTGCTGCGCTTCCATGACCCGGACCGGGGCATCCTGCGCCTCGACGGCATCGACCTGCGCGACCTGGACCCACGTGAACTGCGCGAGGCGCTGGGCCTGGTGGCCCAGGAGCCGGTGCTCTTCACCGGCAGCGTGGCCGAGAACCTGCGCTTCGGCCGGCCCATGGCCAGCCTCGAGGAACTGCGCCGGGCCGCCCGGGATGCCAATGCCCTGGACTTCATCGAGGCCCTGCCCCGGGGGGTCGATACCTCGCTCGGCCCCGGCGGCGTGCAGCTCTCCGGCGGCCAGCGCCAGCGCCTGGCCATCGCCCGGGCGCTACTCAAGGAGCCCCGGGTGCTGCTGCTCGACGAGGCCACCAGCGCCCTGGACGCCGAGAGCGAGCGGCTGGTGCAGCAGGCCCTGGACCGGCTGATGGTGGGCCGCACCAGCCTGGTGATCGCCCATCGCCTGGCCACCGTGGTCGCCGCCGACCGCCTGCTGGTGCTGGACCAGGGCCGGCTGGTGGCCAGCGGCCGCCACGCTGAGCTACTCGAATCGAGCCCGCTCTACCGCCACCTGGCGGAGCTGCAGTTCGGGCGCCATCCGGCAGCCGACAGGAGCGACTCCCCTTCTTAGTTGCTGAAAAAGCCTTCCATCGCGCATGCTGCATCTCCAACCCCCTTCACCAGGAGACCCTCCATGACCCCGCCTCGCCTCGGTTTCATCGGCATCGGCTTGATGGGCCACCCCATGACGCGTCGACTGCTGGCGGCGGGTTTCGACGTGACCGTGTGGAACCGCACCCCCGCCAAGGCCGCCCCTTTGCGCGAAGCCGGCGCCCGGGTGGCCGGCTCCATCGCCGAGCTGATGGAAGCGGTGGACGTGGTACTGCTGTGCCTGGCCAATACCGCCGTGGTAGAGGACGTGGTGTTCGGCGAGGGGGGCGTGGCCCAGCACGGCCGTGCCGGCCAGCGGCTGGTCGACCTCTCCAGCAGCGATCCCGCCGCGACGCGTGACTTCGCCGACTGGCTCGAGAGCGAATGCGGCATGCACTGGGTGGATGCGCCGGTCTCCGGTGGCGTCGCCGGCGCCGAGGCGGGCAGCCTGGCCATCATGTGCGGCGGCGACGCCGAGGATATCGAGGCGATCCGGCCAGTGCTGGCCCCCCTGTCCGCCCAAGTGACCCATATGGGCCCGGTGGGCAGCGGCCAGGTGACCAAGGTGTGCAACCAGATGGTCGTCGGCTGCCAGGCGGCGGTGCTGGCCGAGATGGTGGCACTGGCCGAGGCGAGTGGCGTGGACGCCACCCGGCTGACCGAGGCATTGGCCGGGGGCTTCGCCGACTCGACCCCCTTCCGGATCCTCACCCCGCGCATGGCGGCGAACGACTTCGCCGACCCGTCCTGGCACCTGCGCACCTTGCTCAAGGACCTGGACATGGCGGTGGCCCAGAGCCAGCGCAGCGGCAGCGCCACGCCCATGAGCGGCCTGGCCGCCCAGCTGATGCGCGCCCAGGCCGGGCGTGGCCACGCCGAGCACGACCCGGCGATCCTGGTGGAAGCCTATCGCTCCATCGACGAGGGGGATGAGGCATGAGCGAGCCAAGGATGATCTACGCGGCGTGAGGCGCCGGCAGATTTGTCGCCTCTTGCCCGCTTCCGTACACTCGTTTGACTCTTCCCATCTGCGATCTGCCGAGGCATAACCCATGGCGTTTGATTCCACTTCCACCTACGTGGCCACCGAGGCCCTCAAACAGGCGGTCAACGCCGCCGTGACCCTGGAGCGCCCGCTGCTGATCAAGGGCGAGCCGGGCACCGGCAAGACCCTGCTCGCCGAGGAGCTGGCGGCCTCGCTGGGCACACAGCTGCACACCTGGCACATCAAGTCCTCCACCAAGGCCGCCCAGGGGCTCTACGAGTACGATGCGGTGAGCCGCCTGCGCGACTCCCAGCTGGGGGTCGAGGGCGTGGAAAACGTCGCCAACTACATCAAGCCCGGCAAGCTGTGGGAGGCCTTCACCGCGGATGAGCGGGTGGTGCTGCTGATCGACGAGATCGACAAGGCGGACATCGAATTCCCCAACGACCTGCTCCAGGAGCTGGATCGCATGGAGTTCCATGTCTTTGAAACCGGCGAGACCATCACCGCCCACCACCGCCCGATCATCGTCATCACCTCCAACAACGAGAAGGAGCTCCCCGACGCCTTCCTGCGCCGCTGCTTCTTCCACTATATCGAGTTTCCCGACCGCGAGACCATGCAGACGATCGTCGACGTGCACTTCCCCGAGATCGCCCCGACGCTGGTCGGCGAGGCGCTGGAAGTGTTCTTCGATCTGCGCCAGGCCCCGGGTCTGAAGAAGAAGCCCTCGACCTCGGAGCTGGTGGACTGGCTGAAGCTGCTGATGGCCGACGACCTGGCCCGGGAGGCGCTCTACCAGCGCGATCCTACCAAGGCGATCCCGCCGCTGGCCGGGGCCCTGGTGAAGAATGAACAGGATACGCAGTTACTGGAACGGCTGGCCTTCATGATGCGCCGCCAAGGCAACCCGAGGCGCTGACCCATGTTTATCGGCCTGTTCGAGACCCTGAAGCGTGCCGGGGTGCCGGTGTCGCTGCGCGAGCTGCTCGACCTCCATGCAGTGGTGGAACGTGGCGTGGTATTCGCCGACATGGAGGCCTTCTACCGGATCGCCCGCACCGTGCTGGTCAAGGATGAGCGCCACTTCGACCGCTTCGATCGCGCCTTCGCCGCCTGGTTCGAGGGTCTGGAGAACCTGGACGCCGCCATCGAGGCGCTGATCCCCGACGACTGGCTGCGCCGAGAGTTCGAGAAGCAGCTCTCCGCGGAGGAGAAGGCACGGATCGAGTCCCTGGGTGGCCTCGAGAAACTGATCGAGACCTTCAAGCAGCGCCTGGAGGAGCAGAAGAAGCGCCACGCCGGCGGTAACAAGTGGATCGGCACCGGCGGCACCAGCCCCTTCGGCGCCTACGGCTACAACCCCGAGGGGATCCGCATCGGCCAGGAGGGCTCGCGCCATCGCCGGGCGGTGAAGGTGTGGGACGAGCGGCGCTTCCGCGACTACGACGACTCCCTGGAGCTGGGCACCCGCAACATCAAGATGGCGCTGCGCCGGCTGCGCAAGTTTGCTCGCCAGGGGGCCTCGGAGGAGTTCGACGTCGACGCCACCATCCGCGAGACGGCCCGCGACGCCGGCCTGCTCAATGTGCAGATGCGCCCGGAGCGCCACAATACGGTGAAGGTGCTGCTGCTGCTCGACGTGGGCGGCTCCATGGACGACCACATTCGCACTTGCGAGGAGCTCTTCTCCGCGGCGCGTTCGGAATTCAAGCACCTGGAGCCCTACTATTTCCACAACTGCCTCTACGAGGGGCTATGGCGGAACAATGCAAGGCGCCATCATGAGCGCATCCCGACCCTGGACGTGCTGCATACCTATGGCGACGACTATCAGGTGGTGATCGTCGGCGACGCCGCCATGTCGCCGTACGAGATCACCCATCCCGGCGGCAGCGTGGAGCACTTCAACGACGAGGCCGGGGCCGTGTGGCTCAGGCGCCTGATGGAGAAGTTCCCGCGCCTGGCGTGGCTCAACCCCATGCCGCGGCGCGCCTGGGAGGTCACCCACTCCACCCGGCTGATCCGCGAGCTGATCGACGATCGCATGTACCCCATGACCCTGGAGGGGCTGGAGAGCGCCATGCGGGAACTGGCTCGGTAGGCGCATATAGCCCTTATGGGCTATATATTGCCATTATAACCTTTTAAGGCTATTAGATTGATAAATAGCCCTCCAAGGCTATCCTTGAGGCGAGAGCCCCGGAGGACCTGCCATGCCACAGCGAATCGCCGTGCTGACCGGCGACGTGATCGACTCGCGCAAGATCGACGACCGACCTCGCCTCTACCGGCTGCTGGATGAGAGCCTGGCCGAACTGGCCTCCCTGCATGGCGGCCACGGCGAACGCTTCCGTGGCGACGGCTTCCAGCTCGCCCTGCCCCGGGCGGCGCCGGCCATGGAGGCGGCCGTGGCCCTGCGGGCGGCGCTGGTCGAGCACTCCGAGCCCGACCAGCGCTGGGATGCCCGCATCGCCGTGGCGGTCGGGCCGGCGGAGCGCGGCATCGCGGCGGCCGACGGCGCCACCTTCGTGGCCTCGGGTCGCGCCCTGGATGCCCTGGCCGACACCAGCACCCACCTGTCGCTGACCCGGCTGGACGCGCCCGAGGACCCCGGCCTCGCCCTGCTGGTCCGCTTCATCGACGACCTGCTCGACGGCTGGTCGCCCTACTCCGCCGAGGTCGTCGGCCTGAGCCTGCGCCATGATGCCTCCCAGCAGGCCCTGGCCGAGCGACTCGGCATCCGCCAGCCCAGCGTACACAAGCGTTTGCGCGCCGCCCGCTGGGCCCTGCTTTCCGACACCCTCGACTACCTGCGACAGCGCCTCGCCGACGAGGAGGGCACGCCATGAGCGCCGATGCCCTCTCGTTGCTCATGGGGCTGGTCCTCGCCCACCTGGTCGGCGACTTCCTGCTGCAACCGCGTACCTGGGTGGAGGAACGCTACCGGCTGCGCCACCGTTCCCCGCGCCTGCTCCAGCATGCCGGCCTGCATGGCCTGCTCGCCGGGGGTGTGCTGCTGGTGGCGAGTGCGGCCATGCCCCGGGGCCTGGCCGCGGTGCTGCTCGGCGCCCTGACGGTGGCCGCCAGCCACTGGCTGATCGACCTGGCCAAGGCCCGACTGCCGGCCGGCGAACTGCGCTGGTTCCTGCTCGACCAAGCCAGTCACCTGCTGGTGCTGCTGGGACTCTGGCTGGCCTGGCTCGGCAGCCTGGCCCCGCTGCGCGAGCTCGCCGCCTGGCTCGCCTCACCGACGGTGCTGGGAATGGCGGCCGCCTACCTGCTGGTGACGCGCCCGCTGTCGATCGCCATCGCCCTGGTCATGCAGCGCTGGAGCGAGCAGCTCGAGGAGACCGGCACCCTGGCCAGCGCCGGAGCGCGCATCGGCGTGCTGGAACGGCTGCTGGTGCTGACCCTGGTGCTGCTGGACCAGCTCACCGCGGTCGGTTTCCTGCTCGCCGCCAAGTCGGTGCTGCGCTTCGGCGACCTGCGCGACTCCCGCGACCGCAAGCTCACCGAATACGTGCTGCTCGGCACCCTGCTCAGCGTCTCCACCACCCTGGTGCTGGGCATGCTGGTGCGCCTGCTGCTGCTCGAGGGCTGACCAGGGCTCGGCGGGAACACCGTGTGAGCACAAGCTTTTGCCGCCTCGGACGGCGAGCCGTACAATGCTCGGTCATTGCCGCCGACCTGCGCGGCCCCCGATTCCGTCACCTGTACGAACACGCTCGAGGAACCGCCGGACCCATGCGCGCTAGCCAACTGTTGATCGCCACCCTCAAGGAAACCCCCGCCGACGCCGAGGTCATCAGTCACCAGCTGATGCTGCGCTCGGGGATGATCCGCCGCCTCACCTCCGGCCTCTACACCTGGCTGCCGCTGGGCCTCAAGACCCTGCGCAAGGTCGAGCGCATCGTGCGCGAGGAGATGGATCGCGCCGGGGCCCAGGAGGTCCTGATGCCGGCGGTGCAACCCGCCGAGCTGTGGCAGGAGTCCGGCCGCTGGGAGCAGTATGGCCCGGAGCTGCTGCGCCTCAAGGACCGTCACGACCGCGACTACTGCGTCGGCCCCACCCACGAGGAGGTGATCACCGACCTGGTGCGCAAGGAGATCGCCAGCTACAAGCAGCTGCCGGCCAACTTCTACCAGATCCAGACCAAGTTCCGCGACGAGATCCGGCCGCGCTTCGGGGTGATGCGCTCCCGCGAGTTCATCATGAAGGATGCCTACTCCTTCCACGTGGACGAGGCCTCGCTGATGGCGACCTACCAGGTGATGTATGACGCCTATGTGCGCATCTTCACCCGCCTGGGACTGGACTTCCGTCCGGTGATCGCCGACAACGGCGCCATTGGCGGCACCGGCTCCCACGAGTTCCACGTGCTGGCCGACTCCGGCGAGGACGACATCGTCTTCTCCACCGAGTCCGACTACGCCGCCAACATGGAGAAGGCCGATGCGCTGCCCGCGCCACTGGGCAGCGACGCCCGGCGCCCGGCCCCCGCCGAGGAGCTGCGCCTGGTCGACACCCCGCATGCCCGGACCATCGCCGCCCTGGTGGAGCAGCACGACCTGCCCATCGAGAAGACCCTCAAGACCCTGATGGTCCACGGCGCCGAAGGCGGCCTGGTGGCTCTGCTGGTGCGCGGCGACCACGAGCTCAACGAGGTGAAGGCCGAGAACCTCCCCGCGGTGGCCGCCCCGCTGACCATGGCCAGCGAAGAGGAGATCCGCGCCGCGGTGGGCGCCGGCCCCGGCTCGCTCGGCCCGGTGAACCTGGACATGCCGATCATCATCGACAGCTCGGTCGCCCTGATGAGCGACTTCGGCGCCGGCGCCAACGTCGATGGCAAGCACTACTTCGGGATCAACTGGGAGCGCGACGTGGCGCTGCCCCCGGTGTATGACATCCGCAACGTGGTCGAGGGCGACCCCTCGCCGGACGGCAAGGGCACGCTTTCCATCAAGCGCGGCATCGAGGTCGGCCACGTCTTCCAGCTGGGGCGCAAGTACAGCGAGGCAATGAACGCCACCGTGCTCGGCGACGAAGGTCGTGCCGTGCATCCCTGGATGGGCTGCTATGGTATCGGTGTGACCCGCGTCGTGGCCGCCGCCATCGAGCAGAACCACGACGCCGCCGGGATCATCTGGCCCGATGCCATCGCCCCCTTCCAGATCGCGATGGTGCCGATGAACGCCCACAAGTCGCAGCGGGTGCGCGAGGAGTCCGAACGGCTGTATCAGGCCCTCATCGCCGCCGGCTTCGAGGTGCTGCTGGACGACCGCGACCTGCGCCCCGGCGTGCGGTTCGCCGACCACGAGCTGATGGGCATCCCCCACCGCCTGGTGGTCGGCGACCGCGGCCTGGACAAGGGAGAACTGGAGTACAAGGGACGCCGTGACAGTGACGCTACCATGGTACCGGCCGCGCAGATCCTCGACTTCCTGGGCGAGAAGGTCGCTCGCTGAGGGCTACCGGGCCGCCGCCCTGGCGGCGGCCTGCTGCCTCTGGGCCAGCGACGCGCTGGCCCAGGGCGACGACTTCATCGCCGCCCTGCCTGCCTCGCTGTCACCCGGCCAGCCCGCGCCTTTCGTGCGGGCCCTGCCGGAGACCCCCGCCAGCCTGCGCGGTACCCTCGACAGCATCCGCGGAGCACCCGTGGCGCCCGCCGAGATCTGGGCCGCTCGCCAGTGGCTCAATGACATGGCGCCGCGCCTTGCCCGCTACCTGCCGGAGCTGGCAAGGCGTCGTGAACTGCTGGGCCGCATCCACCATGAGGCACGGCTGGCCGGCCTGGCACCGGAGCTGGTGCTGGCGGTGATCCAGGTGGAGAGCGCCTTCCAGGCCGAGGCCGTCTCCTCGGCCGGCGCCGTGGGCCTGATGCAGATCATGCCGTTCTGGATCCGCGAGCTGGGCCTGCCGGCCGACGACCTCAAGGACCCGCGCCGCAACCTGCGCTATGGCTGCACGATACTGGCCCATTACCTGGCCGTGGAGGGCGGCGACCTGACCCGGGCACTGGCACGCTACAACGGCAGCCTGGGCAAGACCTGGTACCCGGAACGGGTGATGCGTGCCCTGACCCGCCACTGGTCGCCGACGAGCCCCGCCCCGGTGCGCACTACCGCCGAGCGCTGACCTCAGGGCGCCCGTTCGATCCCGACAGACGAAAAAAAGCCGACCCAAGCGGGTCGGCTACTGGGGGGAAAGCTCCCCCCTCCCCTGACGACTCTTGACGCGGCTGGCTCAGTGCTTCTTCTTGCGATGATGGTCGCGGACGATGAACGCGACCCAGCCCCCCATGAAAGCGATCATCATCGCGACGGTAACAAGTCCGAAAATTACGGCGTCATCCAGATACATGGTGATGTCCTCCCGTCCCGATGTGTTGGGAGCACTGTAGCCCCTCGGTTGGAGAGGAAAGCTGACTTGCATCAAGTTTCCCCGCGACCTCGCCGGGCCGCGGGAAATCCGTTGATCCAGGTCAGTTTTCACGGCATCTTCTTGTCCTCGACCTCGCCGGGATCGGTGCCCGGGGGCAGCGGATGGCCCTTGGCGAGCTCGGCACGCGTGGCATCGCGCACCTCCAGCACCTCGAGGCGATAGCGCAGGACCTGGCCGGCCAGCGGATGGTTGGTGTCGATGACCACGGCGTCATCGCGGACCTCGAGCACGGTGACGATCTCGGGACCGTCGTCACCCGGGGTCTGGAAGCGCATGCCCGGCGCGATGTCCTCCACCGGGAAGGCATGGCGGCCGACCTCGCGCACCAGCGACTCGTCGCGCAGGCCATAGGCCTCGGCCGGCATCAGGGTGACGGAGAGCTGGGCGCCGGCGCCCTGGCCGGCCAGGGCGCGCTCCAGGCCGGCCATGATGTTGCCGTGGCCATGCAGGTATTCGAGGGGCCGCCGGCGGGCACGGGAGTCGTCGAGGACACTCCCGTCCTGGTCGCTGAGCACATAGTGCAGGCTCACGACCCGTTGCGGGGCGATAGTCATGGGGTCTCCTCAGGCGAATGGATGAGTGCGGGGAAGCGTGTCTAGTCGCGGCGACGCAGCTGGCCGACGGGCATCTCCAGGCGCTGCTGCTTGTGCAGCATGTTGAGCAGCACGATGGCGCGCTCCTCGCCCTTGTGGCTGGCGAACACGGCCTGCAGGTCCTTGAAGGGACCCTCGGTGATCTCCACCGGCTCGCCGGCACGGAAGTAGACGTTCGAGGTCGCGTCCTCCTCCCCGCTGCCATGCGCGAGCAGCGTCTCGACCAGGGCATCGCTGACCGGCACCGGCATGTCCAGGCCGAAGGTGACGATCTTCAGCACGCCGCGGGTGGAGCGGATGGGCCGCCAGTTGCTGGCCAGGCGGTCGAGCCGGATGAACAGGTAGTAGGGGAACAACGGCTCGCTGACCCACTCGAGCTTGCCCCGGCGCTTCTTCTGCACCTGCAGCACGGGGTGGAAGATCTCGTAATCCTGGTTGGCCAGGTGCTCGGCGGCGCGGAAGGACTCGCCGCCCTTGCACTGGATCACGTACCAGCGAGGGACGGCATCATCGGCCTCGTCGTGACGAATCTCTGAATCGCTCATGTCGCTCCTGATAAGGGTTCCTGCAAGGAGCCTGTCGGATTTGACCGATCGTCGCGAGAGAGCCGGATTTCGAGACAAGTTTATCGATCTGGTGAGGCGAATAGCGCGCTATTTAACGAATCAGATCGAATGAAATTGGCCGAAAGACCGGATCTCGCAGTAGATCAGCGTTAAGTTCGACAGGCTCCTAGTATCACTGCCGGGGCTCTGCAACAATCCCACCGCATGTCGACCCGAGAAACGGCCCGCGGACGACATGGGTCGAACGGCCACTGGCCCGGCGACTGAGTGACAATTTTATCATCGATGGCGGGGACCTGCGTGACCGCCCTCGAGTCCCAACGCACGCCCCGGCGCAAGGAGTCCTGCCCGACATGCCGCCCCCCACCGCCCGACGCAGCTGGCGCGACGCCCTGGCCCTCTACCTGCGTGCACCGGTCATCACCATGCTGTTCCTGGGCTTCTCCGCAGGGCTGCCGTTCCTGCTGGTGTTCTCGACCCTCTCGGCCTGGCTGCGCAGCACCGGGGTCGAGGTGGCGGCCATCGGCTTCTTCGCCTGGATCGGCATGCTCTACTCGATCAAGTTCTTCTGGGCTCCGGTGGTGGACCGGCTCGCCCTGCCGCTGCTGACTCGCACCTTCGGCCAGCGCCGCGGCTGGATGCTGCTGGCCCAGGCGATGATCGCCGCCGGCCTGGTGGGGCTGGCCGGGGTCGACCCGCTGGGCCACCTGCCGCTGGTGGCCGCCTTCGCCCTGCTGGTGGCCTTCGGCAGCGCGACCCAGGACATCGCCATCGACGCCTTTCGCATCGAGTCCGCCCCGGACGATGTCCAGGCCGCCATGGCCTCGACCTACATCATCGGCTATCGCGGCGGGCTGCTGGCGGCCGGTGCCGGCGCCCTCTACGTGGCCTCGCTGGCCTCCTGGGAAGCGGCCTACTTGAGCATGGCGGCGCTGGTGGGCATCGGCGTGATCACGGTGCTGCTGCGCCCGGAACCCGAGCGACTCTCGCTGACCACCCAGCTGATCCATGAGCCGCGGGTACGGGCCTTCCTGCGCGCCTCCCGCGGCCGGCCCAAGCCGCTGCGGCGGCTGGGGGCCTGGGTGATCGGGGCGATCGTCTGCCCCTTCACCGACTTCTTCACCCGCCATCGGCGCAAGGCGCTGTGGCTGCTGGCGTTCGTGGCGGTATTCCGGATCAGCGATCTGGCCATGGCCTCCATGGCCAACCCGCTCTATATCGACCTCGGCTTCACGCTGGCCACCATCGCCAATGTCACCAACGTCTTCGGCATCGCCATGAGCATCGGCGGTGGAATCCTCGGGGGGCTGCTGGTGGCCCGCTACGGCATCGGGCCGATCCTGGTCCTGGGCGCGGCGGCCGCGGCGCTGACCAACCTGCTGTTCGTGTCCCTGGCGCTGGCCGGCCAGAGCCTGCCGATGCTGGTGATGGCGATCATCGGCGACAACCTGGCCAACGGCCTGGCCAGCGCCGTCTTCATCGCCTTCCTCTCGAGCCTCACCTCGCGCGCCTACACGGCCACCCAGTACGCGCTCTTCTCGTCGCTGATGACCCTGCCGGGCAAGTTCCTCAGCGGCTTCGGCGGCCTGGTGGTCAGCGGCGAGGGCTATGCCACCTTCTTCCTGATCTCCACGCTGCTGGGGCTGCCGGCCGTGCTGCTGGCGATCTGGATCAGCCGCGACCGCGAGCTGGTGCCGGCGCCCGGGGCCGCCTGATCGACTTGCCGATCGGTCAGTCGGCCGGCCGCGCCTGCAGCCAGTCAAGCGCGCCCGGCGTGGTCCGCCACTGGTCGCGCATCAGGGTGCGGTACTGCCAGGCCTCGGCGCGGGTGCCGGGCTCGGCGACGCCATCGCCACCGCCGACCGGGCGCGGGTTCTCGGCACACAGCATGGCCACGGCATGGGGATTGTGGCGGACCACCTTCCCCAGCGCCTCGCCGGCCTCGTCGCGGCGCTCCAGGCGGTAGAGCGCCAGCACCCGCCCCATCAGCAGCCCCAGCGGCGGGGTCTCGTCGTCATCGCCGTCGAGCTCGCGCTCGCTCAGGGCCAGGGCCGCGCGGTCGCGACCTTCCCGGAGCAGCTGGTCGAGCACCAGCTCGCGCAGGCCCAGGCTGTCCTGGTCGTCCAGGGTGAGCAGCCGCTCGGCGAGCTCGCGGGAGCGCGCCCGGGCGCCGCGCTCCATGCCCACCACCAGCGCCAGGCCGGTGCGCAGCAGCACGGCGTTGTCGGCGCTGTCCCACAGGAAGGCGCCCTCGCCCTCGGCGCGCACCTGCTCGAGCCAGCGCTCCAGCCGGCTCGCCAGGGGCTCGAACAGGCTCGGTGCCATCCATGGCAGGCTGCCGAAGCGGCTGGCCAGCGCCAGCGCCAGGGATTGCACCACGGCGGGGGCGTCCAGCCACTCGGGATGGGCGCAGAGCGCCGGCAGCCACTCCCCGGCATGCGGCCAGGGATCCTCGTCGAAGCCCATCGGCGCGTCGCTCTCGACCCGAGCCCGGAAGACCTTGTGCCAGGCGGCGAACAGGGTGTCCTCGCGGGCGGTAGTGTGGTACTCGAGGCCGTCGTCGTCGTCGCCGCGGCGGACCTCCAGCCGCGGGGCCACGGGCAGTGATTCCAGCAGCGCCTGCAGGGCCACCAGCGGCTCGGCCAGGTCCTCCTCGGCACTCAGCAGCTGATCGGCGAGCGTCGCCCCGGGGTTCTCGGCCAGGTCGGCCAGGAACTGCAGCTGGTCGGGGTCCAGGTCACCCTGGCGGGCCAGGCGCCGGAACCAGAAGCGCGAGCGCTCGGCGGCCTCCTGTTCATGCCCCTCGTGGAGCAGCAGCATGGCCTCGATATAGGCCAGGGTCGGCGAATCGGGCAGGGCCTGCTGGGCGCGCACGAAGGCGGCCCGGGCGCTGTCCAGGTCGTCGTTGTCCAGGTGCATCAGGCACAGCCGCTCCAGGGCCACGCCGCGCAGGAACAGCGGGCCACGGTCGAGCACCGCGTCGAGCAGCGCCTCGCGCTTGCGGTGGAAGCCGCGCTCCTGGTAGAGGTCGATGAGGATCTCGAAGGCGGGCTCGGCCTGCTCGGGGAGGGTCAGCCAGTCGGCACACTCGAACAGCGACTCGAGGATCTGCTGGGCCCGCCCACGCTGGCCGGACTCGGCGGCGATCAGGCCGGCCTCCAGCAGCGCCTGGGCCGGGGCGCGGCCGCTGGCCAGGGCGGCCTTGAGGGTATCGCCCTTCCAGTCGCGCAGCGAGAGCATCCACATCAGGTGCGGTGGCACGTGGCCGGGCAGGCTGACCGCCCCGCAGCAGTGCTTGGTCTTGCGCCCCGAATCGCACCAGCAGGGCTCGTTGCGCCCGGGCCGGGCCAGCGGCTCGGCGGCAAAGTCGAGTCGCGCCAGCGGGGTCTGCGACCACAGCTCCGGGGCCAGCGCCTGGGCCAGCGCCAGGTTGCCGCCGACCAGAGCCGGGCCTTCGTCGCGGGCCCAGGCCATCAGCGTGGGGTAGCGCTCGTCCTGGCGAATGGCCACCAGGGCACCCGAGGCAAAGCCCAGCAGCTGTTCCACCCATACTGCCAGCATCGCGCACTCCAACGTTTGGAAAACGCCGTAGTCTACCAGTCCGGCGCCAGGCTGGGCAGGTGGGTTAGTCGCTTGTCCGGAGGATCAGGCATGCCCTCTGGAGAACAGCTGCCGGGTGCGCTCGGCCATGTCGAGTCGCGCGCCGAGGCGCACCAGGTTCCGCCAGTCGGCCTGGCCGCCCATTCGGGTGCGGATCAGCGCCCCGCCGGTGCGGGCGCCGAGTCCCAGCAGACGCCGGGTACGGCCGCGTTCGCGCATGATCGCTCTCCTCCCATCAATATTATACAAACATTGTACGCTTATTGGGGCAGCTTACACCTGGCGAGGCGTGGCGAATACTGGAAGAATGTCCATGTCATTCACCGCGACGAGCCATCATGCGACTGATCATCGCCGAGAAACCGAGCCTGGCCCGGGCCATCGCCGAGGCCCTGCCCGGCGCCCCCCGCCGCGACGACGGGGCCCTGGTGGTGGGCGACACCACGGTCACCTGGTGCCTGGGCCACCTGCTGGAACAGGCCCCGCCCGATGCCTACGATCCGGCCCTCAAGCAGTGGCGCCTCGATCACCTGCCGATCCTGCCGAGCCGCTGGAAGCTGATGCCTCGCCCCAAGGCCCGCGGCCAGCTGGCGGTGATCCGTCGGCTGCTCAAGTCCGCCCGCGAGGTGGTGCATGCCGGCGACCCCGACCGCGAGGGCCAGCTGCTGGTGCAGGAGGTGATCGAGCACCTGGGCTGGAAGGGGCCGGTGTCGCGGCTGCTGGTCAGCGACCTCAACCGCCCGGCGGTGCAGCGCGCGCTCGCCCGGCTCGAGGACAATGGCCGCTTCGAGCCCCTCTACCGGGCGGCCCAGTGCCGCGCGCGGGCCGACTGGCTCTACGGCATCAACCTGACCCGGGCCTGGACGCTCATCGGCCGCCAGGCCGGTCACGACGGCGTGCTCTCGGTGGGCCGTGTCCAGACCCCGGTGCTGGGGCTGGTGGTGCGCCGCGACGCCGAGATCCGCGACTTCGTTCCCAAGCCCTTCTTCGTGCTGTGGGCCGACCTCGCCGTCGCGCAGGGCCGGCTGCGCGCCTGGTGGGTGCCCGGGGAGACCCATCCCCTCGACGACCAGGGGCGCCTGCTGGCCCGGGAACCGGCCGCCGCCCTGGCCGAGCGCCTGCCCGGTGCCGAGGGCCGGCTCACGGCACTCGAGAGCCGAGACAAGCGCCAGGCCGCCCCCCTGCCCTATGCGCTGTCGGCCCTGCAGGTCGACGCCGCCCGACGCTACGGGCTCTCCGCCAAGGTGACCCTGGACATCTGCCAGCGCCTCTACGAGCGCCACCAGCTGATCACCTACCCGCGCTCGGACTGCCGCTACCTGCCCGAGGAGCATTTCGCTGCGGCGCGGGCCACCCTGGAGGGCGCCTGCCGCCAGGACGAGACACTGCGTGGCTGGCTGGCCGGGGCGGATTTCTCGCGGCGCTCCCGGGCCTGGGACGACCGCAAGGTCGGCGCCCACCACGCCCTGGCGCCCACCGGCAAGCCCGCCGACCTCACGCGGCTCGACAAGGCCGAGGCCGATGTCTTCCGGCTGATCGTGCGCAACGTGCTGGCCCAGTTCTATCCCGCGCTTTCCACCCGCGAGGTGAAGGCGGAATTCACCATCGTCGGCGAATGCTTCCGCGCCCGCGGCCAGGAGATCCTCGACCCCGGCTGGAAGCCGCTGTTCACCACCCGTGACGAGGCGCCGCCGCTGCCAGCGCTCACCGAGGGGGAGGCGTGCCGGGTCCAGGAGGCCGGGGTCGAGGACCGCGAGACCCGCCCGCCGGAGCCCTTCACCGACGCCAGCCTGATCAAGGCGATGATGAACATTGCCCGCTATGTCGAGGACCCGGCCGTCCGGCGCACCCTGCGCGAGCACGACGGCCTGGGCACCGAGGCGACCCGTGCCGGCATCATCGAGACGCTGGTGGAGCGCGGCTACCTGGTCCGCCAGGCCAAGGCACTGCGCGCCACGCGGCTGGGCAGCGCGCTGATCGCCTCGCTGCCCGAGGCGGTGGGCCGCCCCGAGCGGACCGCGCTCTGGGAGCAGCGCCTGGGCGCCATCGCCGAGCAGGGCGACGCCCCGGCCCCCTTCCTCGCGGCCCTGATCGAGGACCTGCATGGCCTGCTCGCCGCCGCCGACGCGGGCCGGATGCGCGAGGCGCTGCACGGCGCCCGGGGCGAGCAGGCCCCGACGCCGCGCGTGTCTGGCAACAAGCGCCGCGGCGGGCCGCGCCGCAAGGCGGCCACGCCACGACGCACCCGCCGCTCATGATCCCGGGAGGTGCGCCATGACCCCAGCGACGCACTGGATCGTCGGCCCCGGCGCCCTGGGGCGGCTGATCGCCTTCCGGCTGGCCGGCCATGTCCCGGTGAGGCTGGTCGGCCGCCGCCCGCTTCCCGGCCGCCAGACCCTGGTCACCCCGGAGGGCGACACCCGGGTCCAGGCGCTTGCCATGGCCCGGGCCGATGCCCTGCCTCCAGAGATACCGGCCGTGGTGCACCTGACCACCAAGGCCCACGGCGCCGAGGCGGCCCACGCCGCCCTGGCCGCCCGGCTGCCTGACGGGGTGCCGCTGGTGCTGTGGCAGAACGGCTTCGCCTGTCAGCCACGGCTCAGCGAGCGCCATCGCGGCCCGGTACTCTGCGCCACCACCACCGAGGGCGCTCATGTGCAGGCCGACGACCGGGTAACCCATGCCGGCCATGGCCACACCTACCTCGGCACCCTGGACGGAACCCACGCGGACCTGGCCACCGCGCTGGCGCGCACCCTGACCGCCGCCGGGCTACCGGCCGAAGCGGTCGACGATATCCGCGTGCGGCTGTGGCGCAAGCTCGCCGTCAATGCCGCCATCAATCCCCTGGTCGCCCGCTTCGCGATCCGCAACGGCCAGTTGCGCGACCGCCCCTTCCGCCCCCTGGTCGAGAGGCTGATCGCCGAGGTTGCGGTGATCCTCGCAGCCGAAGGCGTCACCCCACCCGGCGGGGGCGGCCAGGAGGGCTGGCGGCAGCTGGTCTGGCAGGTCGTCGAGGCCACGGCGAGCAACCGGGCCTCCATGCTGCAGGACGTGCTGGCCGGCCGACTCACCGAACACGAGGCGATCCTCGCCCCGCTGCTCGCCGCGGCCGAGCGGCACGGCCTGGCGGCGCCCTGCCTGGCCGATCACCTGACCGCCATGCGCCTCCGGGCGGCGGCATTGGCGGAACCTCCGGCGGCTTGCTAGTCTTGGGAGACAATGATTCCGGGCCGGCACCCCCACTGCCGACTCAAGGTCGGAGATCATGCAACCGGATTCACGCCTCGTTATCGCACTGGCTAGTGTCCTGGCGCTGTTGGCGCTGCCCTCGCAGGCCGATTCGCCCATGCCCGCCTACGGGGGCATGGCGCAGGATCTGATGCACCTCGACAATGGCATGATCATCCAGGGGCGCGGCGTCCAGACGCCCGACGGCTATACCTCGGGCTTTCGCCTCACCGCCGGCTTCACGCCACAGTACCTGCCGCGCCTCGATCTGGGCGCCGAATTCAGCTACCGCGAAAGCGATGACGTACCGGTGTCCCTCACCGATGGCCAGCAGCTGCTCGACACCACCAGCCTGGGTGGCAGCCTGGTGGCCGGCGTGCGTCTCGGGCCGCTCGGGCTCTACGCCAAGTCGGGCCTGGCGGAGTGGCAGGGCGACCCCGTCGGGGACGGCGACCCGCTTCGCGGGGGCACCGCCAGGGTGCAGGGCTTCGGGGCCCGCCTGCAGCTGCACCACCTCGTCAGCCGCCTGGAATTCGAGGAGATCAAAGCCCCGGCCATGAACCACCTCAACCTGATGACGGCGTCCATCCACTACCCGTTCTGACCCTGCTCTCGCGTTCCTCACCCCGAGCCTCTCACGCAATATCGGCTGAATCGTCTACGGGCAACAACATTGCCCCGGTGCCTGCCGGGGCGGTGGCCTCAGTCCCCCCACAAGGCCACCGCCAGCAAAGTCGCAACGGCCCCCATCACCTCCGACGGGCAACCAGCCGATCAGCCCCGGACCGAGCCTATTATCGCCAACCCAATGGCCGTGGCGAAACACGCTTGTGCCGCTGGCCTTGAGCATGATCCAGGTATCTTCCCGACGAGTGTCGAAACGAGCGGTTGCCCCCTTCTGCTCGTGCCGCTCCTTCCCTTGATCATCGTCGCGGGTGCCCACATCATGTCACCACGGACAGCAGAGGAGTTTGACGTTTTCAGCCACAAGGCGGGGTTAAGGAAATCAGGATTGGGTGACATGGCCAGGCATCAGAAGCATGAGGACGGCGCCCCTTCCCGCTTCTTTCCTACCTCGAGGCGGCGCATCCTCCTGGGCGTTATGCTGCTTGCCGCCTTTCTTGCCATTGCCCTGGTGCTGTGGCGTAGTGGTACGCTGGATACCCTGCTCACCGGCGATACCCTCGAGCAGGCGGTGATACGACTTGGTCCATTGGGGCCGATCCTGGTCATAGGCCTGATGACCCTTGCCATCGTCATGAGTCCGATCCCCAGTGCGCCGATCGCGCTTGCCGCCGGCGCGGCCTATGGCCATGCCTGGGGGACACTCTATGTCGCCATCGGCTCCGGTACCGGTGCGCTGATCGCGTTTTGCATTGCCCGCCTGCTGGGGTATGACGCCCTGAGGGCCTGGTCGGGCGTGCGCCCGCCCCCGAACCTGCTATACCGTTTCATTGACTCCCAGAACGCCCTGATGGCCGCCGTTTTCGCCACCCGGCTCATGCCGTTCGTCTCATTCGACGTCATCAGCTACGCGGCGGGACTCTCACCTCTCAAGGCCTGGCGCTTCGCCGTCGCGACGCTGCTGGGGGTGCTACCAGCAAGCTTCCTGCTGGCGCATTTCGGCGACGAACTCGCCTCAGACGATCTGCGCCGCGCGGGTCTCACCGTGCTCGCGCTCGGCACCATTACCCTGCTCCCGCTGGCCTGGAAGGTCACGCCAGTACACGTGCGAGCGGCCCTCAGGCGCTGGCTTCACCTGGGATAGCCAGTCTGAGTCCCACCAAGCTCCCCTGGAGCCGATTATCATGGGAGTGACGACACTCTCTACCCTGTCATCCCTCGCTGACATCTCCATGACACCACGCACAAGCTCCGCCTTTTCCGCCTTGGCTTCACTGCATCGTTCAGGCGGGTGGCGGGGACCCCGGAAGGCGGGATTTGCATGATGTCGATCAAGGTGTGGTGCCATCCGCACCTTGGTGTTCCCCTTTCGCTTGACCATTGGGTACCACAAGGGATTTAGACTTTGAGCAACTTGGCAGTTCCCAAGCGCCTGAGCCAAGCTGCGGTGCTGCCGGAGCAGAAGGCCGGCAAGGTGAAGACGATGCATGCGGTGGTGCAGGTCGGTATCGCCATGGGGACTGGTACCAATGTCGCCAGGTCGATCAGCACGGTGTCGGTGCTGGACAATGCCTTCGCCTCAGCCCGACAAGCACCTGACCGTGCAGGACGAAAAAAGATAGAGGGGAGTGTGCATCATGTCGAAGCAAGAGCGCCGCCTCGGCGTCTCCGAGGTCAACCTAGTGACTCGCAAGCTGAAGCTCGAACCCTGCAATGAGGAAGCGTTAGGCCTCGCCATCGGGGAGATCGATGAGGTGTACGGGGTTGACAGAGTCGACTACGACACCGACAAGCGCAGGCTCAGCCTGGCCTATGATGCGTCGCGGCTATGCATCGACCATATCGAGGCGATCCTCGACCGGCACGCCATCGAGATCAGCAACGACTGGTGGACACGTTTCAAGGAAGACCACTACCGGTTCGTCGACCAGAACATCAAGGACAATGCCAGTAAGGAGCCGTGGAGCTGCCATTGACGGCTCCGGTCATCACCCGCCACCACCATATCGTACGGATCGCCGCCGAGCTGACGGGGTGTGTCACCGAATGCCGATAACGTGAAAGCCATCTCACCGGCAGCATCGTCATCGTTCTCGACCTTTTCATGACGGGCGTGTTCCGACTTCCCGTCCTGCAGCGCAGCTTCCATTGGTCGCCCGCGACAGAGAGCGCGCCCTATTGGTGGCGACCTTGTGCCGATGCCGTCTGGCCGGTCGAGACCGTGGATCAGGTGGCTGTCGAAGCCGAGCAGGTTCGCGTATTCGCCGGGCGAGTTGTCCGGCCCGCCGGGGTCCACTTTATAGAGCTGCTCACCAATCACGGCCATACCTGCCGTTATCGCCTGCGCTGCCATCTTAAAGACCGTTTCAAGGCTGCACGCAATCGGCTGTGGCTGACCACGCCATATTTTCTTCCGGATGCGGGAACCCAGCGTGACTTGTGCCGCGCGGCATCAGATGGTGTCGATGTCAGAGTGCTGGTACCGGGAAAGAACGATGTGCCTTTTGTCCAGTGGGCCTCACGAGCGACCTATTCCAGGTTGCTGGCTGCAGGAATCCGGATATTCGAGTACCAGCCCCGTGTATTACACGCCAAGACTCTTATCGTGGACGATGACTGGAGTACGGTGGGGTCTGCCAACCTCGACTACCGAAGCCTGTTCATCAACTACGAACTCACTCTGGCGGCAGACTGCCAGTCACTGAACACCGCCCTGGCGACAATATTCGAGATTGACTTGAACGAGTCGATTGAGGTTCAGAGAGAACCTTGGTTGCGGCGGCCATTGAGCGCTCGAATGGCTGAATTCATCGGATGGAGTGCAAGGCATTGGCTATGATATCGACGCCATTCCCGTTGCGGGTTGCACTGGGAAGACACCGGGGGGCGGAAGCCTCTGAATTGACACGCATCAAGAGGGCGGTCACGCCAGTGGTCTATTGTGTTACCCCACAAGCACCCCCATGACATTCCGACCACCTGCTGGTAGTCCCCTACGTCCCGCCGGGGCCTCAACATCCAGGAAATGCATCTCATGAAGAACTCTCTGCAAAGACCGTGGTTGGCTTGTCTCATGGCCGGCGTCGCCCTGGGAGCCTCGACTGCCGTCATGGCGGCCAACGACCGGGCATTCGTGCCGATGGGGACGGCAGATGCCGTGGGTATCATCGACCTGGATCGTCTGGAGGTGGTATCGACCGTGACCGATACGATCAACACGCACGGCTCCGCCCTCACGCCCGACGGCCAGCAACTCATCCTTGGCAGTCTCACCCCTCATGAGTCCGGTCGCGAGATCGCTCGCCCCGAAGGGGTGACGGAAGACGAGCACGCGGCCCATCATGGCGATGGCGGAACGGTCTCCCTGGAGGAAGCAAGTACCGGCCTGCTCTACGTCGCCGACACGGCCACGAGCCGCATCAGCAGGACCCTGGAGGTGCCGTCACCCGTGCACCATGTACTGGTCACACGCGATGGACGCCATGCCGTCTCGACCCATCCCATCGGCGGAGGCATCAGCGTGGTGTCGCTGGAAAGCGGCCAGGTGATAGCCTCCTTGCCCACGGGGCCCAACCCCAACTACCTGGTTCAGCAGGAAGCGGGTGGCCCGATACTGGTCAGCAATGCGGGTAACGGCACCATTAGCGAGGTCGATACTCAGCACTGGTTCGTGCAGCGTAATATCCACGTCGGCGGAAGCCCGGAGCACATGGTGCTCTCGGAGGACGGGGCACGCCTATACGTTAACGATGTTGAGGGAGGGAGAGTCATGGCGGTGGATCTTCCGACCGGGCGTGTGGCCGAAGAATACGAGATCGGCGCGGCACCTCATGGCATCGACCTGAGCCCGGATGGCCAGAGACTCTATGCGACGAGTCAAGGCGATAATCGCATCGTCAGGATCTCCCTCAATGACGGCACACGGCATAGTGCCGAGCTGTCTCCGGCCCCTTACCATCTCGCCGTGGCAACTACCGATGGTCGGGTGCTGGTCACCAGCCGCGCAGAACCCCACCTGTGGATCCTCGACCCGGATTCCCTCGAGGTACTGCAGACAGTGGAACTGGGGGGCATCGGTCATCAGATCTCTCTCGAGGTGTCGCGACCAAGGTGAAGATGACTGCCTGCCCTATGTGCCCCTCCCTCCAGCAGGCGCTGCCTCACCGAACCAGACCGGCAACCCTGACGGTTGCCGGTCGATCTCCTTCCACTTCATAGCATCCAGGTAGATTGCCCCGTGGACACGCTCTCCTCTATCGGCCTGATCGGCGCCCTCTTCGGTGGGCTGCTGTCATTCTTCTCGCCATGCACCCTGCCCTTGCTGCCCGCCTATCTGTCGGTGGTCACCGGCGGCAGTGCCGGCAAGGCGGACCGGCGCTTCGAGGCGTTGCTGCTGAGCACCTTCTTCGTCTTCGGCTTCAGCGTGGTCTTCATCCTGATGGGCCTGGGTGTCACCAGCATTGGCCAGCTCCTGCGCGGTTATCGCCAGGAGCTCAACTGGATCACCGGTAGCATCGTCATCGTGCTCGGCCTGTTCATGACGGGCATGTTCCGACTACCCGTCCTGCAGCGCAGCTTCCAGTGGTCACCCGAGCCGAGAGGGGGTTCCCCCATGGCGGCGACCTTCTTCGGCGTCTCCTTCGCCATCGGCTGGACGCCCTGCATCGGCCCAATCCTGGGGGCGATCCTGATGGCCACCTCGACCACTGCCAATGCACAGGCCGGCATGCTCTACCTGGCGACGTACTCCCTGGGCCTGGCCATGCCCTTCCTGGCCAGCACTCTGCTGCTCAACAAGTTCAGCCACTACCGGGGCCGCCTCGGCAAGTGGAGTGCCTATGCGCGACCTGTCGCCGGCGTGATCCTGGTCCTAATGGGCTTGCTGATCGTCTCCGGGACACTTACCCGGCTCTCCAGCATCCTGGTGGACTGGTTCCCGGCCCTGGCCACAATCGGTTGAGGGGCCAACCGAACCGCATAAGCAGCGTCTCCTTCGTCATCTCCACGGATCGCCGTCCACTGCCATGACGTTCTCCTGTGCCTCCAGTGGCTGGTAGGCCTGCACGTAGGGCGTACCCTCGTGCCAGCCGGACTCGATCGCCTTGTTCGGCGAAGGCGTGGTGCATTGACTGACGCTATCCTCGGCCGGCCTGTTTCCGGTGGTCGTGCTTGTCTATACATGGCTAGCCCACCACGAGGAACGGCAGATGCGGGCTCGGTTCGCTGACGCCTATCGCGCCTCTGAGCAGCGGGTACCGATGATTATTCCTCGCTGGGGGCAGTGGCGGAAGCTAGGATCCTGTCGGACTTAACGCTGATCTACTGCGAGAACCGGTCTTTCGGCCAACTTCATTCGATCTGATTCGTTAAATAGCGGGCTATTCGCCTCATCAGATCGATAAACTTGTC